>JASGFB010000027.1:0-41848 GCA_047605765.1 Rhodocyclaceae bacterium
CGCCGCCGATATGGATGGGCTGCATCTGCATTTCGTAGCGATAGCGCGTCTGGTCCATCTGCGTCTCGCGGATGTCCCAGTTGGGCGCGCGTGGATCCACCACCTGGTAGACCAGGTAGACGATGCCAGCGATCATGATGGCGTCATCGAAATGCAGCACGTAGCCCGGCGTGAGGCGGATCCCCGCATCCGGAATCACCGACCCGCTGCGCGGATAGTCGCCATGGATGGCGCTGCAGGCGGTGAGCAGCAGAGCGGTGGCCAATGCGAACAGGCGTTTCATCTCGGCCCCCGTTACTTCAGGTAGTTGAACAGCGACATGCCGCTGATCTTGATGAAGGACTGCTGCGCGGCCTGCAGGCTGACCTGCTGCATGCCGAAGTCGGAGATCGCGCTGGCATAATCCAGCCCCGTCAGCTTGTCGATGCGATCGGCATATTGCAGTTGCGTGTCGCTACCCATGTCCTGCAGCGCGTCGATCTCGGTCTGACGCGAGCCGACCTGCGAGCGCAGCTTGAGCACGCTGTCCAGTGCATTGTCGAGCTTGGTGGTGGCCTTGGCGATACCCACGTCGAAGGCGTCGCCCTTGGCGTTCTCCAGCGTGCTGATCAGATCCTGCAGGGTGGTGAACATGTCGGTCTGACCCCCCGGCTCGACCGTGAACGTGTCGCCAGCAGCCGGCGTGCCGCTCACCGCCACCTGGATCTGCGCCGTCGCTGGCGCCGGCGGCAGGTTGATGTTGGCGCCGTTGGCATAGGTGCCGCTCGACAGCGGCGTACCGGTCATGGTCGGATCGGCCGCGCGATCGTAGATCTCATAGGTGGTGCCGCTGGTGAACTTGATACCGTACTGGCCCCCCGTGTAACTACCCGTTACCGAGCCCCCGCTGATGGCAGCGGCGCCCGAATTGCCGTAGACCGCGCCGGTGTTGAAGCTGCCATTGAGGTTGTCCACGCTCATGAACACCTGCTGGCCGTTGTTGCTCACCGGCATCAGGCGCGTGTTGGACACCTGCAGCGTGCGCTGCCCCTGATCGCCCTGGTAGCTCACGCCGCCCGACAGATTGCCGGTGAAGGGAATCGTGTCGCCCTTGAAGCCGGCGAACATGTATTCACCATTCGAATCGGCGCTGTTGGCGATCCCCATCAAGGCATCGAACTGCGAACGCATATCGATGGCGATGCTCTTGAGGTCTTCGGCGTTGAGCGCGCCGTTGCCGGCCTGGATGGTGCGCTCCTTGGCATAGGTGATGATGTCGCCGATCGCCGCCAGCTTGCTTTCGAGCGACTTGAGCGCATCGGTGGCCGTGCCCTGGTTGGTGGTCTGCTGCGTCACCACGGCACTGGCCTGCTTGATGGTCAGCGCCTGCGCCGCAGCCACCGGGTCGTCGCTCGGTTTGGTCACGCGCGTATTCAGCGACAGTTGCTGCTGAATGTTGAGCAGCGACGATTGCTGACGGCTCAGGGTCGACACGTTGGTGTCGTAGATCTGTGAGGTCGAAATGCGCATGTTTGCTATCCCTTTGCCATGCGTGCTCAGCGAGCGATTTCAAGAACGGCTTCGAACAAGGTCTGCGCGGTATTCATGACCCGCGCGGCGGCCTGGTAGGCCTGCTGGTAACGCAGCAGGTTGGCGGCTTCTTCATCCAGATTGACGCCCGACACGGCCTGCTGCGCCGCCTGGGCCTGCTCCAGCAGGGTCTGCTGGGTATCGGCGTTGACTTCCGCTGCGTGCGTCTGCGTGCCGATCTTGCTGACGATCTGGCTATAGGCTGTGGCATAGGTGGCCGAGCCGCCCAGCATGTTCTTGGTGGTCTGCAGATTGCCCAGGGCCACCGCATTGCGGCCGTCCGACACGCCGCTGTTGTTGCTGGTGATGGTGAAGGTGTCGCCGTTCTTGGGCGCACCGCTCATCGAGAACGAAATGTTCGGCGAGGCCAGCGTAAAGGTCTTGCCCGAGGCGTCGGTGATCGGGTTGTAGGCCAGCGACCCTGTGGCCGCGCCACCCAGCACGAACGAATTGCTGGCCGCATCAAAGGTCACCGTGATGTCGCCGATGTGCGGAATCGAGCCCGAGATGCCGGTGCTGCTGACCACCGAGCCCTGCGAGATCGACGCCGTGCCGGCATTGGAGGACGCCGCCGAAGTAGTGATCGGCGCCGCCGCCGCGATCAGGCGCGTGTCCTGGATCGCCACCGTGACGTTGGCCGCCGCATAGCGCGTCGGCTGGATCAGGAAGCGGTCGCCCGCTGCGATGCTGCCCGACGCCACGCTGATGGAGATGCCATCGACGTCGGCCGGCAGGCTCGCACCCGAATAGACCGAGATGCCGTCCGAGGTGCGCGACAGGTTGTAGTTGGTGCCGTCGAAGCTGAGCACGTAGTCATTGGTGGTCAGCTTGTTGGGGTCGGTGTAGCCGACCGACAGTTGCGCGGTCGACACCGTACCCGTCGAGTAGGACGGCAAATTCTGCACCGCCCCCGCGATGGGGGTGAAAAAATTGCCGCCCATGGCGCCGTTGAGGTCCACACCGAGCTTGTGCTGAGCGTTGAACGTCTCGGTCATGCCCACGGCGATGCGCCCAAGGGCATTCTGCGCTTCATCCAGCGCTTCGCCACGGAACGACAGCAGGCCGGCCAGCGTACCGCCGGTGATGAGGCTTTCGGAGACCTTGGCCGAATTGCCGTTCAGCAGCTTGATGCCGATCTGCAGCTTTTTCGGGTCGGTGTCGGACGGCGACGCCGTCAGGGTATAGGTGCTGTTGCCCACCACCAGCGGCTGGCCAGAGCCGATGAACACGCTGATCGAACCGTCGCTTTCGGTGGTGGTGCTCACCTGCACGTTGCGGTTCAGTTCCTGGATCAGGGCATTGCGCTTGTCCAGCAGATCGTTGGCGGGCACGCCGGGGCCGGCCGACTGGGCCACCAGAATTTCGTGGTTCACGTCGGCCAACTGCTTGGCCAGCGTATTGATGTTATCGACGGTGGCGGAAATCTGTGTCTCCACCCCCGAGCGGATCTCATCCATGCGCGAGTTGAGCGCCTGGAAGCGGTTGGACAGCGCCTCGGCGAACGACAGCATCGACTGCCGGGCCGAGATGTCCGACGGGTTCGACGCCACGCTCTGGACGCTATTGAAGTACGAAGTGATGGCCGAAGACAGGCCAACCGTCTCATCGCCCAGCAGATTGTCGATCTGCGCGATTTCGTTGTAGTAGGTCGACGACTTGGAGTGGGCCGCATCGGCCGCCATCGTCTGGTTTTCCAGGAACTGGTTATAGATGCGCTTGACCGTCTGGACCTGCGTACCCTGGCCGAAGAAGCCCGCCCCTGTATACAGCGGCGTCTGCGTGCCCTGGATCACCTGTTGACGGGTGTAGCCCGTCACGTTGGCGTTGGTGATGTTGTGCGAAGTTGTCGTCAGCGAGGCTTGGGCGGCGTTCAGTCCGGTCAAACCAATGCTCAGCAGGCTGGCCATTGCAGGCACTCCAAAAGTTCTCGAAGAGCCTTAAAGCAATTGGCTTGCCAGTTTCAAAACATGCCGATCACGTTTTTTTGTCTTTAAAAATCAATAAGTTAAAATGCGACACCAAACACTCCCGCGACACCTCTGCGGCGAGGCGCCGGAAGCGGCAAAAGCTGCCGCGCAGCGGCGGGTCGTGAGAAAAGTGGCGCAGGCCGCCCGGGGTGGCCGGGGCCATCAGGCAGGCGGTTGCACAGGATCGCCGACATCGAGCGGGGTGACACCGAATGGGCGAGCGCCTTCGCCTTGGCGGGGGTTGCCCCGGCGGTGACGGACCACCCGCGCAGGCGGTCCGGGGTGAAGGGGTGGGCGAGCGGCAAGCGCCCTCGCCCACCCTGGCTGCGTCAGCGCTTGAGCGCCGCGTCCAGCCAGGTGAAGGCCGCGTCCTGCTCGTCCTGTACGAACACGTGGCCCAGCGTCGACCAGGTCTGCGTACTCAGCTTGTCGGCCGCGCCATAGGCCGCCCACACCTGTGCCATCTTGTTGTAGGCGACGTCGACCGAAGCGGTCGGGAACAGCGTGTCGGTGCCGCCGTTATAGAACAGCATGGGCTTGGGCGCGGCCAGACTGGCCACATCCGGGAAGTCCAGGTAGCGCAGCAGACCGGGGTGCATCATGTTGAACGCCGACTGCCCCTTGAGCTGGTTGTTGCCCGGCACCATCAAGCCATCGGTGGTAGCCATCCAGCACACCGCCACACCCGCCGCGATATGGTCGGACAGTGCCGCCAGTTGCCAGGCGCGATAGGCGCCCATCGAGAAGCCAACGGCCGCGATGCGGGTGGTGTCAACCACCGACAGGCTGGCCAGGAAGTCCGCCGCGCGCACGTCTTCGCGGGCCATCAGGCCACCCAGCGAATCGCCCAGGTTGAGCAGGTTGGCCGCCAGGGCCTGTTGTTGCTCACCCTGCGTCTGCGTGCCGACGGCCGTGTAGCCGCCACGGTCGCCCCAACCCAGCGCGTCGACGGCCAGCACGACATAGCCGCGCTTGACCAGCTCGTCACCCACGAAACGGTTGCTGAAGTACTTGGCGCTCCAGGCTTCGGCCGATGTCAGGCGCGTGGCGTCGCCCCACGGCTTGATGAGCTTTTCCTTGCCGATATCGAACTTGCCGCCGTGATCGTGCAGCAGCACGGCCGCCGGGAACGGTCCGGCGCCCTTGGGTACCAGCATCAGGCCCAACACGCGGCTGTCGGCGGTCAGGTTGAACACGACCTTGCGCGCCCAGTACGTGCCGTTGTCCTGTTCGTCGATAACGACCGGATTGAAGGCGGTGTTGTCTTCGGGCTGCAGCAGCAGCTCCTTGACCTTGGCACGGCCGGCGGCGCGCCAGGCGGCCATGTCGGTGGTGCCGCTCTTCCAGGCCATCGGGAAGGTCAGGCGGTCCTTGATCTTCTGGTAGAACACCGGCAGGTTGTTCGGCGTGCTCGACGTGGCCGGCAGAATGCCGCTGGTCTGGTAGGTCGCGTCCGACGGCCCGCTGGTCTGCGAAGAAGATGACATGCTGGTGGAACTCGATGAACTCACGGCAACGCTGCTCGCCGTGCTGCTGGCACTGCTCACGGCGGCCGCCTGGACTTGGCCGTCGTCATCACTGCCGCAGGCGGCCAGCGCGCTGCACAAAAGCGCGGCGCACAGACCGTGAATGGTGGTCTTTTTCATGTGTCTTGTCTCCTTGTCCTTTTTGATGTTTCTGAACCTTGAGACCGGGCTCACTACTGCGCAAACCGCACCACGGTGAGATCGCGATGAGACTGCGATCGTCATGCTGATCGAGTGGTGAGTAATGGTGCGCGAACCCAGGCAAAGCCCGGCGGACTCAAGGAAAGGCCGCTTTTTTGATGCGGCCTGCCGTCATTGTGCCGCTACGTGCGGCTCCGTGTCGACGGGCGTTGCACAGATGCTACGCCGTGCGCATAGCCCGCACGGCAGGACAACAGCTCACCCGCGCGCCTCAGCGCGGGCGGCTGTCCCAGATTTTCTGCAGACGCTTGACGCTGACCGGCATCGGCGTCTTGAGCTCTTGCGCATACAGGCCCACGCGCAATTCTTCAAGCAACCAGCGAAAATCTTCCAGCTGCGGATCGATGACACCGGCCTTGCGCTTGGCGATCCAGTCGCGCTCCCAAGGCTGTGCCAGCGAGCGCCACTCACCCATCAACTGACCGTCGCGGGCGGGATTGGCGCGCAGTTTCTCGATGCGTGCAGCAATCGCCTTGAGATAACGCGGGTACTGCGCCAGACGCTCATACGGCACCGCCGTCAGGAAATCCTTCGGCATCAACTGCGCCAGTTGCGCTTCGATGTCGGCCAGGGCACCAGAAAAGGCCTTCAGGCCCAGCAGCTTCTTTTGCAGGCTGGCGTGTTCGTCCACCAGCGTCGCCGTCAGGCGCATTAGTTCCTGCGCAACGAGGCTCACACGCACCTTGGCGCTTTGCGCGCGCGCTTCGAAGCTGACCGCGTCGGCTGGCTGCGGCTCCATCAGACAGGTGCGTTCGAGCGTGGCCATCACCAGCAGGCGCTTGAGCTCGGCATCGCTGCCGAAGCTCATGAACTTGAGCGCCAGCTCGCGCATGCCAGGCAATTTTTCGATCGACTTGACCTGCGCCGACAGGGTCAGCGCGAACAGGCGCGCCAGGCCTTTGCGGTGCACCCGCGCGGCATCCTCTTCGGTATCGCAGGCGATCAGGCTGACGCTGTCGCCGTCGTCCTGCAGGGCCGGAAAGCCGATCACCTGGCGATGCCCGACCTTCACTTCGAGCAGTTCGGGCAAGGCACCGAACGACCAACTGGTCAGGCCCTGAAGATGCACGCCTTCGCTGCCCCCATCATCCTTGGCAGGCACCGTTTCGGCCCCCTCGCCGGCATCGCGGTCAGCGTCGACGCCCGCCGCCTGAAAAGCGTGTTCGAGCTGCGCATTGCGGAACAATTCGGCGACCTGATCCTTCAGGCGCACGCGCAGTTCGGGCAGGTTGCGCGAACTTGCCAGCGGTCGGCCATGCTCGTCGATGACGCGGAAATTCATGAAACAGTGTGCGTTGACGTTCTCGGCGCGAAAGCTCTCCAGCGGCAGCTTCAATTGCACGCGCTCTTCGACGAAATTCTGCAGCGCGCGCAGGAAGGGCTCGCCGGTGTCAAATTGCCCGTCATCGAAAGCGGCCATGAAATCGCGCGCGCTTTCCGAAATCGGCTGCAGGCGATGCTTGTGCTTCTGCGGCACGGTCTTGAGGAAGGCGGCGACCTTGTCTTCGAGCAGACCCGGCACCAGCCATTCGCAGCGATTGACCGGCACCTGGTTGAGCATCGCCAACGGCACGGTCAGCGTGACGCCGTCTTCGGGCGAACTCGGTTCGTGCAGGTAACTGAGCTTGAGCTTCTGCCCGAGCACGTCCATCGACGCCGGGAAGGCATCGGTGGTCACGCCGGCGGCCTCGTGCCGCATGAGCTGTTCGCGCGACAGGTACAGCAGGCGCGGCTGGCCGCGTTCGGCCTTCTTGCGCCACGCCTCGAAGGCGCGCAGGTCGGTGACCTCGGCCGGAATGTGGGCGTCGTAAAAAGCATGGATCAGCGCTTCGTCGACCAGCACGTCGGGGCGGCGCATCTTGTGCTCGAGGCGTTCGATCTCGGCCACCAGCTTGTGGTTGTGCTGGAAGAACGGCATGCCACGCGCGGCGCTCTCGTCGATCTCGCCCTGCACCAGCCCATCGCGAATGAGCAATTCGCGGCACAGCACCGCATCGACCTGATCGTATGAGGTAGCGCGCCGCGCATAGAGCGTGATGCCGTGCAGGACGCCCCGCTCCCAGGCCCGCACCGCCCCCAGTTTTTTCTCCCAGTGCGGCTCGTACACGCTGCGCCGAAGCAGATGCACCCCCACTTCTTCGACCCATTCGGGCTCGATGCGGGCGATGCAGCGCGCATACAGGCGCGAGGTGTCGATGAGTTCGGCCGCCATCAGCCATTTGCCGGCACGCTTGGCCATGTACGAACCCGGGTGGGGCCAGAACTTGATGCCGCGCGCGCCGTTGAAGGCGCCTACGTTGGGGCCGCTGGCGTCCTCGATCTTGACGCCGATGTGGCCCAGCAGCCCGGTCAGCAGGGCCTTGTGGATCGATTCGTAGTCGGCCGCCGCCACGCGCGCATCCTGCTTGGCGGCGATCTGGCGCGCCGCCATCTGGCCTTTCAGCTCGCGCCCACCTCTGCGCTGCGGCGCGGGGGCGTCGGCCTGGCCGGCGGCGTCGCGCTCGCCACGCGTGCCTTCTTCATCCTGCAACCAGCCGTGCTCGGCACACAGCGCGTGGAGCTGACCATGGATGTCACGCCATTCGCGCATGCGCAGATAAGACAGGTAATGCTGCTTGCACCATGCCTTTTGCTTGCTCGAACTGTCGTGGCGCCACACTTCGTCGAACGCGCGCCAGGCATGCAGGTACCAGAGGAATTCCGAACGCGGCTCGCCCTTGTCGTCCGGCGCCAGGCGAAAGCGCGCATGGGCCTGGTCGGCGGCACCACTGTTCTCGGGCGGCCGCTCGCGCGCGTCCTGCACCGACAGCGCGGCGGCGATCACCAGCACTTCATCCAGGCAATGGCGATCACGGGCGGCCAGCAACATGCGACCGATCTTCGGATCGAGCGGCAGGCGCGCCAGCTCACGGCCGATCGGCGTCAGCTCATTGTCGTCGTCCACCGCGCCCAGTTCGGCCAGCAATTGGTAGCCGTCGCCAATCATGCGCGGCGTGGGGGCATCGATGAACGGGAAGTCTTCCACCGCGCCCAGGCGCAGCGATTTCATGCGCAGAATGACGCCGGCCAGCGAGGAACGCAGGATTTCCGGATCGGTATGAGGGGGGCGGCGCGTGAAATCCTGTTCATCATAGAGCCGCACACATACACCGTCCTGCACCCGGCCACAGCGCCCTGCCCGCTGCTTGGCGGCGCTCTGGGCGATCTTTTCGATCTGCAGGAGCTCGACCTTGTTGCGATGGCTGTAGCGGTTCAAGCGCGCCAGGCCGGTATCGACGACGTAGCGGATGCCCGGCACGGTCAGTGAGGTCTCTGCCACGTTGGTCGACAGCACCACGCGACGCCCGTTGGAACGCCCGAACACGCGTGCCTGCTCGGCCGCCGACTGACGTGCAAAGAGCGGCAGGATCTCAGTGCCCGGCAGATGGTGGGCGTGGCGCAGCGCCTCGGCCGCCTCGCGGATTTCTCGCTCGCCGGGCAGGAACACCAGCACGTCGCCGGGGCCGACGCGCTGCAACTCGCCAACGGCGTCGACGATGGCTTCGTACAGATCCTTGTTGCTGCGGCGGTGGTCGGTGCGCACCGTGACACCGGCACGCACAGGCGGCTTGGCCGCTTCGTCGTCCTCGATCGGACGGTAGCGTACTTCGATGGGATACAGACGCCCGGAGACTTCGATCACCGGCGCCGGCTTGCCCGCCTGGGCAAAGTGCTGCGCAAAGCGCTCGGCATCGAGCGTCGCCGAGGTCACGATGACTTTCAGGTCGGGCCGGCGCGGTAGCAATTGGCGCAGGTAGCCGAGCAGGAAATCGATGTTCAGGCTGCGCTCATGCGCTTCGTCGATGATGATGGTGTCGTAGGCCGACAGCATCGGATCGCCCTGCGTCTCGGCCAGCAGAATGCCGTCGGTCATCAGCTTGATGTAGCTGTCGGCGCGCGTGTGATCGGTGAAGCGCACCTTGAACCCCACCACGCCCCCCAGTTCGCTGTCCAGCTCCTGTGCGATGCGCGTGGCGGTAGCGCGGGCAGCCAGCCGGCGCGGCTGCGTGTGGCCGATCAGGCCCGCTTCGCCGCGACCGATGTCGAGGCAGATCTTGGGCAACTGGGTGGTCTTGCCGGAGCCGGTCTCTCCGCACACGATGACCACCTGGTGCTGGCGAATGAGCTCGGCGATTTCGTCGCGCCGCTGATTGACCGGCAACTCGGCCGGGAAGCTGGGACGCGGCAGGCGCTGGCGGCGTTGGGCACGCAGCTCGGCGCTTTTTTCGAAGCGCGCGCGCAGCTTGTCAGGCAGATCGCCCCACCCCGCCACCGGCCGCCGTACGTCGCGCAAGGCACGATACAGTGCGGGCCGATCGGCCGACAGGATCAGGTCGTACAAGGAAGAAGCGTCGCGACGGGACATCGATGAAACGGGGGGCAAAGGGGCTCGATTCTAGCGGATGGCGCCGCGCTCCGCCCCTCTGGGGAGGGCCGGTGGCGCGGCGCACGAACAGTCAAAACGCACACGGGCGACGCCCGCCAAGGGTGCGCCGCCCGTGCGTGAAGCGTGGCGTGCCGTCTTACAGCCAGCCGTTGGCGCGCGCCCAGGCTTCGAACAATCGCGTCCACGCCCCTTCGGGCTGGTCGGCATGGCGCACACCGAAGCCATGCAGGCCGTGCTGGAAGCTGTGCAATTCGGCGCTCACACCCGCCCGGCGCAGGGCCAGGTAGAAGTGCGCGGCGTTCTCGGCCGGTACGGTGGGATCGTCGTCGGCAAGCACGATGAAGGTCGGCGGCGTTTCGACCGACACGTTGTTCTCGGCACTGAAACGCTGAACGGCGGCGTCGTCCGGTTCATTGCCCAGCAGGGTGGCGCGCGAGCCCGGATGGGCGAACGCTGCGTCCATGGTGATCACCGGATAGGCCAGCACGGAGAAATCCGGCCGCGCCGACAAGGCATCGGCGTCGTCCACCGGTGAATACACGTGCGCGTTGAATTCGGTGGCGACGCGCGCGATGACGTGGCCGCCGGCCGAAAACCCCATTACGCCGACATGCCAGGGCATGACACCGAATTGTTCGGCGTGCGCGCGGATCAGGCGCACGGCGCGCTGGGCATCCTGCAGCGACACTTGCTGTGCCTGTTCGTGGCCTTCACCGGGCAGGCGGTACTTGAGCACGAACACGGTAATGCCCAGGCCGTTGAGCCAGTGGGCGATCTCTTCGCCTTCCTTGTCGATCACCATGCGCTGGTAACCGCCGCCGGGCGCCACAAGCAAGGCCGTGCCGTTGGGCCGTTCCGGACGGTAGACGGTGAGATCGGGCGCCGTCACACCGGTGACGGCGCGGTCGCGCACCCCCACTTCGGTGCTGCGTTCGACCACCCGTTCAGGAAAGGTCAGATGGGCCGAGCCCGGCGCTTGCGCCGGCCACAGCGGAATACGTTGCGGTACTTCTTCTTGCATCAGGATTGCCCCAAAAGCTCCGCAGCGTGGCTGCGGGTTGTCTCGGTGATATTGACACCGCCCAGCATGCGGGCGATCTCCTCGACGCGAGCCGGTGCATCGAGTTCGGTCAGGCGCGACAGTGTCTGCCCGCCCTGGGTCTCCTTGGCGACTTTCCATTGCCAGTTGGCCTGTGCGGCCACCTGCGGCAAATGGGTGACGCACAACACCTGGCGCCCTTGCCCCAGTTCGCGCAGGCGACGGCCGACGATTTCGGCCACCCCGCCGCCAATGCCCACATCGACTTCGTCGAAGATCAGCGTCGGCACCGACTGCGCTTCGGAAGCGATCACCTGGATCGCCAGCCCGATGCGGGATAGTTCGCCGCCCGAGGCAACCTTGGCCAAGGGGCGCGGCGCCTGGTGCGGGTTGGCGGCGACCAGGAATTCGACGCGCTCATACCCCTGCACGCTGCCTTCGGGTTCGGCCGTCAGGGCGATATCGAACTTGCCGCCGGCCATGGCCAGTTCCTGCATGGCGCCAGTCACCGCCGTGGCCAATTGCTTGGCGATGCGCGCGCGCCCCTTGCTGAGCTTCTGCGCAGCGCCGTCGAAACTGGTAAAGGCGGCCCGCTCGCGCACTTCGAGCGCTGCCACGTCGGCCATCTCGGCCAGGCTGTCGAAGCGCGCACGACGCTCGGCCAGCAGTTCGCCCAGGGTATCGGGCTGCACGCGGTACTTGCGGGCGGCGCCGATGACGGCGGTCAGGCGCTGCTCAAGCTCGGCCAGACGTTCGGGATCGAGTTCGACGCGATCACGGTAGCGGCGCAGCGCATGGCCGGCTTCTTCCAGGCGGATGGCGGCTTCGGACAGCAGTTGGGCGACCTCGCCCAACGACTCGTCATATTGGGTCAGTTCCTGCAGACGGGCGGCCACGCGCTCGGTCTGGTCGGACAAGGCGGCTTCGCCCTCGCTGACGGCTTCCAGCGCAGCGGCGGCGCCTTCGAGCAGGCTGGCCGCATGGGTCAGGCGGCCATGTTCCTGGTTGATGGCTTCCCACTGGCCCGGTTCAAAGGCCAGTTCGGCGAGTTCCTTGACCTCGAAGGCCAGCAGATCACGTTCGCGCGCCAGGCTCTCCTGCCCGGCCCGGGCCGTGGTGAGCACCTCGCGCGCGGTCTGCCAGGCCTTGTAGGCGCCGCCGACTTCACGCGCCAACGGCAACAGGCCGCCCTGGGTGTCGAGCAGCAGGCGCTGCGCATCGCCACGCAGCAAGGCATGGTGGGCATGCTGGCCGTGGATGTCGGCGAGATGTTCGCCCAGCTCGCGCAACTGCGCAGCGGTGGCCGGCGTGCCATTGATGTAGGCACGCGAGCGGCCATTGTTGTCGACTACGCGCCGCACCAGCACCTGGCCGTCGTCGGTCGCCAGGTCTTGCTCGGCCAGCCAGCGCACCAGCGCCGGTTCGGCCGGCAGGTCGAATTCGGCCACGATGTCGGCCTTGTCACGGCCGGCGCGCACGACGGACGAATCGGCCCGCTCGCCCAGCAGCAGCGCCAGGGCGTCGAGCAGGATCGACTTGCCGGCGCCGGTTTCGCCGGTGAGGGCGCCGAAGCCCGGGCGGAAATCCAGTTCGAGTCGATCGACGAGGACAAAATCGGTGATGGTCAGGCGTCGCAGCATGAGGGCTCGGTGTCAGGGCCAGCGATTGGGGACAAGTCAGGACAAGCGCGGCGCGGCGCTCCAGTGGAGCTTTTCGCGCAGCACGGCAAAGTAGCTGTAGCTTTCCGGATGCAGCAGGGTCACGAAAATATCGGAGCGGCGCAAGCGGATGCGATCCTGCGGGTGCGCTTCGAACAGGGTCTGGCCGTCGAAATGGATGCGCGCATCGTAATGCGGCGAGATGACCAGTTCGACGACGCTCTCCTGCGCCAGGGCCAGCGGCCGGTAGGTCAGCCCGTGCGGCAGCAGCGGCACCAGCACGATGCCGGCCAGGCGCGGATGCAGCAAGGGCCCGTTGGCCGACAGCGCATAGGCGGTCGAACCGGTCGGCGTGGCGACGATCATGCCGTCGGAACGCTGCGAATAGATGTACTCGCCGTCGACATGCAGGTCGAACTCGATCATGCGCCCGCTCTCGCCGCGCGACAGCACCACGTCGTTGAGCGCCACGGTATGGAAGACGTCCTCGCCGCCGCGCATCACCTGGGCGTCGAGCAGCACGCGGCGCTCGCGCAGGTAGCGCCCGGCCAGGATCTCGGCCAGGCGCGGAATCATCTCGTCGCGGCCGATGTCGGTCAGGAAGCCCAGGCGGCCCTGGTTGATGCCGACCACCGGCACGTTGTACGGCGCCAGGCGACGGGCGGCGCCGAGCATGGTGCCATCGCCGCCGACCACCACCGCCAGGTCGGCCTCTTCGCCGATGCGTTCGAAGCTGGCCGGCTCGGCGCCGGCAATGGCGCCGACGGCGCGCGCGGTGTCTTCCTCGATCCACACCTGCAGCCCCTCGCCGGCCAGAAAGGCAGCCAGGCGGCCGAGGGCATCGGCCACTTCGGCGCTCTGGTACTTGCCCAGCAGCGCGACGGTCTTGAAGACGGTTTGGATTTCGGCGTTCATAGCCAGCCATTTTACCTTGCCACGGCGCCGGCCAAGCAGGCGCTTTTCGCGCCGGACCGCGCGGCGGTCAAACTGTCGCGTCGTGTGTCGCGGGGCTATGCCAAAGCGCCGGCGTTTCTTAGAATCGCGTTCTATGCCGGATCTGAATTTTCCTGTCCCCCTCGACGCGCGCGCCAAAGTGCTGCTCAAGACACTGGTGGAATGCTATATCGCCGAGGGCCAGCCCGTGGGCTCGCGCGCCCTGTCCCGCCAGTCGGGGCTGGAGCTGTCGCCGGCCACGATCCGCAATGTCATGGCCGATCTCGAAGAAGCCGGCTTCGTGGCCAGCCCGCACACCTCGGCCGGGCGCATCCCGACCCCGCGGGGTTATCGCTTTTTCGTCGACAGCCTGCTGACCGTGCAGCCGCTGGCTCAGGCCAAGGTACGCGAGCTGGAGCACCAGTTGCAGCCGGACGAACCGCGCCGCGTGATCAGCGCCGCCTCCAATCTGCTGTCGCAACTGACGCAGTTTGCCGGCGTGGTGGTGTCGGCGCGCAAGGACAACACCAAGATCCGGCACATCGAATTCGTCAGCCTGTCCGACAGCCGCGTGCTGCTGATCATCGTGACGGCGGTGGGCGACGTGCAGAACCGCATCCTGTTCACGCGCCGCTCGTATTCGGCATCGGAACTGATCACGGCCGCCAATTACCTCAACCACCACTGCGCC
This sequence comes from Rhodocyclaceae bacterium, assembly GCA_047605765.1. GTDB lineage: Bacteria > Pseudomonadota > Gammaproteobacteria > Burkholderiales > Rhodocyclaceae > JBGVSA01. Next base: position 14,011 of record JASGFB010000027.1, read on the forward strand.
GGCCTATCGTTCAGCGAGATGCTCGAACGCCTGCAGGCCGAACTGGTCGAACTGCGCGGCGACCTGTCCGAACTCATGAACGGCGCCATCGCCGCCGGTCAGGAAGCCATGCAGGAAGCCCGTGGCACCAATTACGTGGTGTCCGGCGAAGGCAACCTGCTCGACGTCGAGGACCTGTCGTCCAACATGTCGCGCCTGCGCGAGCTGTTCCGTCTCTTCGAGCAGAAATCCGGCCTGATCCAGTTGCTGGACATGTCCAACCGCGCCGAAGGCGTGCAGATTTTCATCGGCGGGGAATCGGGCATCACCTCGCTGGACGAGTGCAGCGTGGTCACCGCGCCGTATGAAGTCGACGGCCAACTGGTCGGGACCGTAGGCGTCATCGGCCCCACCCGCATGGCCTACGAACGCGTCATTCCCATCGTGGATATCACCGCTCGCCTGCTGTCGAGCGCCCTTTCAAACAATAACTGAGACACCGCTTCGCGCCATGGCGGGCCATGCCGGCCCGCCGGGTGCGCCACACCATCATGTTTCGTTTTCGTCCCGAACCCCGGCCGCAGGCCGAACAGGCCAACCGCATCGGCGTATTGTTGATCAATCTCGGCACGCCGGCCGAAGCCACCGCCAAGGCACTACGCCCTTACCTGCAAGAGTTCTTGCTCGATCCGCGCGTGGTCGAAATCCCCAAGATCGTGTGGCTGCCCTTCGTGAACGCGGTGATCCTCAATACGCGGCCGCGCAGCTCGTCGCTCAAGTACCGCAAGATCTGGACGCCCGAAGGCTCGCCGCTGCGGGTCCACACCGACCGCCAGCGCAAGCTGCTGGCCGGTTATTTCACCGAGGGCGGGCGCGATGACGTGCAAGTGGCGTATGCCATGCGCTACGGCACCCCCGACGTGCAGTTCGCCTTCAATTGGCTGAAGGGCCGCCAGTGCGACCGCGTGCTGGTGCTGCCGCTCTACCCGCAGTACGCCAGCAGCAGCACCGGCAGCGCCTTCGACGCCGTCGGCAAAGCCATGTCGCGCCTGCGCCATGTGCCCGAGCTGCGCTTCGTGAAGAGCTTCCACGACGAGCCGGCCTACATCGCCGCGCTGGCCAACAAGGTGCGCCAGCACTGGGCGGCCAACGGCCAGGGCCAGAAGCTCGTCATGAGCTTCCATGGCGTGCCACGCCAGAGCATCGCCAAGGGCGACCCTTACTTCTTCGAGTGCCACGAGACGGCGCGCCTGCTGGCCGCGGCCCTGTCGCTGCGCGAAGACCAGTACGTGGTCACCTTCCAGTCGCGTTTCGGCCGCACCGAATGGCTGCGCCCGTACACCGAACCGACCGTGCGCCAGTTGGCCAAGGACGGCGTCGAGCATATCGACGTCATCTGTCCCGGCTTCGTGGCCGACTGCCTGGAAACGCTGGAAGAGATCGCCATGGAAGTGCGCACCGCGTTCATCACCAGCGGTGGCAAGGAATTCAATTACATCGAGTGCCTCAACGAGGACCCGGAATTCATCCACGCCCTGAAAGCGATCTGCGAACGCCACATGAGCGACTGGCTGGCCCAACCCATCCCGTCGCAAGAAGAACTGCTGGCGCGCGCCGAACGCACCCTGTCCATCCTCGGTGACAACGCGCCGCCGCCCAAGAAAGGCTGAGCCCGCAGGCGGCCTTCGCCGCCCCGTTCATCCGATCGTCATGGCGCCGTGAAAAACGGCGCCATGCGCGCTACGCTGGAATCGATGCCAACGCCCACCGAGGACCATCCATGCCAGCCTCATCTACCCTGCGCCTGATGTGCCTGCTCGCGGCCTGCACCCTGGCCGCCTGTGCCAACCTGCGCGGCAGCAATCCACTGGAGCGCACGTCCTGGCAACTGGTGCGCGTCTCCGGCTCCAGCCAGGGCGATTTCGCCCCCCTCGAACGCGAGCGCTACACCCTGAGTTTTGAACCCGACGGCAGCCTGCTGGTGCGCGCCGACTGCAATCGCGGCCAGGGGCGCTGGAACCAGCCGGCAGATGCGCGCCTGCAATTGGGGCCGGTGGCCCTGACGCGCATGATGTGCCCGGCCGGCTCGCAAGGCGACCGCTTCGCCCTCGACCTGGACAAGGTCAATCGCTACGCCCTGAGCCCCGGACGCCTGCAACTGCGGCTGTCCACCGGCGCGCTCTACGAATTCGAGCCCCTGCAGGCTGCGGCGAAGAAGTAAGCACGCCTGGCGGCCTAGGCGCTCAGCATGGCTTCGTCGCCCAGCGCCTGCACGACAAAATCGATGAAGGTGCGCACTTTGGGCGCCATGTACTTGCGACTGGTGTAGGCGGCGTACAACGTGGGCGCCAGCAGCGCGCCCGGCAGCACTTGCTCGAGGCGACCGGCGGCCAGATCGTCATCGACCAGCCAGCGCGGCAGGTATACCAGGCCCATGCCGCCGCGCGCCGCGCACAAGGCCAGTGTCGAATCATTGCTGCGCAGGCTGGCGCGATGCTGGATGCGCACGCGCCCGGTCGGGCTGTCGAGCTCGATGTTGTTCAGATCGATATACGTCGGCAGGATGGCATCGTGATCGGCGATCTGCGCCACGCTGGCCGGCCGGCCATGAATCTCGAGATAGCCCGGCGCGCCCACCAACACGAACGGCACGCGCCCCAGCGGCCGCACGATGAGCGCCGGCGAAGGCTCCGCGGTGGCCCGCAGGGCGAGGTCATATCCTTCCTCGATCAGATCGGCGCGGCGATTTTCCAGCGTCATCTCTACTACCACCTCCGGGTAGCGGATGCGATAGCGGGCCAGGATGTCGGCAAAGCCCTGATTGGCGAACCACACTGGCGCCGTTACGCGCAGCAAGCCGCTCGGGCGATGCGCCTGCTGGCCGACGGCAGCTTCGGCTGACTGCAGAATGTCCAGCGCCTCGCGACATTGCTCGTAGTAGACGCGGCCGATGTCGGTCAGGCTCAGATGGCGGCTGGAGCGATTCAACAGGCGCCCGCCCAGGGTGCGTTCCAGATGAGCCACATGCTTGCTCGTCATGGCCGTCGACAGGCCGAGCCGTTGCGATGCGGCGACGAAACTGCCCGCCTCGATGACCTCGCGAAACACGCGAATGCTCGTCAAAGTGTCCATTCAATATTTCCCAAAAGGAAACGATGGGTTAATGATATGCCGATTGATCCACAACAAGGAGACATTTAAAGTCCGTTCGTCCCTTAGGAGATTTGCCATGAGCACACGACAACCCAGCCTCTTTATCCCGCACGGGGGTGGCCCGTGCTTTTTCATGGAATGGTCGCCCGCCGACACTTGGAAGCAGATGCAGACCTTCCTCGAAGGCGTCGTCGCCACCCTGCCCGCCCGACCTCGCGCCATCGTGGTGGTGTCCGGCCACTGGGAAGAAAACGCCTTCACGGCCAACACCAGCGCGCAGCCGCCGCTGCTGTTCGATTACTACGGTTTTCCCGAGCACACCTATCGCCTCGAATACGCGGCGCCCGGCGCGCCGGCATTGGCCCGTCACGTCGGCGAGCTGATCACGGCGGCCGGCCTGCCATACGGCGAAAACAACACGCGCGGTTATGACCATGGCGTGTTCATTCCGCTCAAGGTGATGCTGCCGGCGGCGGATATTCCCATCGTGCAATTGTCATTGCTGCGCGGCCTCGACCCGGCCACCCACATCCGCATGGGCCAGGCGCTGGCACCGCTGCGCGATGACAATGTACTGATCGTCGGCAGCGGCATGAGCTACCACAACCTGCGCGCCTTCGGCCCGGCCGGACAAGCGCCGTCGGAAGCCTTCGACGCCTGGCTGAGCGAGGCCCTGCAGGCGCCGACGGCGGCCGCGCGCAACGCCCGCCTCGTCGACTGGGAACAGGCGCCCGCCGCGCGCCAGGCCCATCCGCGTGAAGAGCATCTGCTGCCTTTGATGGTGGCCGCCGGGGCCGCCGGTGAAGATCTCGGGAACAAGGTGTATGCAGATCACGTCAATGGCTTGGCCATCTCGGCATTCAGGTTCGGTTGATTGACCGACAACATTATTTCAACAACAAACTGACCCACAGGAGTTTTTGCATGACCCAACACAACACGCTCTGCGCTACCTGGACGCCGCGTCTGCAAGCCGTACTGCGCATCGTTGCCGGCTACACCTTCCTGTTGCACGGCAGCGCCAAGATCTTTCACGTGCCGCACGTCGCCTCGTTCGACAATCTGCAACTGTTCTCGCTCATCGGCCTGGCCGGCGTGCTCGAACTGGTCGGTGGCGCGCTCCTGATCATCGGCCTGTTCACACGTCCGACAGCTTTCATCCTGTCAGGCCAGATGGCGGTGGCGTATTTCATGGGCCACGCGCCGCGCGGCAACGTGCTGATGCCGCTGATGAACAACGGTGAGTCGGCCGTGCTGTTCTGCTTCATCTTCCTGTTCCTGGCTGCCGCCGGGGCCGGCGCATGGAGCGTGGACGCCAAGCGCAGCGGGCAGTAAACAGCGCAGGTAATCGCGCCCAAACGACAACGCCCCGCTGGCACGAGCCAGCGGGGCGTTGTTCTTGGTGTGGCGATGTGGCGAAAATCAGCGGCCGTAGACGTCGCGGCCGGCGTCGCGCACGTCGCGCCGCAATTGCTGGCGCTCTTCCGGCGACAGACGACGCAAGCCCGGCTCGGCCGGTGCCTCGCGGGGCGGCGGGCGTTCGCCCGCACGCTGGGGCGCAGATTGGCGCATCATGTCTTCGCGCAGAGAACGGTAGCGCTCACGCCGATCGTCGCCGCGCTCGGATGGCTGCGCTTCGTAGCGGCGATACTCTTCGGCCTGCGCGGGGGGTTGCTCGCCGGGACGCGCCAATACCGCGCCGCCCGCCAACGAGGCGAGCGCGCACAGCAACGAACGTTTTACCCATCCCGGCATCATCGAACGGCGATCCTGAAACCTGCAGCACCTTACCAAGGCGCGCGATTTAGCGAACCAGCCCGGCGCGCGTGCGTCGAAGGCTGCGACACCCGCATAATGCCGTGACGGTGTAATGACAGTGTGCACCGCGCGAACCAAGTTGTAAGCACATGTAAGACCACTTCCGGCTGGCAACAGTTGCTTACTGCGACGCCTGACAGGAACACGCCGAACGAATACGATTGCGCCATGGAAAAAGAACGCTTCCGCATCATCGTCGTCGATGACGACGCCCGCCTGCGCAGCCTGCTCGACCGCTACCTCGACGAACAGGGGTTTGCCGTCAAGGCCGTGGCCGACGCCGCCCAGATGGATAAGGCGCTGTCGCGCGAACACTTCGATCTGATGGTGCTCGACCTCATGCTGCCCGGCGAGGATGGTCTATCCATCTGCCGCCGCCTGCGTGCCGCCGAATCGACACTGCCAATCATCATGCTCACCGCGCGTGGTGACGACGTGGACCGCATCGTCGGTCTGGAGCTGGGCGCCGACGACTACCTGGCCAAACCGTTCAACCCGCGCGAGCTGGTCGCCCGCATCCATGCCGTGCTGCGCCGCCGCCCGCGCAGCCTGCCCGGGGCCCCCGCCGAAGAAAGCCAGACCGTGACCTTCGGCCGCGTGACGGTCGACCTGGCCACGCGCCGCCTGACACGCGACGGCGAAGAAATGCCCCTGACCACCGGCGAATTCGCCCTGCTCAAGGTGCTGCTCCAGCATCCGCGCCAGCCGCTGTCGCGCGACAAGCTGATGGAGCTTGCACGCGGGCGCGAATATGACGTGTTCGATCGCTCCATCGACGTGCAGATCTCGCGTCTGCGCAAGCTGGTCGAAGACGAACCGGCCAAGCCCCGCTACATCCAGACCGTATGGGGCTTCGGCTACGTGTTCGTGCCGGACGACGCCGCCCCCGCCGCCTGACCCTGGCCGCCGTGCGCGTTCCCGCCTGGCCACGCACGCTGCTGTGGCGCACCTTCCTGCTCATCGTTCTGCTGATCGGGCTGTCGCTGTCCGCGTGGTTCCAGATCTACACGCATTACGCCTTGCGCCCGCGCGCGCGCCAGACGGCGCAGATGGTGGTGAGCGTGGTCAACCTCACGCGCTCGGCGCTGGTAGCGGCGGACGCAAGCCAGCGCACGGCGCTGCTGCAGGAACTGACGTCGCTCGAAGGTATTCGCATCTACCCGGCCGAACCCACCGATCCGGTGGTGCCGATCGAAGACAGCGAACTGATGCGCACGCTGGAAGAAGAACTGCGTGCGCGCCTGGGCGATTTCACCCGCGTCACCGCCCGCTTTGCCGGTCGCCAGGGCTTTTTCGTGAGCTTCCGGCTCGGCGACGATCCCAACGATGAATACTGGGTGATGCTGCCCAGCGAGCGCATCGTGCGCACCGGCGCGGCCGAATGGTTCGGCTGGGGCGTGGCCGCCGGCACCTTGTCGCTGATCGGGGCCTATCTGCTGGTGCTGGGGGTGACGCGCCCGCTCAAGGCGCTGGAAAACTCCGCACGCGCCATTGGGCGCGGCGAGACCCTGCCGCCGCTGTCGGAGAGCGGGCCCAGTGAAGTAGTGGCGGTGGCGCGCGCCTTCAACCAGATGTCGCACGACCTCACGCAACTGGAATCTGACCGCGCGCTGATCCTGGCCGGCGTGTCGCACGATCTGCGCACCCCGCTGGCGCGCCTGCGGCTGGGCGTGGAACTATCCGGCGGCCAGCCGGACGAAGTCGACGCCATGGTTGGCGACATCGAGGAAATGGACCGCATCATCAACCAGTTCCTCGATTTTGCGCGCGGTGCCAATGCCGAAACCGCCGCGCCTCTCGAATTGGAGCGCTTCATTACCGACATCGCCACGCCTTATCAGCGACGCGGGCGCGACGTACGCCTGGGCCAGATCCAGGGGCGCCTGAACGCGCGACCGATGGCCTTGCGCCGGGCGCTAACCAATCTGATCGACAACGCGCTACGCTATGCCGGCCCGGATCTGCCCATCGACGTGTCCGCCACGCACAGCCACGGCCAGATCCTCATCGAGGTAGCCGACCGCGGCCCGGGCATTCCGCCGGAGCATGCCGAACGGCTCAAGCGGCCCTTCACGCAGCTCGAAGCGGCGCGCACCGACGCCCATGGCTCGGGCCTCGGACTGGCCATCGTCGAGCGGATCGCGCGCACGCACGGCGGCCGCTTCGACCTTTTGCAGCGTCCCGGTGGCGGGTTGCTGGCGCGCCTGACCATTCCGGCCTGACATACGGCGTTCGCTTCCTTCCACAGAGACCTCGTCTATAATCCCCCGCCCATGAAACTGCTGTTCGATTTCTTTCCGCTGGCGCTGTTCTACGCAGCATTCAAATACGCCAAGGCGCACGCCGACTGGGCGGCCGCCGCCTTGACCAACAGCCTGGGCTTCATGGTGTCCGGCGGCGTGGTCGGGCCGCAGGAAGCGCCCACCCTGCTGGCCACCGTCGTGGTGGTGGCGGCCATTGCTTTGCAGATCGTCTACATGCTGGCGCGGCGCCATCGGGTTGCGCCGGTGATGTGGGTCAGCCTGGGGCTGGCGCTGGTATTCGGCAGTGCCACCATCTGGCTGCACGACGCTGCTTTCATCAAATGGAAATTCAGCGTGTTGTATTGGTTCATGGGTCTGTCCCTGTGGGCCGGCCAGACGTTCTGGAAAACCAATCTGCTGCGCAAAATGCTCGGCAGCGAAGTGCAATTGCCCGAATTGGCATGGCGTCGCCTGAACATCGCCTGGATTTCGTTCTTCCTGATCATGGGCGCGCTCAACATTTATATTGCCTACAATTTTTCCGAGGACGCCTGGTACAACTTCAAAATGTTCGGCAGCCTCGGCCTGATGATCGCGTTTATCATTGGTCAGGCCTTCTATCTGGCCCGTTATATGCAGGAAGACAAACAGTGACCCATGGCCAGACCCGACTCGAGTCCATCCGCCAGTGCCTCGAATCGCTGGCCCCGGCCCATGTGGCGCTGATCGACGACAGTGCCCGCCATGCCGGCCATGCCGGTGCCGCGGGCGGTGCCGGACATTACCAGCTGACCATCGTGTCGGCCCGTTTCGAAGGGCAATCCCGCGTCACGCGCCACCGCCTGGTGTTCACGGCCTTGGCCGACCTGATGCAGCGCGATATCCATGCGCTTGCCGTCGTGGCGTTGACGCCGGATGAATTCGCCCTCAAAACGAACGCCTAATATCGCGCTCAGCAAGTACAGCGCCTTTTTCGAATTCGATTCAACCTTTCTTTCACAAGGACAACCAATGAAAGCGAAGCTCAAGCTCGTAGCAACCGCCGTGCTGGCAGTGAGCCTGTGCGCCACGGCCCTGGCCCAACAGGCCAAGCCGCTGGCGAAGGTCAACGGCCAACCCATCTCGAGCGCCGTGGGCAATCTGCTGGTCGACATGCAAGTGGCGCAAGGCGCCCCGAACAACGACGGCCTCAAGAAGGAAGTACGCGAAGAGCTGGTGCGCCGCGAAGTGCTGGCGCAAGAAGCGCGCAAGAGAGGCCTGGACAAGAAGTCCGAAGTGCAGGCCCGCATCGATCTGTCGCGCACCGACGTATTGGTCGGCGCCTATATCGAAGATTTCCTGCGCACGCATCCGATCAGCGACGCTGAACTGCGCAAGGAATACGACCGTCAGGTCGGCACGATGAGCAAGGACCAGAAGGAATACAAGGCCCGCCACATCGTCGTGAATAAGGAAGAAGACGCCAAGGCCATCATCGGCAAGCTGCAGGCCGGTGCCAAATTCGCGGATTTCGTCAAGGAATCGACCGATCCGGGCACCAAGGATAATGGCGGCGATCTGGGCTGGAGCCGTCCGGACCAATATGTGCCGCCGTTCGCCGAAGCGCTGTCCAAGCTCGACAAGGGTACATTTACGCCGCAACCGGTGAAGACCGATTTCGGTTACCACGTTATCATTGTCGACGACGTTCGCAAGGTCGAACCGCCGCCTTTCGACAGCGTCAAGCAACAGCTGACGCAAAGCCTGCAACAACGCCAGATCCAACAACAAGTACAGGATCTGGTCAGCAAGGCAAAAGTCGAGTAATTTGCCGGCTTCGTTCGACTAGCCATAAAAGGGGCGCGCCGGCGCCCCTTTTATTTGCCCTCCGCTTCGCACGGGGTCTGCGGCGGTCGGCACAGTAGTGATATCGCTATAATTGCATTTTGGCAGGGAGAGACGTATGGGTTTTCTCGCGGGAAAGCGGGTTCTGATTTGCGGTCTGCTCAGCAACCGTTCCATTGCTTATGGCGTTGCGAAGGCCATGCACCGTGAAGGCGCCGAACTCGCTTTCACATTTCAGAACGAGCGCTTCCGGGAGCGCATCACCACCATGGCCGCCGAATTCGGCAGCAGCCGGATCTATCCGTGCGATGTGCAGGACGACGCCCAGATCGACGCCCTGTTCGCAGCACTCGCCCAGGATTGGGACGGCCTCGACAGCGTGGTGCATTCGATCGCTTTCGCACCGGCCGAGGCGCTCAAGGGCGATTTCCTCGAAGGACTCTCGCGCGATGCCTTCCGCACCGCACACGAAGTATCCAGCTACAGCTTCGCGGCGCTCGCCAAAGGCGCCCGCCCGTTGATGCAGGGCCGTAACGGCTCGCTGTTGACGCTGTCGTACCTGGGTGCCGTGCGCACCATGCCCAACTACAACGTCATGGGCCTGGCCAAGGCCAGCCTGGAAGCCTCGGTGCGCTACATGGCCGCCGCGCTGGGCGCCGAAGGCACCCGCGTCAACGCCGTCTCTGCCGGTCCGATCAAGACGCTGGCCGCTTCGGGCATTGGCGATTTCGGCAAGCTGCTCGGTTTCAACGAACGCAACGCGCCGCTGCGCCGTAACGTGACCATCGACGAAGTCGGCAATGCCGCCGCCTTTCTGTGCTCGGACCTGGCGTCGGGCATCACGGCCGAAGTCACCTACGTCGATTGCGGCTTCAACAGCGTGGCCATCGGTTCGGCCGAACCGCTGTAATCGGCGCGGCGTACCACGCATGCCAAAAAAGCGCTGCCCACGGGCGGCGCTTTTTTGTTGACCGTGCCGTCGCCCCCTGGCGCACAGTTGGCACAACGCCCGCCTCGGCCGCCGCACACATAATCGTGGCCTGTCCCCCCTCAATACCCGCCATGCTCGATGTTTATCTGATCCACGGCCTCTATCTCAATCGTGCCGTCATGGTGCCGCTGGCGCAGCGCCTGCGTGCGCAGGGCCACCGTGTGCATCTGGTCGGTCACAGCACGGTATGGGGATCGCTGGCGCGCAACGCCGAAGACGTGCGCGCGTGTATCGAGCGTACGCGGCCACAGGGTCGTTGCGTGGTCATCGGGCATAGCCTCGGCGGCGTGGTGGCGACCTTCGCCGCCAACCGCCACCCCGACCTACCGATCAGCGACATCATGCTGTTGGGCAGTCCCTATCACGGCAGCGCCGCTGCCCGCGCCCTGGCGGCACGGCCGGGCGGTGGCCACCTGATCGGCCGTCCGCTGCTCGAATGGCTGTCGCTGCGCAACTTCGAAGCGCCCCGCCACGTACGGCTGTGGACCCTGATCGGCGATCGGGCATTGGGCGTCGGCCAGTACATCGGGCGCTTCGCCGAGCAGCCGAACGATGGCACGGTGGCGGTCGACGAAGCGACCATCGCAGAGGCCCACGACACGGCCACCCTGCCGGTGTCGCACATGCAGATGCTGGTGTCCGGCCCGGTCGCCGCACAGGTGCTGGCATGGCTGGCCCGCATCGAAGCCGGCGACACCGGCATGGCCGGCTCAGGCGATCAGTTGCAGAAAGTTGGTGGCCAGGGGTGAACGCGGCTCGGCCCGCATGGCCAACGCCAGCGACACAAAGGCGTCTTCGTCGCTGACCGGCAGGTAGTGCACACCCGCCATCCGCACGCATTCGAGCGGCGCCGGCAGCACCGCCACCCCAAGTCCGGCCGCCACCAGGCCGATCTGTGTCGTCGCCTCGCGCGCTTCCTGGACTACCTTGGGGGCGAATCCCACCGCCGCGCACAGACGCCGCACCAGCATCCCCAGGCCGGTGCCGGCATCGGCCGGATACATGATGAACTCCTCGTCACGCAGATCTGCCAGCGACACCGCGGCGGCCCGGCTCAGCGGGTGTCTGGCCGGCAGCACCAGGCGCAAGGGATCGCGCCGCAGTTCGCGCAATTCGATGCCCGGTGGGCAGGCCAGGCCTTCGTTGCGCACGATGCCGATGTCGAGCCGATCGTCGACCAGGGCGTCGAACTGGTCAGAGGTGAATGACTCCCGCAAGGACACGGTCACTTGCGGATAGGCAGCCCGATAACGACGCAGCAGGTCGGGCAGCAGACCGGTGAAGGGCACCGACGACGTGAAGCCCACCCGCAGTTCGCCAATCTGCCCACGCGCCATGCGCTGCGCGTTGAGCACCGCGCCTTCGGCGGCCTCCAATGCGCGCCGCGCATCCACCAGAAAACGCTGACCGGCGGGCGTCAACGCGACACGACGCTTGCTGCGCTCGAACAGGCTCACCCCGAGGGCGTTCTCGAGGTTCTGGATCTGTTGGCTCAGGGGCGGCTGGGCCATGTGCAAGCGGACGGCGGCGCGGGTGAAATTCAGTTCCTCGGCGACCGCCATGAAGTACCTTAGATGACGCAGTTCCATATCGACATCGTCTCAAATACGATCCAAATATATATTGGACGTAGCAATGGCTCCGGCGCTAGGCTGTACCCGGTATTTTTCCGCCTTGCGTTGTCATGTCCGCGTCAGTTCCCGCCTCCGTCGCCACTCTCGAACCCCACGCGCCCGCTACGGCCAGCACCGCCCCCAAGCTGCATCGCGGCACCCGCGCCTACATGCGTACCGCCTGGGGGATGTTCTATGGCGGCTTCGCCACCTTCCTGACCTTGTACTGCATGCAGCCCCTGATGCCGGCGCTGTCCGACGAATTCGGCATCACTCCGGCGCAGGCCAGCATGTCGGTATCGGCAGCCACCGGCACGCTGGCGCTGGCCCTGCTGCCCGTCAGCGCCCTCGCCGACCGTTGGGGGCGGCGCGGCATCATGTGCGGGTCGCTGTTCCTCACCGCCCTGCTCACCATCGCCAGCGCGTTCACGCACGATTTCACCCACCTGGTGCTGGTCCGCGCCGCGCTGGGGCTGTCGATCGCCGGCTTGCCGGCGGTGGCCATGGCCTATCTGGCCGAAGAGATCGACGCCGGCTCGCTGGGGTTGTCGATGGGGCTGTACATCGCCGGTAATGCCATGGGAGGCATGTGCGGGCGCATGCTTGCCGCCGGACTGACCGAGTGGCTGCCGTGGCGCGAATCAGTCGGTCTGATCGGCGTGCTGGCACTGGTGCTGGCCGTGATGTTCTGGCGCAATCTGCCCGCCTCTCGCCATTTTCATCCCGCCGCCGCCTCGCTGCGCCACGTTTTTTCGGCCGCCCGCGCACACTTGAGCGACGCCGGACTGCCCTGGCTCTTCGTGAGTGCGTTCCTGCTCATGGGCTGTTTCGTGAGCATGTACAACTACGTCGGCTATCGCTTGCTGGCGGCCCCCTTCAAGCTCAGTCCGGGCGCCCTGGGCCTGGTCTTTTCCCTGTACGTGATAGGCATGTTCAGCTCGACCTGGGCGGGGCGGCTGTCGGATCGCATCGGTCGCCGCAACGTGCTGTGGATCATGGTGGCCTTGATGGCGGCGGGTGTCGTGCTGTCGTTGTCCAACCAGTTGGCGGTGCTGATCCTCGGCATCGCGCTGTGCACCTTCGGTTTTTTTGGTGCTCACTCGACCGCCAGCAGTTGGGTGGGCCGGCGCGCCCAGCACTCCAAGGCGCTAGCCTCGGCGCTCTACCTGTTCGCGTACTACATGGGGTCGAGCGTATTGGGCTCGGCCATCGGGCTGGCCTGGCACGCAGGGGGCTGGCACGGGGTCGCCATTCTCCTTACGGCGGGTCTGCTCCTGGCACTGGCGGTGGCGCTCAAATTGCGCCGTCTGCCGCCGCTGCCAAGCGACACAAAGGGGCGCTGAATTGTCGCCCCTTGGCGACAGCCAGGGATCCAGCGTAGTATCACGCCCGGCGCCAAAAAGTCTGGCTAACGGTGGGAACCGACCGTCGCTCCCCAGCGACAGGACCGTTCGTCCGAGCGCGATTCAAATAAAGGTAACCGACTGATTTTATTATGCCCGTGTGGGCAGGCACGACAGTTGCCTTTGGGATCGAACCTTACCGGTCAAAAAATCATGTCACGGACACTCGTCACAAGCGCCGCAATCTCGATCCCCGCTACATCCACCAGCCATTCCCGTCCGTCTCCGACACCTTCCCGATTTCAGCCGGGCCATCGTCCCGCCGACAAACCCGGTCTGCTCGAACCGTTCCTGAGCTTGGGCGACGAAACCAAGCATGGGCACGGCGACGGCGCGTTCCGCGTCGGGATCGCTCATACCTCCTGGCAGCTCGAACGCGCTCGGCAACTGGTCGATACCTGCTATCACCACGCCGGTTTCCGTGCCGCCGGCCCCGTGCGCCATGGCGCCGGCAACAAGACCATCACGGCCCTGGCCATGCGCGCCTCGCGGGCCATTGCCACCGTGACCCTCACCGTGGACGGCAGCAACGGCCTGCATGCCGACGATCAATACGCCGATGAACTGGGCGATCTGCGCGCCGGTGGTGCCCGGCTGGCCGAGTTCGGCCGCCTGGCGGTGGATGCCTCGATGCCCTTCGTGCGCGTGCTTGGCCCGTTGGTGCGCAAGGCCGCCCTCATTGGCCGCCACGAACTGGGCATGACCGACATCGTGGTCGAATGCCACCCGCGCCACGCCGAGTTCTACTGCCGCACGCTGGCCTTCCGGCGCCTGGGCGGCCTGACGCAATGCCGCCGGGTCGGCGCGCCGGCCGTGCTGCTGCATCTGCGGGCCGGCCACCTGGAAGACCTGGCGCAACAGCTCACGCACAATGCCCGCCTGGCCTCGCTGCGCTCGACCATCGCCCTGGTCGACAGCGACGAAGCCGCCCTGCCGACGGACTGAGCCCCGGCTGGGCCACCGCCAGCGGTTGCCACCTTCGCGGCGGGCCTTGCCCGCCATCGTTACGCTTCGCCCTCTTCGCACACTGCGCCCGTACATGGCGCGGTGCATGCTTATGCCATAGACGATGCGCCTGCGATATCCCGGATCGTTCTTCAAGCTGCTGTTGATCGGCTTCGCGCTGGTGGCCGTGCCCCTGCTCGTGGCGCTCATCGACGCTTACTTTTCGCTCGAACGCCTGACGGCACGCAGCGAACGCGCCGTCACGCGCGCCGTGGCGATCACGCGCGACAGCCGCACGCTGGGTGAAGAGCTGATCGGGCTCGAACGCATCGCCCGCCAGCAACTGGTGCTGCGCGATGCGGCCGGGCTCGAAGCTTATTCAGTGCGGCGGGCGTTGTTTCTCGAAGCCCTCACCCGCCTGGGACAACATATGTCCGACGCCGAGGCGCGCGCCTCGCTGGAGCAGCTTGCCGAGTCGGAACACGGCGTCTGGGCTCAACTGCAATCGGCCCGCCCCGCCTCGGTCGGTGTCACCGATGCCGTCATCAGCGATTTCGGCAGCATGGGGCGCGCCGCGCAAGGCCTGGTACGTCAGGCCGACGAGCGCATCGAGGCAGAGATTTCGGGCCTGCGCGAACAGGCCGCCGTGGCGCGTCGGCGCATGCTCATGCAGTTGTGGCTGCTGATTCCGGTCGGCTTGCTGCTGGCCGGCGGCGTGATCCTGCTGATTCGCCGCCCGATACGGCAGTTGGGCGCCGGCATCCGTGGACTCGGCGAGGGCCACCTCGATCGCCCCATCAGTGTGCAGGGGCCCCATGACCTCGAGGTGCTGGGCGATCAGCTCAATTGGCTGCGCATGCGTCTGGCCGAGGTGAACGCGCAGAAGACGCGCTTTCTGCACCATGTCTCGCACGAACTGAAAACTCCGCTCACCGCTTTGCATGAGGGCACCCAATTGCTCGGCGAGCGCATCAGCGGTCCGCTCACCGCCGAACAACAGGAGATCGTGCGTATTCTGCAGGACAACACCGCCCGGCTGCGCCGCCTCATCGAAGATCTGCTCGATTACAACGGCATGCGCTCGCGTCCGACCCGCCTGGTGTGGGAACGCTTCATCATCGGCGAGCTCTTCGACGCCATCGCCAACGACCACAAGCTGGCCCTCAGCGCGCGCAACCTGCAATTGCGCCAAAGCGGCATGGCGCTGGCGGTGACCGCCGATCGCGACAAGATGCGCGTGGTGCTCGACAACCTGATGTCCAATGCCATCAAGTTCGCCCCCGAAGGCAGCGAGGTAGATCTGGCGGCACACCTCGCCGACGGCCGCTTCGTCATCGAAGTTGCCGACAACGGCCCCGGCATCCCCCCAGAGGCCGCACAGCAGATGTTCGAGCCTTTCGTACAGGGGCCGCGTCCAGAAGGTGCGCCGATCAAGGGAACTGGATTGGGGTTGTCTATCGTCAAAGAGCTCGTGTCCGCCCATGGGGGCGACGTCGAACTCCTTGCCAACGAGCCTGCCGGCACCCGCGTACGCGTACGTGTGCCGCAGCGCGCTATAAACACAACATGACGTGCACTCACTTTCGTTTCATCTCGATCCTTGCCCTCACCGCGATGTGCGCCGTATCCGGCTGCGCCGCCGCCGGGCGCGCCCCTGCGCGCTCCGCCAGCAAGGCTGTCAGCACCAACGAAATCAATGGTGAATACCTGCTGCAACTGGCCGGCCGCCTGAAGACCGAAACAGCCCTCGAACTGGCCAACGACAGCGATCAACTACAGAAGAACTACACCGCCCGCCGCAGTGAAGACAATCGCCTGCGCCTGGCCGCCTTCCTGGCGCTGGCGCCGGGTGCGGCGGGTGACCGCAACCGCGCCATCAGCCTGCTCGACCTGCCACCGGGCGACGCCAACGGACGCGGTCGCACCCATCCCGTCGCCCAACTGCTGCTGCCCTTGCTCCAGGACGCACGGCGCGCCGACGATGCACTGGGCACCTCGCAATTGAAACTGCGCGAAGAACAGAAACGGAGCGAATCCCTGCAACAGAAGCTCGACGCCATCCGCGACATCGAACGCAAGATGCTCGAGCGCACGCCGGTACCCCAAAAATGACGCATCCCCCCAAGATTCTTCTTGTTGACGATGATCCCGACCTGCTGCGCCTGCTTACCATCCGCCTGAAAGCCACCGGCTTCGACATCACCACCGCCGCTCACGCCGAAGGAGCGCTGGCGCTGTTGGCCGGCAGCCGGCCGGATGTGCTGGTGACCGACCTGCGCATGCCCGGCATGGACGGCATGGCGCTGTTCGAAGCCGTGCGCCAATCTCATCCGAGCCTGCCGGTCATCGTGCTGACTGCACACGGCAACATCCCTGAAGCGGTCGAGGCGACGCGGCGCGGCGTCTTCGGCTATCTCACCAAGCCCTACGACGCGGCCGAGTTGATCGCTCAGATCCAGCGCGCGGCGGGCTTGTCAGGGCCGGCGCCAGGCGAGGCATCGGCGGTCGGCGAAAGCGACTGGCGCGAAGCAATCATCACACGCAGCGCCCTGATGGAGGATTTTCTCCAGCAGGCACGGCTGGTGGCGCGCAGCGAAGTCAGCGTGTTCATTTCCGGCCCCAGCGGCGCCGGCAAGGAACTGCTGGCACGGGCCATCCACAAGGCCAGCGTGCGCAGCGCCAAACCCTTCATCGGCGTCAATTGCGGCGCCATCCCCGAGCCGCTGCTCGAATCGGAACTGTTCGGCCACGTCAAAGGCGCGTTCACCGGCGCTCATCGCGACCACGAGGGCCTGTTCCTCGCCGCCCAGGGCGGCACCCTGTTCCTCGACGAAATCGGTGACATGCCGCTGGCATTGCAGGTAAAGCTCCTGCGCGTACTCGAAGAGCGCCAGGTCCGCCCGGTGGGTGCCACCCGCAGCCTGCCGATCGACGTGCGCATCATCTCCGCCACCCACCGCAATCTGGATCTGGCCCGCGCCGAGGGGCGCTTTCGCGACGACCTGTATTACCGCCTCAACGTCGTGGCCCTGGCGATCCCCGCGCTGGCTGAACGGCGTGAAGACATCCCGCTGCTCGCCAATCACTTCCTGCATCGGCTCGCCAAGCGCTACGAGCGCACCGTCAACGCCTTCGCGCCGGACGCCATGGAGCTCCTCGTCGCCGCGCCCTGGCCCGGCAACGTGCGCCAATTGCTCAACGTCGTCGAACAGACGGTCGCCCTGTCGACCACGCCGATCATCCCGGCCACCCTGGTCCAGCGCGCCATCCAGGAAGATCAGCCGGCGATCGAATCGTTCGACGAAGCGCGCCGCCGCTTCGAACGCGACTACCTGATCCGCCTGTTGCGCCTGACCGAAGGCAACGTCAGCCAGGCTGCGCGCCTGGCCAAACGCAACCGCACCGAGTTCTACCGCCTGCTCTCGCGGCACCAACTCGAACCGGGGGCGTTCAAAACGACGCAGGAACTGCCCACGCCATGAACCGAGCGGCCAGACGATGAAGGCGAAACACCCGCTGCCTTGCCGCCGCGCACGGCATGCCGTGCGCTGAACGGGCACGATGGCGCCTGGCATTCACCACAGCGAACATCACTCACATGCAAGCGCCCAGCCACCGAACACTGCGGACACTGCTCGTCACCGTTGCGCTGGGCCTGCTCTGCTGCGCCCCCGCCCTGGCCCTGCCACCGCAGGAAGAAGCCCGCGTCCAGGCCTTGCTGTCCGCGCTGGAAAAACGCAGCGACGTCACCTTCATCCGCAACGGCGAGCGGCACAATGCCACCGAGGCGGTGGCCCATCTGAAACTCAAACTGTCCCGCACGCGCAATCGCCTGGACAAGGCCGAGCAGTTCGTGGACAAGGTGGCGTCCTCGTCTTCGATATCGGGCGAGCCCTATTACATCCAGGAAGCGGGCAAGCCGACTCAAGCGGCCAAGCCCTTCCTGCAGACCCTGCTCAAACAGGTGGACGCG
Organism: Rhodocyclaceae bacterium; assembly: GCA_047605765.1. Lineage (GTDB taxonomy): Bacteria > Pseudomonadota > Gammaproteobacteria > Burkholderiales > Rhodocyclaceae > JBGVSA01. The sequence goes on from JASGFB010000027.1 coordinate 31,953, forward strand.
CAGCGTTAGCAGGACACGCATCCATCGCGGCAAATGCGCCGCCCAGGCCCCCACTCAGCGCGCGCTGCGCAAGACCCCCTGCGCCACTTCGAGAAACGCGCGCGCCGCGTGTGACAGATACCCCTCTTTCATCCAGATCAGCGCCAATCGCCAGGGAATGCGCGGCGCGTCGAGCGTCGCCCAGGTAAAGCGGCGCCGGTCCAGGCGTTCGCACAGGCGGCGCGGCAGCAGGGCCACGCCCAGCCGTGCCGAGACCAGTTCGGCGATGAAATCCCACTGCCCGCTGCGGGCGGCGACGTGCGGTGCGAAGCCGGCCTCGCGGCAGGCGGCTGCCACCCGATCGGCCAGCGCAAAACCTTCGTTGAAGAGCACCAGCGAAGCATCACGCAAATCGGCGATACCGACGCGCGTCACGCCCGCCCAATCGGAATCGGCGGGTGCCACCAGGCACAGGTCTTCGCTGGAGAATTCCAGCGTGCTGAGTTCCTCTCGCGCCGTGGGCAGCACCGTGACGGCCAGTTCCAGGTTGCCGGCGACCACGCCGCGCTCCAGGTCGCGCGCGCCGTCTTCGCTCAGGATCAGTTCGACGCCGGGGTATTGCTCGCGATAGGCCCGCACCACGGGCGCGAAAAATGCGCTGCCCACCATTGGTGGCAGGCCCATGCGCAACTGACCGTGGACGAGTTGGCCGATGGCTTCGAGCTCACCCTGCAGGCGCGCGGTAGCGGCCAGCACCGTCTGGCCATGATCGAACACAACACGGCCGGCATCGGTCAGACGCACGCTCTTGCCTTCGCGCAGTAGCAGGGGCGTACCCAGTTCGTCCTCCAACGCACGGATCATCTTGCTGATGGTCGGCTGAGTGACGTACAGCAGGCGCGCCGCCTTGGTGAAACTGCCGCTGCGCACGACTTCGGTAAAGGCGCGCAAGGCTTTGAGTTCCATCATTCCTCCTTGGCATGGATTCGATTCTGAGAATTCATTTTTATTATGCACCGGGCCTCGATAAACTGGCGCCAGCGTGTATCCCGCTGATTCAAATGAAGGGCTTATGCCTGAAAAGTCTTCTCCCCCGCCGCCGCCTTCTTCCACTGCCCGTGCCCGGCAAGTTCTGATCGTCACGGCGCAGGTCGTGCTCATCGCGTTGATCTGGATTTGCTCGGACGCCCTGTCGCGGCACTTCCTGCCTCAGGTGCCGGGCAGCCTGCTGGGCCTGGGTATCGTGCTCGTGCTGTTGGGCTTGGGCATCGTGCGCCGTGAATGGCTGGCCCATGGCGCCGGTTGGCTGATCAGCGAAATGCTGTTGTTCTTCGTGCCGGCGGTGATCGCGGTGATCCAGTATCCCGATCTGATCCGCCGCAACGGGCTGGCGATCTTCATCATCATCGTTGGCAGTACGGTCTGCGTGATGGCCAGCACCGCCCTCAGCGTGGACGCCACCTGGCGGCTACAGGATTGGTGGGCGCGCCGGCGCGCCGCACGCGGCCAAAAGGTGTCGTCATGATGAGCGGGTTCGTCGCCACGGGCTGCCTGATCGTCACCATCGCGCTATATTTCGCCGTCAAGCGCCTGCACCAGCGGTACAAGCGCGTCTGGCTGTCACCGATGATCGTGGTGCCGCTGATCCTGATCGTCATCCTTCTGATGACGCACATCCCGTACATCACCTACGCCTCGCGCAGTCACTGGCTGAGCTGGATGCTGGGGCCGGCCACGGTGGCCTTCGCCATTCCCATCCACGACTATCGCGCCACCATCCGCCGCCATTGGCTGCCGCTGACGGTGGGCGTGTGCGTGGGGATGACCGTGGCCTTCGTGTCGTCGATCGCGCTGGCGCGCATGTTCGACCTGCCGGCCGAGCTGGAACGCAGCCTGGCGGTGCGCTCGATCAGCACGCCCTTCGCCATGATCGCCGCGCCCGAACTCGGTGGCGCGGCGGATCTGGCCGCGGTGTTCGTGGTGGTCACCGGCGTGTGCGGGATGATCATCGGCGAATGGCTGCTCGGTTTTCTACCGGTGCGCACAGCGATGGCGCGCGGCGCGCTGTTCGGCGCCGGCGCGCATGCCGCCGGCACGGCGACGGCCCATGGGCGCGATGCTGATGAAGGGGTGGTGTCCAGCCTGACGATGATCGTGGCCGGTGTGCTGATGGTGATCATTGCACCCGTGCTGGCGCAGTTCCTGTAGCGCGCCGCCCGCATTCATGGCGTCGCGGCGGCGCGCCTCATGCCGTGTTACTTGCCGGGCGGCGTGCCCGGCACGGCGTTGGCGGTATCGATCAGTTTTTCGGCATCGACAGTGGCCGCATCGACATCCAGATCCTGCCCGCCCATCAACAGGGCATCGGAGGTGCGCTTGTTCATCACCACGATGCTGATGCGTCGATTGATCGGGTTGAAGGGGTCGTTGCGATCCAGCGGGATAATCGAGCCCTGCCCGGTGACGCGAATGATCTTGCGTTCGTCGATGCCACCCGCCACCAGTTCGCGCCGGCAGGCATTGGCACGATCGGCCGACAGCTCCCAGTTCGAAAATCCGCGCTCGCCCCCCGCGTATTGCGAGGCATCGGTGTGCCCTGACACGCTGATGCTGTTTTCCACCTGGTTGAGCACCGGTGCGATGGCCCGCAATATGGCCCGCGCATAAGGCTTGAGCTGCGAGGCGGCACTGTCGAACATGGGGCGATTCTGCTCATCCACGATCTGGATGCGCAAACCTTCGTTGGTCAGATCGAGCAGGAGCTGGTTCTTGAACTGGCGCAGGTCGACGCTGGCCTCGATCACCGCCTCGATACGCGCCTTCAGTTCTTGCAGCTTGGCCCGTTCGGCCTTCTGCTGCTCCTTCGTGCTGGGCGCCGCGGCGGCAGCGGCGCCGCCGGCCACGTTGACCTGCGCGCGCGTGAGCGGCTTGCCTTCGCGCGAGCTGCGCGCCACTTCGCCGGTGGACTTGGTCAAATCCTTGCCGCCGCCTTCGACCGGCGAGGTCGCCGAACCCGATCCGGGGCCACCTTGCAGCGACAGCTTGAGCGGGTTCTGGAAATAATCGGCGATGCCCTTGAGGTCGCCCTTGGTGGTCGACCCGAGCAGCCACATCAGCAGAAAGAACGCCATCATGGCGGTCACGAAGTCCGCGTAAGCGATCTTCCAGGCACCGCCATGGTGGCCGCCGCCACCTTTCTTGATGCGCTTGACGATGATTGGGCGTTGGCTTTCGTCGCTCATGACGCTCAGCGGTTCTTACGGTTCTTGATTTCTTCTTCCAGCTCGCGGAAGCTGGGGCGATCGCCCGCATACAGCACCTTGCGGCCGAATTCGACGGCCACTTGCGGGGCGTAGCCGCTCATGCTGGCCAGCAACACGACTTTCATGCACTGATAGATCTTGGCGCCCTCTTCGCACTTCTGGTTAAGCTGCGAGGCCACCGGCGAGGCGAAGCCGTAGGACAGCAGAATACCGAGGAAGGTACCCACCAGGGCGCCACCGATCATCTTGCCGAGCACGGCAGGCGGCTCACCCACCGAGCCCATCACGTTCACCACCCCCATCACCGCCACCACGATACCGAAGGCGGGCAGCGCTTCGGCCATGGCGCCGACGGCGTGGCCGGGCACGGCCGATTCGTGATGGTGTGTTTCCAATTCCACATCCATCAGGTTTTCGAGTTCGAAAGCGTTCAGGTTGCCGCCCACCATCATGCGCAGATAGTCGGTGAGGAATTCGACGGCGTGGTGATCGGCCAGGAAAGCCGGGTACTTGGAAAAGACCGGGCTCGATTCCGGATTCTCGATATCGTTTTCAATCGACATCAAGCCTTCCTTGCGGACCTTGGCGAGCAGTTCGAACAGCATCGCCAGCAGGTCGACGTAAAAGGCCTTGTTGTAGGGAGAGCCTTTGAGCACGCCCGGCAGCGCGCCGAAGGTGGCCTTGACCACCTTCATCGGGTTGGAGGCGACGAAGCCGCCCAGCATCAAGCCGACGATGGCGATGTATTCGGTTGGCACCCATAGCGACGCAAGGCTGCCGTGCACCATGAACGTGCCCACCGACGCGGCGAGAATTATGACGTAGCCAACTAGCAATAACATCGAGGCAGACCCTTGGCAGTTCTGTTGTGTTTCCCTGCTAGGTATCGGCGCCGGGGGGTCAAACTTGAATGAAGGAAGGGCTATCGGTGACGATTGGCTACAAGGTAGCGACCAAGTAACAGAAACTCACCAAACCGTCAGCCGGCGGGGCATTGGGGGCCGGACAAAGAGGGCGGCGCCGGCGCCACGGCGAGCTTGGCCGGGCATGGCGTACACATAAAAACGCCGGGCAATGCCCGGCGCAAATCACTGCGTGCAAGGAAGTGGTCGGCGATTACACGGCCATCGCCAGGGCTTCGGATTCTTCACGGGCGGCGACAGCGCGCTTGCCCTTGCCGGCACGGGCCGGGATGTTGCAGAGGCCGCACACGTACCCCTTGGTCGGGTCGTAGGCATGAGCCACGAAACCGCCCTGGCAGCAGGTGCAGCTGGCCAGTTGCAGCATCTTGGCGTCGAAGAAGCGCACCAGCGTCCAGGCACGGGTCAGGCTGAGCACTTGCTCCAGGCCATGGGTCTGGGTGTGTTCGCGGTACAGGCGGAACGCCTTGAGCGTGGCGTCCAGGCCCTTCAATTCGGTATTGCGCTGGATGAACCCCAGAAAGGCCATGAACAGCGAGGCATGCACGTTCTGTTGCCAGGGCATGAACCAGTCGGTCGAGAACGGCAGCATGCCCTTGGGGGGCGATTCGCCGCGGATTTCCTTGTACAGCTTGAGCAGACGCTCACGCGACAGCCCGGTTTCCGACTCCAGCATCTGCATGCGGGCGCCCAGCTCGATCATTTCCATCGCGCGTTGGGTTTCCTGGGCATCCTGAACAAGGCTCTTCATACGCATGGCGTTCTCTCCGGAGGATTCTGATTGATCAGGCCAGTTGTTCGACAGGACGGCCAGCAGCCAGGATGGCGGCATGGATGCGCGAGGCGGCGCTGTCGCGTTCGTGGCCGGTCAGCAGATTGACCAGCAATGCGTCGTCGAAACGGAAGCGGCACAGCATCATGTCGCTGGAGGCCATGCGCAGGATCTGGCCCGGGGTCAGGCCTTCGATCACGTCGGCCACATCGCTGCCCACGCCCAGCTTGAGCATGGCGCCTTCGCGATCGGCCTTGATCATCTGCTGCGAGAGCATCAGATACGCCAGGTTGAGCTCTTTGATTTCGTTTTGGATGTCGGTCGTTTTCATGGTCACCACCTCTTTGCACGGGCGCCGCAAGGGGTGTGCAGCGCGTGGAGTGCACTGTGCATGGGGGGTGAAACGAGACCAATCAGGCAAAATCGCTAAAAGCAGTAGAAACAAAAAGAACATTGAGTGTAGGAATTTTTCCTACACGCGCCAATGCGGCCCGCTACAGCATCGCCCACAATGCCGTATCGACCAGATTTTCTCTTTATAAATCAACCTCTTCCTGCATTAACGGCAGCAGTGCGAAAAACTTTAGGATTTTTTTCGACACTTTTTTACCCGTCCTGCGTGTAGGAAAAGGCTGCTTGTCAGAACCCCGTGTCAGGTCAACTTCACACGAATTAACACGTCTTGACGGGTTCGAACCGCTCGCCTTCCCTCTTACGCCTGAGCCGTTGCGAGTTGCACAGAGGCTACGCGATTGCGACCCAGTTGCTTGGCCAGATAAAGGCCCTGATCTGCACGCTTAATCAGGGCATCGGTATCCACCACGCTCGGGTTGCGCTGGGCCGCACCGGCACTGATGGTGATGCGTAGATGCAGCATTCCCGACACCACCTCGGCCCGCTCCACCGCCATGCGCACCCGTTCGGCACAGCCCATGGCGGCGTCCAGCGAGGTATCCGGGCACATCACCAGGAATTCGTCGCCGCCGGTACGCGCCACCACATCGTGAGACCGCAGCCCCTGGCGAATGGCCGCCGACACCTGGCGCAACACCGAATCGCCCACGTCATGGCCGTAGGTGTCGTTGATCGTCTTGAACTGATCGATGTCGATCATCAGACAGGACAAGGGACGGCTGCTGCGTGACGTCGACGCCCATTCCTGCAGCAGGCGGTCGCTGAAGAAACGGCGATTGGGGAAACCGGTCAGCGAATCCATCAGCGCCACTTCTTGCAGGCGACGGTTGCTCACCGCCAGTTCGGCGGCAAAGTGGCGGATTTCCTCGCGATCGTGCTCGATCTCCTGGTGCAGCGACGTCAGGCGGCAAGCGGCCTTGAGACGGGCCTGCAACAGGCGCGGATTGATCGGCTTGGCCACCACGGCATCGACGCCCGCTTCATAGGCCTCGATCATGAAGTCTTCGTCGCGCCGCTCCGACAGCGCCAGCACGTAGATGGCGCGCCCGATGCGCGTCTTGCGCAGCGTACGCACCAGTTCCTGACCGGAAGCATCCTGCAGTTGCCAGGCCATCAACATCATGTCGGGCTGAAAATCCAGCGCCAGTTCGGTGGCGGTATAGCCGTCGCGCGCTTCGGCCACGTCGTAGCCGGCGTCGAGCAGCACACGCCGCGCTGCCGTGCGCACTTCGTCGTCGACCTCGGCCAGCAGCACGCGCAGGCGCGGCGGCGGCTCAGGCAACTGGGCATGCGTCGGAATGGTGATCTCGCCCACCTGGACGGCGCCCGGCGCTACCGCCGCCACCACAGGCGCCGGCTCCGGCTCATCTTCACCGACGTGGATCAGGCTTTCGAAGGGCGGCAGGCTATCCGCCTGCACGTTCAACAGGGCGCCCCACTCCATCCACTCGCGCGCGATGTCGTCGCACATCGCGGTCATGATTTCTTCGTCGAAGCCCAGGCGCGAACCCGCCGCCAGAACGCGGCGCAACAGCGCCGGCCGCTCGGCCTCGCGCGCCAGGCACAGATCGCCCATCTGGCGGGCCACGGCCAGCGACAGCGTCAGGATGTGATCGCGCGAGCCTTCCGGCGCATTGCCGGTAACGCCGCTGGCGCAGTTGTAGGCCGCTTCGCAGAACACCCGCGGCATGCCCCAGTCGGCCAGCATGGCGGCGCCCAGTTCGGCGTGGTTCATGGCGAAATCGTGGGTTTCCATCTCGAGCAGATGGCTGAACCCTTCGGTACGGGCGGTTGCCAGCAGGCGCGAATATTCTTGCGGGTAAAGCGTCGCCAAGGCCAGTTCGCCGACGCGAGCGAGCAGACCAAGACAGTAGGTCTCGTCCGGCGCAGCCGCGCGCGTGCGCTGGGACAGCGCCTGCAGCGCCACCGCCGCCAGCAGCGAGGTGGACCAGAAGCGGCCATAGTCGAATTCGGTGCACGAACCGCTGCGGTAATTGGTCAGCAGCGAAAAGCCCAGCGCCATGGTGCGCACAGCCGGCAGGCCCAGGACGGTCAACGCGTCCTGAACCGAAGCGATCGGACGACGGCCATAGCCGATCAAGCCATTGGCGGCCTTGATCAAGCGCCCCACGAAGGCCGGATCGGTGCGGATGATGCGCGACAGCTCGGGCATCGACACGTCGTCATGCTGCATCAGGCGCATGATGGCCAGCGCGACACCCTTCGGTGACGGCAGATCCCCGGATGCCTTCAGCTGCTCAAAGCGCGACAGATCGATGGACGGCGACATGGTTCGAGACAAAGTTCTTTTTATTGGTTTAATGGCGTAAACGGCCCACCCGGCACGCGGAGCCGGTGGTCACATGGCTTTACGGCTGCGGGGCTGATGGGCTTTAGCGCATTGCGCGATTCTTCGTAACAAACTTCTCGCAGGTAGAATAAAGCGCAAACTTTCGCGAGATGGCTTCCCATGAAATTCTGCGCGGCCTGCGGTGCCGAAGTGAGTTTGCGCGTACCGGACGGTGACACCCACCTGCGTCATGTCTGCGACACGTGCGGCACCATTCATTACCAGAACCCGAAAATGGTGGTGGGCGCGCTGCCGGTGTGGGGGGACCGCGTCCTGCTGTGCCGCCGCGCCATCGAGCCATGCCTGGGCCTATGGACGCTGCCGGCGGGCTTCATGGAAAACCACGAGACCACCGCGGAAGCGGCGCGGCGCGAAACGCTCGAAGAAGCCTGCGCGCGCATCGAGCTCGACGGCTTGTTCACGCTGGTGAACGTGCCTCACATCAGCCAGGTACACATGCTCTACCGGGCACGCCTGCTCGACACCGATTTCGCGCCCGGCGTCGAATCGCTCGAAGTGGCGCTGTTCCGCGAAGAAGACATCCCCTGGGATCGCCTGGCCTTCCGTTCGGTGGCGCTCACCTTGCGGCATTTCTTCGATGATCGCCGCCATGGCGCGTTTTGCTTCCGTACCGCCGATCTGCCGGCGCCTGCGGGGGTATGAACGGGGCGCGCGAAGATAAGCCTCGCGCCGATTGAAAAAAACCACCGAGGGGATATTCTGTCGGGAGTCAAAAAGCTGTCGTTTGGAGTTTGACACCAAGGAGCTTCCCGACACATGCGCAATGCGGATCGACCTCTCTACGTAGAACGGCGCCCGCTCATCCTGACGCTGGACACGCACGGCCAGCCCCATCGCTGGGTCAACTGGCAGCATGCGTTGTTCTACTACGCCAAGAATCTGGTCGCCTGGGACGCTGGCGACCATTGCTTCACCTTCCATGGCGGCACCTCGCGCCTGACCGGCAGGCGCTCGGTCATCACCGCCAACAGCATCATCGCCATCAAGGGCAAAGCCCTGCCGGCACGCACGCTGATCCAGGTGCCGCCGCTGTCGAACCGCGAACTGTTCCACCGCGACCGCCACATCTGCGCCTATTGCGGCAACGAATTCTCGGTCCAGAAGCTCACTCGCGACCACATCTCACCGGTGTCGCATGGCGGCGCCGACACCTGGATGAACGTGGTGACCGCCTGCCGCCACTGCAACCAGCGCAAGGCCGGGCGCACACCGGAACAGGCCCACATGCTGCTGCTCTATGCCCCGTACGTGCCCAACAAGGCCGAATACCTGATCCTGTCCAACCGCAACATCCTGGTCGATCAGATGGACTTTCTGGCCCGCCACCTGCCCGCGCAGAGCCGCTGGCGCGCCGACGCCGCCTCGATGGCCCTGTGAGGGCCGGCGGCGGCCCACTCAGCGGATCGAGAAGGTCTTGCTGCCCACGACGGCACCGTCCAGCACGTATTCAAGACGAAAATCCCCGCTACCGAAGGTCGATGCAGCCACCAGGTAGGATGCATCGCCCGTGTCCACCGTCCCACCGGTGCGCGCCTTGGCGGAGCAATGAATGAGCTCGACCCCCTTGTACCAGCGCGTCTCGAAGCTATGTTCGCCCGGCGTCTGGACAAAGGCGACGTACACATAGATCTGGTCGTCCTTGCCGAACACAGGACCACTGGGGCCGGTCGCCAGCGCGCCGTTCTGGCCCGGACCGCGCATCAGCAACAGGGCCACCGTCGTCGGGCGGGCCGCCGCTACACTGGCCGCCGTGCCAGCCACCGCACGCAGCGTCACCGCGCTGGCCGGCACCGGCGCGGGCGCCACGACGGGCAGTGCCGGCGCGGGCGTCACAGCGAGCATCGCCACCGGGGGCGTTGCCACAGCAGGCACATCCACGCCCGTGATGATGCCCAGGGTCAGAGCGGAGCTTCGATAGGGCGTACAGGCGGCCGTCAAAGTGTCGTCCGGACATTCCAGCATGGCGCCGTTGGGGTTCTCGGCGTCCGGCTGACGGGCAATCAGTGCCCCCGAACTGTTCCCGCCCGCGTAGCGGTTCATTAGACCGAAGGGGACGTTCGGCAAGGCGCTGCGAAAAAACGCATAGGCGTTGGTGACCGCCGTCGCGTTGCCCGGCAGCACGCGGCTGCCGGAAATCGCCACCGACGACACCACGCCCGGCCGCGTCGCCAGATAGC
>JASGFB010000028.1:0-41586 GCA_047605765.1 Rhodocyclaceae bacterium
GGCCACGAAAGGCGCCGAGGCCAGCAGCGCCAGCCCCAGCCGCGCACGCAGCCCTCGCCATGCCCCGCCCGGCGACGTCGGCAGCGCCGCGCGCAGCGTCCGCATCACATGGCGCATCAATCGATCGTCGCGGCTTCAGCGGCCGGCGCGTTCTTGAAGGTATCCAGATTGCGCAGGTAGACAAAGAACTGCCCCATCATCTGGCTCCACAACTGCATCATCACGGCCACGTGCCCGGTCGTGACGCCGCCGGTGGCGATGACGTCCATTTCGAGCACGACGAAATCGCCGTGGATCGCCACGCGCGCAAAGCGCTTGCTGCGATGCCATTCGTCCTGCACGTTGGCGGGCAGCGTGCCGCCCTGCACACGCAGCGGGCAGCTCAGGGTCAGGTCGGCGTACAGGCCCGGCGCGGCGGCATTGCCCCACAGCACCTGGAAGCCCACGCCATGGGCGGCGCTGTGCAAGCGCACGATGCCGTCCTCGGTGACTGCCGTCACGGCACAGCCGGCCGCCCTGATGGCTTCGGCTACGTGCTCCGGCGTCAGCGCCAGCAGGAACTCGCCCTGGCGTGCCGGTTCGATGGCCGGCGTCGTCGATGCTGCGTCGGTAACGGGCATGTCGGTGTTGTCAGCGTGTTTCGTCATCTACTTTTCCTTGATTGTTCAAACGGTGATGGATTCAGTCTGCGCGGCGCACGGCGCTGGTGAGCGCGGCGCTATCGACGGCCACGCCGCTGGCCGGCGCGATCTTGTCCATGTAGCTGCGGATCAATTCCTTCTGACGCGCGTCGCGCAGCGTCAGGCGCAGGCGCTCGCGCACCTCATCCAGAGTGGCGGTGCGCGCCGGTTGCTGTTCGAGCAGCTTGAGCACGTGGAAACCGGTCGCCGATTGCACCGGCTCGCTCACCTCCCCCACCTTCAGCGCCGCCACCGGGCCGCGCACTTCGGGCAGCAACTGGGCCAGCGGCAGCACGCCGACTTCGCCGCCACGCTGCGCGCTCTCCGGGTCTTTCGACGATTGCCGTGCCAGCGCCGCGAAATCGCCCTGGCGTGCCTGCTTGGCGAGCTTCTCCGCCTCGCTGCGCGTGGCGCCGACGAGCTTGGCGTCGGCACCGGCCGGCAACGTCAGGAAGATCTGCGCCACGCGGTAGGCAGCCGGCAGCGTCAGGTTGGCCTTGTACTGCTCATAGGCCGAAGTCAGTTCGGCATCCGAGGGGTAATTGGCCGGCACCTGCGTCACCGATTCGAGATAGGTGGTGCTGACGATGCGCGCGCTGATGTCGCGCACGGCGGCGTCCACGCGTGCCTTGATCTCGGGCCGCTCGGCCCACTTCTTCGATTGCGCCTCGCGCAGCAGCGCTTCGCTGGCCAGGCGCTGGCGCAGCCACGGCTCCAGCCCGTTGGGGTTCTCTTTGACGGCCGCGCGTTCGGCGTCGCTCAGGCTATGCACCAGGCGCGCCACTTCGTCCTGCGTAATCGACACGTCGGCCAGGCGTGCCACCGCCACCGACTGCGCATGGGCCGCACCGGCACCACCAGCGATCAGCACGCTGACCAGCAGACGCACCAGCGGCGCGCCGAGCACACCACGATCAAACAAAGCTTGCATTGCGTTTTCCTTTATCGAATGGGGTCGCGCTCAGGGCGCTTTGGGCGTCTCGGCGGGCGCTGCTTCCTTGACGGCGCGCGCATCGAACTTGCCGGCATAGAGCTGGTCGCCGTACTGCTGCGCGATCTGCTCGAACTTGACGCGGCTCTGCGCCGCGAACGGCTGGCGCGCGGCCACCACGGTGGTCAGGTCCATCGTTTCGTAGGCATGCAGGATCTCCTGCCCGACGCTGTAGAGCTGCTGGTTCTTGGCCTGGCACTGCGCCACCGCCTGCGTGTTGAGCTCGGCGCCAGCGGCCAGGCGCTGGCGCTCGGCGTCGGCGCTGCGTGCCACCTTGAGCAGTTCGTCATAGGCGCCCTTGAACTGCGCGACCTGGGCGCTGGCGCGTTCGAGCGTGGCCTGCGAGGCGCTGCGCGCTTCGTGCAGTTCGCCTTCACGCTGCGTGCGCGCGTCACGTTCGCGCGCCAGTTGCGCACGGGTCTGCTCCAGTTCGCGCTTGAGCGCATCCGCTTCGGCGGCGGGCGCCGGTGCGGCGGGCGCTCCCTTGGCGCCCTTGAGCGCGGCCAGTTCGTTCTGCGCCTGTTGCAGTTGTGCGGTGGTGGCGCGCAATTGCGCGCGCAGCCGCTCTTCCATCGATTGCTGCTGGGCGCCGGCGGGCAAAGCCGCGCCGATGATCGCCAGGGCCATCAGGTGACGCATGAGACGGCCTTGCGCGGCGCGCGTACGGGGCTGGATCGGGGTGAACATGACGCGTCCTCAGAAACGGGCGTTGAAATCCAGTTGCAGCGAATCGATCGCCAGCGGCGGGCCGTAGACTTCCTTGGCGGCGGTCCAGCGGCCGGTAAACCACATGTTCTTGTCGATCGCGTACGAGCCGCCCAGGTAGTAGCCCTTGGCGTTGGTGCCGCCGCCATGGAAGGTCGAATCGTTGTAGGCGTCCGGCATGGCATCCGGTTCGATGCGCTTGTAGCCGGCCAGCACGTTCCAGTCGCCCTTGGCCGACGGCGACGGATTGCCGAAAGTGGCCTGCAGCATGTAGGCGTTGCCGCCGCTGCGGAAGGCGCCACGATCGGTGGCGCCCGAGCCGTCGTAGTTGTTGACGATGCCGCCGCGCGCGCGGTCGAACATCTCGTTGGCGTCATAGGCCAGGTTGCGCACGTAATTGACGTCCACGCGCAGGCCATAGCGGCCGGCCACGCGCGTATCCCACCGGGCGTTCAGGTCGAGCAGATGGAACTTGGACGCCAGCCCGAAGTACTGCGGCATCGGGGTATTGGCCGGGTCGGCCGGATTGAGGGCGATGTCGCGCAGCATCATCAGCGTGTTGCCCTTCTGCATGTAGGCCGGGCGCGACCAGTCGGTGCTGCAATGATCGGCGCCGGCGTACAGCGCGCAGGACGACGACACCTGGCCGGTGATGTTCTTGAAGTCGTAGTAGGCCATCGCCCCCATCAGGCGATTGTCTTCGTCGATCTTCCAGCGCGCCCCGCCCTGCACGCCCAACAGCCATTTGTTCTCGCTGCCGGCCTTGTCCATGCTGGTGCTCGGAAAATCGTTCGACGAGTATTCCAGCGGGATGAAGCCGACCGAGCCGAACAGGCCGACATCGCGGTTGCTCAGCGCGTGGTCGAACTTGGCGGCGATGCCGTCGAAATTCAGATCCGACGAATACAGCAGGTCGGTCGACACGAACGGCGCTTCGAAGCGCCCGCCGATCAGGGTCAATTGCTTGAACGGCGCATACGACAGCCACGCCCGGTCCAGCCACAGGTTCTTCTTGCTCAGGTCGTCGCCCAGGGTCTGGGTGGTCGACACCGGGCTGTCGTCGTTGCCGGTAGCCAGGCGCACGCCGGCCTGCGTGGCGTCGGTGATGTTGGCATCCACGCCCACCCGCGCGCGGATGCGCCATTGGTTCTTGCGATCCTGGCGCGTGTTGCTCATCGGCGGCAGGGCCGCCGAGGTATTGGGATTGACGTCATACGCGCTGCCATTGTTGATGGCCGCGTAGTTGATTTCCTGGTTGGAGTTGCGGCTCGAGTAGAAGCGCGAATCGTTGCGCACGCGCACGTCGCCTTCGACGCGGATGCGCTTGGTCCATTCCGGCGTTTCGTTGGGTGCCGCCCAGCCTTCGGCCTTGGCCTGCGCCATCACCTCTCCCTTGACCTCGTCGCGGATCTGGTCGCGCACCGTCTGCGACACATACGGCACCCGCACGTCGCCGGGCTCGGCACGCGTGGCCGCCGTGGAGGTGGCGGTCGCCTGACGCTGCGCCTGTTGCGCGGCCAGCGCTTCGGCCTGGGCCTGTGCCAGCAGCGCCTCACCCACGTCCTTGGTGAGGGCGCCGCTCTGGATCAGGCCACGGATCAGCCGCACCATGGCGGTCTCGCCGGCAGCCGGCGCGTTCTGCGCCTGCGCCATGCCCGGCGCACTCATCAGCGCAATGGCCGACAGGCAGGCAACGGCATGGGCCTTGGCGCGCAGCGGCTGCGCGGGACGAACGGGATGACGCGAGTAATGGTCTTTGTTTTTCATGACAGGCATTGGAAATATCGGGAAAGAAAGCCGGCAATGGGGCTATGGACGTTGGCCGTCCATCGAGAAACGGATCGGATAGCGAATCGAACGGGGCGGACGCTCCTTGAAGCGTTCGACATCGCGCACCACCGCCAGAACCGCCTCGTCGGTGCGCGCATTGCCGGTGCCGCGCACCAGCCGCAGGCGCGTTCGCTCGCCGTTGGAGAGCAGCCACAGGTCGATCTGGACGTCGCTGAAGGCAAGATGCCGCGTGCGCGGATCGCGCAGCAGGGTCTGCTGCAGGAAGTTCGTCACGTAAGCGGAATACGAGCTGTTGGCGAGGCCACCGGCACCGCCGCTGCCGGTCATGCCGCCACCACCGCCGGCCTGGATGCCGAAGGCATCGGTGCCGGCCTGCGCGTCGCCGTCGATGGTCACCGCCTCTCCCATGTCCTGAGCGGGACTCGGCGGCTGGTTGTCCATGGGCTTCTCCGTCGACTCGGCCGGCGTCGGGGCGACTTCGGTGACCTCGGCGATCTTCTCCTGCTCAGGCTCGGGTAGCTTTTCGGGTTCCGGCGGCGGGGGCGGCGGCGGAGGCAGCGTCAGCATGGCCGTGGTCGGCGCCTCGCGGCGCGTGGCGGCCGTCCCCGAGAGCAGATGCCACAGGCCGGCCACCAGGGCGACCACCACCACCACGGTGATGATCGTGCCGCCCCAGCGGCGCCACAGCGCGGCCATGCCGGCGCCGCGCGCAGCGACGGTTTGTCTGTTGGACGCGTTCACGTGCGGCTCCTCAAACCTGCTTGCCCGTCACCAGGCCGACCTGGTTGAGCTCGATGCGCCGCAACAGGTCGAGTACTTCCACGACCTTGGCGTACTGCACCGACGACTCGCCGCGCACGATCACCGGAAAATCCGGCGTCAGCGCCTTTTCGGTGCGCAGGCGCTCCTCCAGTTCGACCAGCGTCACCGGATAGGCATCCAGGTAGATGTTGCCGCTGTTGTCGATGGTGATGGCCTTGGTCTTGGGCTTTTCCAGCGGCACCGACGAGCTGGCCTTGGGCAGGTCAACCTTGATGCCGGGGATGCTGGCGTTGCTGGTGAGGATGAAAATCACCAGCACCACCAGCAGCACGTCGACGAACGGCGTGATGTTGATGCCGTTGGAGCGTTTCTTGACGCCGAACTTGGCTGCCTGCGACATGATCAGGCGCTCCGCACGAATTGCGCGACGCGCGCCTGGCTGCCTTCGCCCTGTTCTTCGGCCAGGCGCGTGACGAACTCATCGACGAACACGGCCATGTCGGCGCCGATGGCATCCGCGCGCGCCGACAGCCAGTTGTAGCCAAACAGAGCGGGAATCGCCACGCCCAGGCCGGCGGCCGTACACAACAGCGCGGCGGCCATCCCCGGTGCGACCGAATTGATGTCGACCGCGCCGGCCATGGCGGCCACCACGAACACCAGCATGATGCCGATGACGGTGCCGAACAGACCCACGTAGGGGGCGCCTTCGATGGTGGTGGACAGCCAGTTCATGCGGCTGGCCATTTTTTCGGATTCACGCACCATGGCGCCATCCATGGCGGCGCGGATGGCGCTGATGGTGGTGTCCGACACCGCGTTGGTGTCATAGCCGCGTGCATGGCGGCGGCGCAGCTCTTCAATGGCAACGGCATACAGGCGCCACAGCGGCGAATCCTGCTTGGTGTCGGCGGCCACTTCGTTGCCGCGCGCCAGCGAGTCGAGCGCATCGCCCGCCGTCTTGCGGAACGACTGCATGAAGACGCCGTTGGCGCGCGCCATGGTGCCGAAGCTGCGGCCCTTGGCGATCATGATCAGCCACGACACGGCCATCATGCCGCCCAGGATGGCCACCACGATCCAGGCATCCAGCGGCATGGCCGCCACGATGAAGCCGAAGTGGCTCTTGCCGGCCTGCTGTTCGTCCGCACCGAATTGCGTCAGGCGCGATTCGCCCCCTTGCGAGACGGCATCCGCCATCAGCAGCGCATCGGAGCGGGCGACCTTGGAGACGCGCACTTCATCGATCATGCCGTGGAAGGGCGCGCCCTGCCCGCCTTGGGCCGGTTCGGCGCCAAGCGCGGCCGGCGTATTGAAAGCCGGCAGCGCCGCGTTCACACGCGCCGCTTCGCGGCCGGCCACCAGCAGCACCACATGTGTGCCGTCGGCCTTGATCGCCAGGTGCGACCACTGACCGGCCTGGATCGCCTGACCCGGCGCGCTGCGCTGATCGTTCACCTGCACGAACGGCACGCCTTGATCGACACCGAGCACCAGCGCGTTGTTGCCGTCACGGCGGGCATAGATCACTTCCTGCGCGCCCAGCGCTTCGGGACGTACCCAGGCGCTGAAGGTAAACGTGCCACCGGCGGCCAGCGCCAGCGACGGGCTGGCCGGCAGCATCAGCGGCGCCGCACCCAGTTGCGCGCCACGCCCGATGATGGTGCCTTCGGCGGTCACCGTGCTGGTCTGCGCGTTGTTGCCGTAGGCCGTGGTGTCGCGCGCCGGCGCAGCGGTTTCGGCGAAGTGATACACCAGCGTGTAATCCGGATCGAAGGTGCGCTGCCCATTGCCGGCGGCCGGCGCCTTGGCGTTGCCGTAGTACATCCAGATCTGCTGGGGTGCGCTGGCCGGCAGTGCCGGCAGGTCGACCCACACCAGGGCGATGCCCAGCAGCGGATCGAACTGCTCGATCTGGTGATTGAGCACGGTCTTGTCGTCGCCCGCCACGAAACGCAGATCGGCGCCGTTTTCCGAGGCGTCGTCGAAATTGAAGTTACCCGAGTGCAGGCGGATCAGCACCGGCGTGCGGCCGGCGTCGCCACCGAGCGCGGCGCCTTGGGGCCCGGCGTCGAGCGTGATGGGTTTGCGATAGGCCCATTCGGCCTGCCACCAGGCATGGGCCATGGCCGGCAGGGCCGCGCCCAGGACCGTCAGGGCGATAAGTAGAAGACGTCGCATAACAGAAGTTCTCCGCAGAATCTTTGGCATAGCGTTGATGGAGAAAAAGGCCCGCCGGTCAGTAGCTGGCATTGAGGTTGAAATTCAGGCGCGGCTCGTAGCGTTCGGTGCGCGCGCCATTGCGCAGCGGATAGCCCAGATCGATCTGGCCGTTCACGTAGGAACTGAGGCGGAAGCTGGTGCCCACGCCGACCGAAGCCAGCCGGGTCATGTCCTGCTGCTCGGCCAGCGGTTCGCGCGTGCGCACGTAGCCGGCATCGATGAAGGCATAGAGGCGGGCGTTTTCGAGATACACCGCCGACCATGCGAAGGGCCGCGTACGCATTTCGATCGACGCCGAAAAGCCCGCGTCGCCGGTGTTCTCGGCTTGCAGGTAGCCACGTACGGAACTCATGCCGCCGATGGAAAACTGCTCGCTGGAAATCAGCGGTGAATCGGTCAGTTGCCCGCCGAGGCGAAAGCCCAGCTGGCTGTTGTTCTGGAAGGTCAGGCTGCCGCTGGTGTCGCCCTTGAGCACCATGAAGCTGGGCGACGACTTGAAGCGCTTGGCATCGAACTCGTCGCTGGAGCTGCCGAAGCCGAGGAACGAACGCGTACCGGCCACCAGTTGCAGGCCCAGTTGCAGCTGGCTGCGCTCGGTCTGGTTGAAGCCGGAGTAATCGAGCGTAATGGGCGCGTATTGCAGCGGGATTTCGTCGCCGCCCTGCCCCAGTTGCGTCCTTTCCTTGTTGTCCTTGAAGTCGACGCCGACGCTGAAGCTGTGCAGCCACGGCGTGGTGTCGGGCACGGTGTACGTCCCCTTGAGACCGAACTGCTGCCCTTTGCCCAGTACCGTGGTGCCGCCGACGGTGGCCACGTCGCTGTCCGATTTCATCGCCGACAGCTCCAGGCTCCACTGGCTCTTGGGCAGCGGCGCGATGTAGGCCCCCGACCACGTCTTGCTCTGGGTGAAATCCTGCGGCGTGCCATAGAAGCTGATCGACGCGCTGTGGCCCAGTTGCCACAGGTTGTCATGGCTCACCGTGGCGCTCAGGCGCAGCTCGTCGGTGTCGGCGCTCTTGTCGTTGTTCAGGCCGAGGCTGGCATGCCACGGACTGTTGTCGTCGACCTTGAGGTCGACGTCCATGGTGCCGGGCAGCGTGCCTTCGCGCACCAACGGCACGACCTGGCGCTTGCCGCTGCGATTGATCTCGGTGAGTTCCGCCTGGGCCTGCGTGAAGTTGGGCACATCCCCCTCCTTCAGTGACGGCACCTGCTCACGCACGTCGCGCGGCGAGGTGTACTTGTTGTCCACCACGCGCACACGGCCCACGCGTGTTTCGCTCACCTGCAGGAACACCACGCCTTCGGTCACCTGCTGTTCAGGCAATTCGACGTGCACCGATTGGTAGCCGCCCGACTGGTAGGCCGCCTGCAGGGCGTCACGCGCGTCTTCGATATCCTTGAGCGTCTTGTGCGGCCCGAGGAATGGCGTCACCGCGCGCTCGATGCTGCGTGCGTCGAGCACCGTATTGCCGCGCACGATGTACTCGAATACGTCGACCTCGCGCACCGCCTGCCCCGCACCTGCCGCCTCCGGCTGCGTCTGTGCCGGCGCGAGTGGTGCACTCATGCCCAGCACCACCATGCAGACTGCCCGAACCGTCATGGACGGCCTGCCGTATGTCATATCCCGCATCTGTTGAGTTCCGATCCCGATCACTGTCGCTGGCGCGACACCGTCCGGCCAGGCTTTGGCCCCGTATGTCTGCGCTGTTCTCCTGCCTAGACGTATGCGGAATCGGGAAACCACCAAATGTCATGAAAACTTCACAATCGGCGGACGGTGCCCGCCGGAGCCGGCGCGCGGACAAAAAAATGCGCACCCCGGCGGTGCCGGCGTGCGCAGGGGAACGACATCGAAAGAACGGCGCCACCCGGCCGCGCCAGGCGCGACCGGGTCGTGCGCATCACATCAGCGGCGCTGGCGCATGGCGCCCCGTTCGGCCTCCGTCAGTTGCGCAAGAGCCGTCTGATCGAGCGCATCGCCATGGGCCACCACCTGCACGAAGTTCTGCGCGTCGTAGGGCACCGCCGCACGCACGTCGCCGCCCTTCTGCGGCGCCGCCGCCCCGCTTTGCGGCGGGTCCTGCACCATCTCGTTGCCGAAGCCGATCACACGTACGGTGAAGATCGACGGCAGGTTCTGGCGCGTGGCAGCGCGCTCGCGCTGCAGCATGTCCTGCGCGGCCGCCGCGGCGGTGCTGGCCGCCGCGCTGGCGTTGCTGAGGGCCGCCACGTTCACCGCCGCCACCACCGGCAGGCCGGCGGCGTCACCCTGCACCTGAATGTTCTCGGCATTGAGTACATGCAGAGCGGCCAGGTTGACGTTGCCCGACACGCGGATGCCCGCTTCGCCGGCGTCGATGGTGCCCAGCGGCGCGATCAGGTCGATATCGCCCGGCGGCACCTCCGGGATCGGGTTGAGCGTGGCGATGCCGGCACCGGTGGTTGGTGTCGTCGGCGACAAGACGACATTGCCGATCTCGTCGTACACCCGGCGCGCCGGCGTATAGACCACCGTGGTCTTGCTGCCGCGGCCGGCATTGATGTCGCCTTCGGCCGACCAGGCCAGGACGTTGCCGCCGAAGGTCGTGAAGATGCGGCTCTGCCCCAGCAGCAAGCTGCCCAGCGAGTAGATGTTGATATCGCCCACCCCCTGCGTCAGCACACCGGAACCTTCACTGGGCATGAAACCGCCATCCACGCCGACCACCGTGCGGCCACCCGGCACCAGCAGGCTGATGTCGCCGCCGAAGTCGGTGTGAATGCCGGCGTCATTGACCTTGTAGAACGGCACGTTATAACCCGGGCTGCCCATGGCGACCCATTCGTCTTCGCGCACATACGACAACCCCGGCGTGGCACGCCGCGTGGGGGTGCTGTTGACGTATTGGTCGTAGTAGAGCGCGCTGCTGAACATGGTCAGATCGCCCTCGTAGGTGCGCGCATGGCCGTCGGCGTCCTCGGTGGGCAACAGCGTGGCGATGGCTTCGCGGCCGCGCAGATAACTGCCTGCGCGCGGCCCCTTGGCATCGTTGTATTCGCGGCCGGATGCGCGCAGCTCGGCGTAATAGACGTTGCGCAGGAAGGCGCTCTGCTGCTCGGGCGCCAGCGCATCGAAGAAGGCCCGCGCATCCATCGTCGCCGCATCGAAATGCAGGCCCCTGCCATTGGCGCCGCCAAAGCGCGTGGTCAGCCAGTTGACCAGATGGAGCTGGCTGTCGAGCCGGAACTCGGTGGCCAGATCGCGGTTGGCGGCCTTGCCGCCACTGGCCAGCGCCGCCTCGCGCATGCGGTCCAGCTCTACCTGCTTACCGGCCAGGAACGCCGGCGCGCCGGTTTCGTCGCCGCCGTAACCGAACTCGCGTGCCAGCCACTCACCCAGCGTGATGGCGCCGTCATAGACACGCATCACCTTGCCCGGCTGGTCGGCCAGCGGCACACCGAGCGTGGCCTGATTGGCCGGATCCAGGTAACGCGCCGCGAAGGCCGCCCAGTCGGCGCCGTGCTCACCCATGCCGGCGGCCACGGCGATGCCGGCGCCGCTGGATCGGTCGCCCGGCTTGATGTGGGCCACCGCTCCCAGACTGCGCAGTTCTGCCTTGTCGGCCATGTACACGTCGCGCCCGGCGCTGATGTCGAGCAGGCCCGGCCCGGCGATGTAGAAGGTGCTGTAACGCACGTCGCGCCCGGCCTGCACCACCGACACGTCATCGGCGCTGGTGTGCACGATCAGATTGCCGCGCGCCGACCCCATTCCGATCCCGGTCGGTCTGGCCGGTGCCGACGCATCCGCCCTGCTGGGGACCGCCGTCCAGCCCAGGTCGCCGCTGTTGAACGCCGGCGTGTCGTAACTGCCCAGGGGGGTGCCCGCGTTGACGATGTCGCGACCGGCACGGATGGCGACCGCACCACCGCCGTCATACCAGGTGCGCTCGCCGCCCGGCTGTCCCGTCGACACACCGCGATAGATGATCGATCCCAGGCGCAGGCCCACCAGATCACCGTCCACCGCGTAATAGCGCGACGGCGCCTGCCCCGTATACACGTAGCCCGAAGCCGTGGGCGGCGTGAAGGAGAACAGCGAATACGCGCCGCTCGTGCCATTGATGCCGGAACTGCCGGTACCGAGCAGCGCCGAGGGCGCCACGGCATCCGCGCTGACGTTGTGAATGAAGCGGCGCCCATACCAGACTTTTTCGCCCAGACCGATGAAGCCGGGCTTGAACGGATCGGGCAAGGCGGTGGGGTCGGCGCCGGAGGTCGAAAAACTGCCACCCGCCGCATACAGCGAATCGGCCGCCAGCAATTCGAGCTGGCCGCTGCCGCTGACCACGAATTGATCCGCCACCGGCGACGGGGCCAGCACCACGCCCTTGGACGAGTTCCCCGCGCCGCTGTAGTAGATGCTGCCGCTGGCCGCCGCCGCGCGCAGCACCGACGGGTATATGTAGGCGTTGTCGGTGGCCTGCGCATCGACGCGCTCGGCCATGTCACGCATCGCCAGGGTCGGCGTCAGATTGCCCCCTGCTGCCAGCAGATCGACGGCAGTCGAAGGCGTCCACAGCGAGAACCAGCTGTAGCCGCCACCGGAATAATCGGTGCCGTCGGCATGGAACGGCGTGCCGCCATGCAGTTGCAACAGGCGCCCAGGATCGGCGACGCTGCCCAGCACCAGATCGCCCCGCGCATCCAGCCGCGCGGCCGCGTCGCCCAGCACCAGCACGGGGCCGCCGCCGGCACTGGCAGAACCGGCGCCAAACACATCGCTGGCACGCGAATCCCTGGCGTCGAGCGTGCCATAGCGAAGATCGACGCTGCCCACCGCACCGGCTTCCAGGCGCAGTGCGCCGCGCAGGTTGGTGAAGGCGCCGTTCAGATCGAGCCGGTGGGCGTTGCGTGCTGGCAGGGTGTTGGCCGTCGGTTCGATATTGCTGCCGGTGAAGGCGTTGAGGGACGGATCGGCGTTGAGCCCGCCGCCAATTCGAATATCCATGTCGCCGCCGCCGGTCAACACCAGCTTGCCGTCGCGGGTGACACGGCCGGTGCTCGCCACGGCCAGATTCAGGCCAGCGCTGCGCATGACGAAGTACGCGCCGAAATCGCCGCGTCCTTGCAGCATGCCGGCGTCCGCCCCCGCTTCGAGTACCAGGTTGCCGCCACCCAGCGTGCCGAAACCGGTGAAGCCCACCAGCCGCGGCATGGCAGCGAAAACGTAGTTGTAGCTGTTCTCCGAGTAGCTCGGCACATATGTGCCGAAGTTGATCCACCACGCGGTAGGCACGCCGTCGTCCCCCGCCTGCACGCTGCCTGTGCCCTGGCGCCACAGCCAGTTGCCCACCGACGCGCTCGGCGCGACCACGCCATTGGCATAGCCCATCGAGTCTGCGCGCAGGAAGGGGGACGGGCGTCCTATGCTGTCGCCGATCACGCTACCCTGAGCGCGCAGCAGCAGGTTGCCGCCGGCTTCCGGATACCAGGCCTGGTAGAGGCTGGCGCTGCCGCCATTGACCAGGTGCTCGAAGACGGTCCCCATTTCACCCAGTACGGTGGCTGGCGCGTTGGGCTTGGCATACGGCGCCAGGGCGCCGCGCGGCAGGTTGTACGGATCGGCGGCGCCGTCAGCCGCCAGCGAGGCCGACGGCGTGCCAGCGGTATAGATGCCGAACAGCGAGGTGGTGACGATATCCCCTCCCGACACCAGGCGCAGATCGCCGGTGCCGGTGCGCACCACGCTGGGCAACTGCTGGCGCGCCGCCGCCAGGGCGTCGAACGCCATGTCGGGGGGCGTGGCCGGCGTGACGGTCTGCACGATCGGCACACCGAACATGTCGTTGAGCTCCTCCATCGACCGGCTGATGTAGCCAATCATCTGCATCAGTTCGACGTCGGAGGCGGTGACCAGCGCACCCGGTACTAAGTCGGGTACGTCATAGCCCCACGAGCGGTACATCTCCATTTCGTCGAGGAGGGTCTGCGGTAAGGTGTCGCCATAGCGCAGCACGGCCGGTGTACCGGTACCGGGGATGGGCGTCATCTGCGCGCCACGTCCGTAGTGCGCGTCGGCAAAGCGCAGATCACCGCGGCCGTCGGCGCGTGTGGTCAAGCGGTCGGCGGCCCGCGTGTCGGCGCCGGCCACCAGGGTGATGTCCCACGACTGCGAACCGCGCGCCAGCATCGGCGCCAATGCCCAGGTGCGGCCCTGATTGCCGTCGGCATCCTGCGGGCGCAGGTCGACGGTGGTGGCGCCACCGGGCAGCTTGACGTTGGTCTCGCTGGGTACGATGGCCCCTTTGGCCAGCGTCAGATCGCGCGCCAGCGCCACGGAGAGGCCGATCGGCGGCGCTGGCAGCGCCACGCCGGCCGGCCAGGTCATGGCGTCGATGCGGGCCACCGCCGGCAGACGCATGCCCGCCGACAAGCGAGCGTTCTGCGGCAGTGTGGTGGCGTCATCGAGCACCGTACCGGCGGCGAACAACAGCGTGCCGGCGGCGTCGTAGACCGCTGCGCTCAGCACGGTGCCCTTGGCCAGCGCCAGCGGCTGGGCCAGACGCGCCTCGGCCGGCAATTCGGTGCCCGCCGCCATCGCCATGGCCTGGATCGGCAGGTCGTAATTGAGCACCTTGCCCGCCTGGAAGCCTGTACCGGCGGCCAGCGTCACCTTGCCGCCGTGCGGCACGATCACATCCGAACCCCAGAACTGGCGGCCGGCGGTCAGATACCAGCCGCGGTCATCCATGGTCGGCGTCAGCGTGCTGCCGTCGAAACCATCGCTGATGCTGCCGAAAACTGCCAGATCGCCGTCGGCGCGGATCACCAGCGCACCGGCCTCACCGGCACCGCGCACGCCGCTGCGCTGGGTATGCGGATTGACACTGGCATAGCGATAGCCGGCCAGGTCGATGTCGCCATCCACGTGCAGGTTGCCGTCCGGATTGATGCGGGTATCGGCCACGATCTGCACGCCGGGGCGCAGATGGAATTCGTCGCCATAGGCGCGCAGCCCGGCCAGCTTGCCGTTCATGAGCACGCCGTTGGCCAGCGCCGCATCGATGAAGGTGCTGCTGTCTGCATGCAGGCGGTCGAGGTAAGCCGTGTCGATGGATTGGTAGGTCTTGCCGTCGGCGGTGGTTTCGCCGCCCTGGGCTGCGCGGTCGTCGGTGATGAACGCATTCACCTGGATGGACTTGGCGCCATCGATGGTGACCGTGCCCGGCGCCTCGATGGCCAGGTCATTGCCGCCCACGCGCGGCACATTGAGCGCCACCGTGCCGTAGTCGGCGCTGGCGCCGGCCACGCGTAGATCCATGCGCGCGCCCTCGGCGATGCGCAACGTGCCCTGGCCCGCATCGACTTCGATCACGGCCCGGTTGGGCGCTTCGATGACCTGTCCATAGCTGTCGCGGCGCAAGACGTCGGCGCTGGCGTCGAGCACCGACGTAGCGGCCAGCGTGACCCCTCGGCTGGCGGCCAGGCGGATGCTGCCGGCTTGCTCGCCGCTGGCATCGATGCTGCCGCTCACGGTGAGATGGCCGTCGTCCAGCGCCACCGTCACTTCGTGCGCCTTGAGTTCGTTGTCGATGGCAAGGTCGCCCTGCCCCAGACGGAAGGCGCGCGCACCACGCATGCCGCCGGTGTTCAGCCGTTCGTTGAGACCGGAGAAATCGGCGATGGTCTGCCCGTGCACCTTGACACTGCCGGCGGCGAACGGCACTGCGGTGCCGCCGGCGTCATAGTGGCCGCTGGCGGTGCCGACGATGTCGCCCGCCAGGTCGACCGTGCCGTGGGCGGCGGTCGCATCTAGCGAGCCGGCGCGGTTGTTCTGTGCCGACAGATCGATGCGCACGCCGGCGTTCTGCCGCACGTCGCCGCCACGGCTCTGCAGCACCACATCACCGCCCCAGCTGTATTTGCTGACGTCGAAGAAATCGATCTTGCGACCGGCCAGATCCAGTTGCGCGCCGTCGGCCAGCACCACGTCGCCCTGCGCCGTCAGGCTCAGCTTGCCGCTGGGCAACAGCACGGCGGTATCCACCACCAGGTTGCCGCCACGGGCCTCGAGGGCGATCTCGGCGCCCAGAGCCCCCGCCAGCGCGGCATTGTCGGGAGCGCCTGCCGCAGCGGCACCGCTGACGTGCACATCGCCGCCGGCAACGATCTTGTTCACCGAACCGGCGACACCGGTCAGCAACGGCGTATCGATGAACAGATCACCGCCCGTGCGGGGGTACGACTTGCTCGCCTCATCCCAGGTGCCTTGCGCGGCGTACACCGCCAGCGTGCCCTTGTTGGTGGCGGTGACGCGGTCGGACGCGTTCAAGTACAGGCTCTCGAAACCCAACGCCAGCCGATCATGCTGGTGCACGGTGTCCGGCTGGCTGCGCGGGCCGAAACCGAAAACGATCTCGCGCGCATCGACCACCAGTTGGCCGCTTCCCGTCCCTGGGCCTTTGGCGATGACGGCGCCGGCCGGCGTCAGCGCACCGGTCCACACCAGCGTGTCGGTGTGGATGCGCGCCACGTCGCCGGCGTCACCGTAGCCGTAGAGCGCCGGCGTGGCGAGCACCAGGCGTTGCAAGGCCGACTTGCCGCTGACCGGGTCATAGGTCGACAGCGTGACATCGTCATAGAAATTGATCGATTCGCGCACCGTCAGCGACAGGGCTTCCAACGCCGGTGCGCCGGTACTCACGTCGCCCAGCAACAGGCGGTCGAGGACCTCCTGGTTGAGCGTCATGCCCGCCGGCAGCGCGCCGCGCGTGGCCGCATCGGCCAGCGCCTGGCGGCCTCCCACATTCACGCCGCCCAGCGCCAGGGCCAGGTTGCGCGTGCCGTAGCGCACCGCGTCGCCCAGTACGAAGCGGTTATCGGTGGCGGTGGCGATGGTGCCTTCCGAATACAGGCGCGTATCGCCCGTGCACGTCCCTCCCGCCGGGCACACGCCGATCTGGATGGCACCTGCGCCCTGCCCCTCGCTGTCCGCGGCGGTCGGCGCCAGCAGATCGATCTGACCGTTGGAGACTGCCAGCACGGAAAGATTGCCGGGCGTGTAAATGTAGCCCTGCGAGGCGTCGTAGGCGGCGGCGCCGCGCCCCAGCGTATTGATGGAAGCGCCCTGCTCGAGGGTGATGCCACCGGCCACCCGCCCGGTCATGAGGAAGACCTCGGCCGCCTCCAGTTGCGCGCCCTGGCGCAACACGATGTTGGCGGTCCTGGTGCTGCCTATCGTGATGATGTTGGCGCGCTGCAGGGAACCGGTCAGGTCCTGGTAAGTGCTGATCAGGCGCGAGCCGATCTCCATGCGCGAGGCACCTGTGGCATTGAGCGCATCGGCCCGCACCGATACGCCGCCGAAGCCGGCCGTGGGGGCGGCGCCGGCAGCCAGGATTTCGTAATCGACGGCGCCGGTCAGACGCGTCACGGTGCCATGCCCCCCCTCGCCGGGCGTGTGCAGCACAGTGGCATCGAACACCAGCGCGGGTGCGCCGGTGGCGGTGCCTGCGGCAGGGGCCGCCAGCGACAGGTTCAGCGCTTTGCCGTCGCGTTCGAGCTGCGGGCGCGGCGCGCCTTCGCGCACGGCCTGTTGCAGGGCGAATTCGGCGTAGCTCGCTTCGTTGTATTGCGAATAGGTGCGCAGGGTGTCGGCCGCCGTCAGGATGACCTGGCTCGGCAGCGTTTCGCTGAAGCCGGTGTTGGCGATACCCAGGCGCGCCGCCGTGCTCCACGAACCGTTGCGCATGGCGGTGGTATCGCCAATGCGGGCCTGGCTGGTGGCGAGGCCGTTCAGCTCGACGCGGAAGGCGCCGGGCAGCAGCGCGTAATGGGACGGCAGCAAGGTATACGTGCCGGCCGGCAAGCCCGGTACGCCGTCACCGATGGTGATCTGACGGCCGATGGCCGGATCGCCCGCCCCCTTTTCGGCGGCCACCGGCGCGTAGCCGGCCTGCACGCCCGGCACGATTGCATAGACCGGATTGGTGGCGAGCGTAGGCAGCGTGAAACCATCCTGGCCCATCTGCACCAGCGGATTGAGGCGTGCGTCGGTGGAACCGCCCCGCCCCTGCAGGAAGCCGGCGCCGGTCAGTTCGCCGCCGCCGGACAGATCGACGATGGCGCCAGCCTGCGTATTGACGGCCAGGCCGGAAAGCGTCACCGCTGGCTCGCGGCCCACGCCCCCGTAGTCCGCATCGATGCCGTTGTAGTTGTAGATCAGGTTGTCGACGGTGCCGCCGTAAGGCATGACCAGCCCATTGGCACTGACCGAGGTGACGCTGCCCGGCAGGAGGTTCACCAGGCTGGTCGTCCCCAAGTTGGCGACGTCGCCCAGCGTAATGCTGCCCAGCGGCGCGCGTAGCACACCGCCCTGGTTGACGGTGGCGGCGCGCAGGGTCATGGCGCCGAACACGCTATAGGGCATGGCCGGCAGGGCCGTGGTGGTGCGTTCGATATCGAGCACGCGATGCGGATCGAACTCGATGGACGCCGTATTCGACTGCGACAGGTAACTGCGCAGGCCCACCGTGACGTCGCCGCTGCCATAGATCTGCGCGGCGGCCAGCGTGGTGTCGCCGGGCGAATAAAAATCCGCGCTCTGCAGACGCAAGTCACCCCGGCTGGCGATGCGCACCGCACCGAAGGCGTCGCGCTCGACGAGCAAGGGATTGGGCGCGTTCAGCACAATGGTGCCGCGTGTGCCCATACCGACGTCGCCGACGATGTCGACCAGATCGGCCGATACGTCGAAGGACGCCTTGTCGGCCACCAGCGGTACGCCGGCCTTGCCGTGGCCGGACGAGGTGTTGCCGGAACCGAACACCGGGTTAGGCATGATCGTGTTGTCGGTCTGCCGGCGCATGGAGCCGGCCATGCGCAGGTACGGCGCTGCCAGCGACACTTGGGCGTCGCGCGGCGCGGTGGTGCTCAGGCCGATGCCGCTGGCGGTCAGGTACAGCGCCTGATTCATGCGCAGGCTTACATCGCCGTCGAAACTCAGTAGACCATTGACATACAGCGAAGCGGTGTCGAAGCCACCGGCATGGATGGCGTCAACGCCATAGCGTGCCTTGCCATATGCAAGCGTCGCATGGCCTTGCCCGGCACGCAGGTCGGTGGCCAGGCCGCTGCCGCCGAAGATCTGCTCGATCACCAGTTCGCGCGGTACGCGCACGCCGTCGTCCACCTCGTCGCCCTTGTAGGTGATGCGATCGACCGAGCCATAGACGGGGGTTTCCAGATTCAGCGCCAGCGTCCCCCCCAGCGCGCCGGCGCCACCGGCTGCCGCGCGCAGTTCACCATCGACGAACAGGCCATTGGTCGAGCTCAGCGCGATGGTGCCGCCGTGGCTGGCCAGCCGGCTCGCCCCCTGGCCCGGCAGATCGACCTCCGCCGAGGTACCGGAGGCATCCAGGCGGGCGCCGTCGCGCACCACCACAAAGGCATCGATGGCGCCGATGTTGCGCGCAGTCAGATCGTGATTCGCACCGATCTCGATGCTGCCGCCATCGAGCACCTGTCCGAAGCGCTGGCCGTTGGCGTCCACGCCGGTGTAGGCCCGGCCCGATACGTCCAGCACGGCGTGTTCGCCGATCCACACCGAGCGCGCATTCGGCATGCCGGCCGGGCGATTGGTCTCGTTCCCCGTGCCAAGCTGTCCGGGCAGCACGGCAATGCGCCCGCCATGGGCTTCCAGTTGGCCCAGCAGCGTGATCTGGCCGTTGCCGGACAGCGTGATGGACTGCCCCGGATCGACCGCCAGACGGCTACCTTCGCCAACGATCAGATCACCACTGCCGACCTCGGTGCCGGCCTGCAGGGACAGGCTGGCACCGCCGCGCAAGGCGGTCTGGCCCTTGGCCGGTTGGTCCTGCTGCAGCGGTGGCAATTCGACCGAAAAGGCCTTCGACATATCGTCGCCGCTGGCCAGCGTGCGCATGGCCTGCGGGTCGGCCTGCAGGGTCGGCATGCTGACGGCCAGTTGAGCGCCGTCGACCACCGTCACGCCATCGCGTCCGACGACGCTGTAGCGCTTGAAGCCCGACTCGAACAAACTGCCGTCCAACGCCAGGAACGACTGCACCGGTACGTCTTCGGACCACGCCGTGCCGGCCGGCAGGCGCGTGCCGCGCGGCACCACCAGCGCGGTTGTGGTGACGCTGCCGGCGGTATAGCGCGTGGTGCGTTCCTGAATGGGCAGGCCGTTAGGAAAGACATCGGCGGGCACCACGTAACCCGCCGCCAGTTCGGTGATGGTCGATAGCACGGTGCCGGCCGGCAGCACGGTGCCGGCATACATGACCGGCCCGTTGCCGGCCACTTGTACGGATACGGGCAGCAACCAGGGGGCTTGCGTCACGGCCGGATTGGCTTCGCTGACCGAGGGGCGCAGCGTCGCCGGCATGGCCTGGCCACCCGCCACGCGGGTGACGGTGATCGAGAAGCTGACCGGAATGACCTGGCCGGGCTGCAGCGTGACATCGGCCGCCAGGCGCAGCGGCAGGTCGCTGACTTCACCGGCGGCCAGCTTTTCGATGGCCTGGGGCAGTTCGCCACCGATGCTCACCATGGTGCCGTTCTCGATGTTGAGCGCACCGCCGCCCTTGACGCCATGACCCCGGATGACGCCGTTCAGTTCGAGCACGCCCGCTCCGGCGTACATACCGGCGGCCAGCGTCACGCTGCCGCCCTTGCCGCCGCTCATCTTGCCCTTTTCGTCGAGTGCAGCGCCCGAGGACACATCGATCAGGCTGTCCGCGCCCAGCGACACGCTGCCGGAACTGCGCAGGCTCACCTCGCCACCGTTGAGGTACGGCAGGCCGTCGATGCGGGCACCGTCGAGCAACTGGTTGGTCCACATGCCATGCGCATCGAGCGTCACGGTGTCGGCCACCACCACCTGGCGTTCGTATCCCGGCGCCACGTTGAGGCCGATCGGCTTGTCCACCCACGGATCGCCGCTGCTGGTGTACTGCACCACCATGTCGCCCAGGCGGATCTCGCCGGCACGCGCACTGAGGTCAGCATTGACGGTCACATCGCTGGCATGCAGCGCGATCTCGCCGCCCGGCGTCACGCTGATCGCGTCATCGACGGTGATGGCGCCCTTGGCATAAACCTGCAGGCTGCCCAGCTTCTGGGCGTTGAGCCAGGCCGCGTTGAGCGCGATGTGGCCGGCCGGCGCAGCGCTCGTGGCCGCATCACCGATGCTCACCGCCATGACTTCGGCGCCCGGGCCGTAACGCAGGTTGCCGGTGTTCTTGTCGTAGACCGGCTGATAGCTGCCAATGATCAGTTGCGCGCCACGTGCCACGGTGGTCTGCGCCTGTTCGTAGCCATCCAGACCGGCGTCGCGCCCGCGCGTCTGGCGCTCTCCCTGGAAGGTCGAGCCGTCGACCTGGCCCTCAAGCAAAGCGCCCTGGGTGGCCACGATCAGGCGGCCGGCGTCGCGGCCGACGACATAGCCGTTTTCAAGCCGGCGCTGCGGGGCGATCAACGGGTTGTAGAAGGCCTCGCGGGTGGTGCTGCCCCAGCGCGCATGTTCGGTCTCGAAGCCTTGGTAGAGCCCGGTGTACAGAAGATCGCCCGGTGCCGTCGAGGCGTTGTAGATGTTGCCGTCGGCGCCCTTCAGGAAGGTCTGATACACATAGCCGGACTGCACGTCCAGCGTGCCGCCCGAGAGATTGATGGTGCTGCCCTGGTGAGTGCTCAGATTGCCGCCGCCGAACTGCACGCTGCCACCCTGCGCGGCCCATTCGCCGATGGTATGGCCGCTGGTGCCGAGGTAGCCGCTCACTTCGAGCAAGCCGCCGGCGGTGTACCAGCGGTCGGTCGCATAACCGTTGGTGCCGGCCGGCACCAGCACCAGATCGCGGCGGTCGACCCAGATGTCGCTGTTGGTCAGGCCCTTGGTGTCGCGGTTGCCCGGCGCGTCGCGCTGTTCGTTGCCCTGCACGTTGATGAGGACGTTGTTCGACTCCATCGTCACGCGTACGCCTACCGCGCCCGACACGTCGATCTGCGCCCGCTCGGCCAGCGTACTGCGGCCGACGGCATCCACCAGCACTTGCCCGCCGGTGGCGAGCGTCAGCGAATCACCTTCGAAGTCGATATCGCCGCCGCTGGTGATGCGCACCAGCGATTGGTCGCGGCGGTGGGCAACGCCGTCACCCACCTTGTCGGATTCCTTGATCAGCGCATCGCGCTGGGCATCCAGCGCGGTAGTGGCGCTCTCGTCGAGCACGATGGCGGTCAGGCTGCCTTCGCCCAGGGACACGTGACCATCGGCGTCGCTCGCAGCGTTGCTCAGATGCACGGTGCCGCGCGTGTGCACCGAGGTGGTGGCCACCAGCGCGCCGTCCTGGCGCACAGCGTGACCGACCAGCGTGATGTCGCCCGTGCTGGCGGTGATCAGGCCGCTATTGCGCACGCTGCCCGCCTGGCTGCCGGTGTTGCGCAGGCTGCTCACCACGTTGCCCCGCGTAGACGAGGTCTGGTTTTCGCTGGTGCCCATGCCCTTGCGGATCACGAAGCTGTCGCCGGCGGCCAGCACGGTCTGCCCGCTCGGCGTGTCGATACTGCCGGCGTTGTGGACCTCGCGCCCGGCCAGCAGCACATAGCCGCCACCTTCGGTGACGCTGGCTGGTGCGCGCGTGCTGATGCGTGCCCCGGCATCCACCACTACGTCGCCGGTGGCGGCGCCATGGCTGAAGCTGGTGGCGGTGGTGACCAAGTCATTGGCCAAGGTGGGAATGAACTGGGTGCCCTGCGCTTCGCTGAACAAGCCCTTCTTGAACTGGGCATCGCTCATGCCGACGGCGGCGGCCACCAGGCTGCGCGTGTCCACCTGGCTAGTTCCGTCGAAGATCACGCCGTTGCGATTGACCACCATCACCGTGCCGTCGGCCTTGATCTGACCGAGGATCTGGCTGGGCCGCGCCAACGGATCATTCACCCGGTTGAGCACCGCCCAGTCGGCCTGCTGGTGGAATTCGAGCGTGGTGTTGCGGCCGACGTTGAAGGTTTCCCAGTTAAGAATGGCGCGGCTCTCGGTCTGCTCGACGCTGACCGTGGTGTGCCCGTTGGACACCGTTTGCGTGGGTGCCTTGGCCCCCAGCCACCCGGCCGTGAGGCTGTTGTCGTCGACCTTCAGGCCGCCTTGGCCGAGCCCATCGGCCACGCCACCCGGGCGGTTCTTGGCGGCATCGCGCGCGGCCGCCTGGGCAGCCTGCTGCGCGGCGATGGTGCGTGCCGCCAGGCCGAGGTTGGCGAGCGAGCGCTGCAACTGCTGGCGCGCCGCCTGATTCTGCTGCTGGGGCGCCGAGAACGCATTGGCCGGCATGCCGTTGGGCAGGCGCCCGTTCTGGGTGGCGGCACTGCGTGCCGCGCCCTTGGCGGCGAACCATGCCGGGCTGAACGCCTGCTGCGCGTGCGCCAGCGTGCTGCCCGCCGCCAGCGCCAGCGCCATGGCGCGCGCGATCGGCGCCAGCCGCAGCGCCCCGTTACCCGTACGTCTCAGCTCAAGCACTCCATCGCGTCCGTAAGTCATGAAAATTTCTGCCAGGTGGAAGTCGAAGTCCGCGACGGGCCCATGTGCCGGTGACACATGCCCGCCATGATTCATGCCATGCGCAGGCGCCCCGGGCGCTTGCAGGATGGCTCTCCCCCTGACGAGTGACTATGCGGGAATCCGCAACGAGTAACGCAAAAAATGATATGTCGTTCGCATACATGCGCCGACGGCGCACGGCCCTCGTCATCGCACCGTCACACGGCTGCCAACGACGGGCGCAACGGCGCCGCGATCAACTGAGAATGAGGATGCCGGCCGGCAGTGCGCGCGCACGCAGGTCGAAGGTGTACTGGATCTGCACCAGCGCGGTTTCGATGTCCGGAATGCGGATGCGCGCCGTCACCGTCTTGCCGCGCAACGTCTCACCCACCAGCACGACGCGGCCCTTGCGATAGCGATTGATCTCGTCGACCACGGTGGGCAGCGGCGTCTTGCGGAAGACCAGTTCGCCTCGCCGCCAGGCCGAAATGTCTTCGAGGTCGCCGGGCTGCGACACGTCGAGCGCGGCGCGCTCATAGATCGCCTGATGGCCGCGTTCGAGTACACGCTGGCCGGCCGGATGATCGATGCGCACACGCCCGCGCGTACACGTCACGCAGGTCCTGCCGGCGGCATGGCGCACGTCGAAGCTGGCGTCGGTTGCCATCAGCCGGCCACTACCGGCCAGGACGCGAAACGGGCGCGGCGCGGCGTTCACATCGACAGCCGCTTCGCCTTCGATCACTTCGACACCGCTGGATGCAGCGTCCACGGTGCGCCGCACGCTGGTGCGCGTATTGAGCGTGAGGCTGACCTCATCGCCCAGCGCCACCTGCAGTTGTTCACCCACGGCGGTGCGGTAGTCGGCGCCCCATTGCTCGGCGTCCGGCCACAGGCCCAGTGGCGAGACCGCCGCCACGCCCGCCGCGGCGGCGCCCCCCAGGGCCGCGCCGAGAAAGGCGCGGCGCCCTGTGCGTGAAGGATTGACCGTGCCACGGTGCTCGCGGGCGATCTGCGCGTTGCTCTGCAATACGGCACCGCTGGCCGCTTCCAGCAGATGCCATTGGCGTGCTGCTTCGCGAAAAGCCATC
Organism: Rhodocyclaceae bacterium; assembly: GCA_047605765.1. GTDB lineage: Bacteria > Pseudomonadota > Gammaproteobacteria > Burkholderiales > Rhodocyclaceae > JBGVSA01. The sequence continues at coordinate 23,788 of JASGFB010000028.1, forward strand.
AGATGCGCCGGATCGGCGTCGCGCCAGCGGCGGAAGGCGCGCGCTTCCCATTCGGTGGCTGCGCCGGAAGTGAGCTTGCGCACCCATGCCTGTGCATCCTTGAGCACATCCGGCAATTGATCGCGTTCGCTGCTTGAAGTCATTTAGCTGTCTGTATGTCCCGTGCGCACAGAGCGGGCGCACGGCGCTGCCGGGGCCCCCGTTCCATAGACGAATGGCGGCGGCCAAACCCGCGCATAAATTTGTGTAAAGGTTCGCTACCGTTGGCGTTGCAGACGCGCGGCGCAGTGTTCCTGGGCCGCTTTCAGTTCGGCTTCGACCGTTCGCAGCGAAATACCCAGGTGATCGGCCACCTTCTTTTGCGGCCAGTCTTCCCAGCGCACCAGCATCAGCACCTCGCGGCGGCGCGTCGGCAGATCGTTGAGCGCCTGCTGCAGGATGTCCAGTTCCGAGCGGGCTTCGGCCACTTCGGCCGGACCGGGCGTGGGGTCGGGCAAGACCTCCATCAGTTCCTGCACGTCTTCGGCGGCCAGCATGCGGCTCTGGCTGCGCTGCACGTCGATGGCCAGATTCACGCCCATGCGCACCAGATAGGCCTGCGGGTTGAGCACCGGGCCGGGAATCGGGTTGTCGCGCTGCAGGCGCAACCAGATCTCGTGCAGCACATCGCCGGCCAGGTCCGGGTTGCCCAGCTTGATGACCAGGCTTTGGCGAATCTGCTGATAGCGATGGACCAGCATGCCGCGCAGCAGGTGCAGGACGCTTTCGGTCATGGTGCACGCTCAGCGGGGCAGGCACGCCCGGCAATGCGCTCGCGGGGCAGGATGACCAGCAGCACCGGCTGCGGCAGGCCGGCCGGCGGCGGGTAATCCAGTTGCAGGCCATGCAGGGTCGCCACGATGGCCTGGTCGCGCGCCTCGTCACCGGTGGTCGACAACAGATGCGGCGCGATCACGCGCCCGTTCTCGTCCACGTCGATCTGCATGGCGGCGCGGTAGGTACCCGGGGTGGTGGCAGGGTTGCGGCACAGCGCTTGCCACACACGGCGCTGCAACAGCCCGTCGTAAGAGCGGTCGAGCTGAGCGGCGGCCACGGGCGCCGACGATGCCGGTGCCGGCGGCGTGCGCTTAAGCACGAAAGTGCTGCCCCCCACGCCAACCGCCGTCTCGGCTTCCAGCCCCGTACCGGCCAGCAGCGCCTGCAGCGCGGCGCGCGGCGTCATGCGCCCCCGCACCGCCGCAGAGGTGCGCCCGGCCACCAGGGCGTCGCTGAACAGCACGGTCTGATCGGCCATCACGGCATAACGCTCGAGCGCACTGGCCAACGCTTGGGCCGGGATGTCGAATTGCACCTCACCGGCCGGCGACGATCGTCCATGCGCACAGGCCGCCAGCAGCATGCCCATGATGAATACGGCATACCTGATATCCGTCACGGCATCTGGCTTGGCGACGAAACATGCGCCGGCACAGGAGAAACCTCAGGTCGCGTCGGGATCGGCAAGAATGAAAAAGGCATCGGACACGCCAGCGGTTCGCCCAAAAGCTGCCGATTATTGCGGCCAAACATGTCTTCTTTGTGACGCGGGGATGACAGTCGGCTGATGTCGCAGCGATCACCGCATGGCGCGGCGATGGCCCCCGCGTCCATCGCGACGCGGCGGACAGGTCATAGCGCGGGCCGATGGGTGGGCGCAGCGCCGCGTGTCATGGACGGGTGTGCGGATTGGCCCGCGTATGGACGGGGTCAGCGCTCGCGATCGACCAGGGCACTGCGCACGCCGCTGATCTGCCCGCGCACGACCTTCCAGAAGTTGGCCGTCCCGTCGACGAGCTTCCAGGCGTTGGACCGATGCGCCAGTTCGCCGACTTCGGGCAGCACGTCCCGCAAGTTGCGCAGCCCCAGTATCTTGAGGTACTTGCGCACGGTGCTCGGGCTATGGATGAGCAGCACGACTCGCCAGCCATAGCGGCGACCGAGCATCAGCATGCCGATGGCGCTCCCCAGATCATTCAGGTTTCCGGTGAAGTCACCGATCGCCTGATCGATGAGCTTCAGAATTTCCTGATCGTTCATTGCAGCCAAGCCCTGTCTCCCGCCCTGTGTGGTATCGCCATGCTTTCTAGCATGGCGCACACCGATTGTGAAACATATGCGTGTCTGATTGTGTAAAGACGCGCCGGCCGCTCAAGGCTTGTCGGCAACGATGACGGGCGGACGCAGGCGAACCGGCCGCCGGCGCGCGTCGGGGTGCTGGCACCGGTGGCACACCACCTGGATGGTCAGTGCCTGGGCGCCGATGGCCAGGCCATGCGTCTGAGCCGATTGGCGAACGGCATCGAAGAGCGCGTCGTCATGGATCGTGTGCTTCTGCTTGCACAGGTGGCACACGTAGTGGATGGCGCCGGCCGCATCCTGCGGCACCCAATAAATGGCTTTTTCTCCGTCCCAATCGCGGGCGATGACGCCGTGGATGCGCATGACGCGGAGCGCGGCGTACAGGGTTGAAATGCTCACGCGTGCGCCGCGGCCGTGCAATTGCATGAACAGGACATCGACGGTTGCGCGCATGTCGGGCGCGGCCAGCAGCGCGTCGAGGATCTGCTGGCGGCAGGCAGTGGCACGCAGGCCACTGCGGTGGAGACGTTCATAGACAGGATGCATGTGTATGCGTGTGCGATAGCGCGAGAAGGTTCCCGCGCATATCGCACTCTTTGACTAGAACGCGGCGTTGAGCGACACACGCACGGCGCGCGGCGAGCCCGGTGTGATGTTGTTGTTGCTGTTGGCGTTCAGGTAGTACTTCTTGTCGAACAGGTTTTCGATGTTCAACTGCGCGCGCATGTTCTGGCTGAGTGTCAGGAACACCGCTGCATCGACACGCGTGTAGCCCGGCAGCGTCACATTGGGATACGGCTCGCTGCTGGTGGCGATCTGCTCGGTGGAGGCGTACATCTTGCTGCGATGAATCAGGCCCAGGCCGGCGCCCCACATCGGCGTGAAGTCATAGCGGTTCCACAGGGTAAAGGTATGCCTGGGCACCTGGCCCAGTTCGGCCCCCTTGCGAAGGGTGGCGGACGTATCGGCCAGCAGCGTGGCATCAACATACGAATAGCCCCCTGCGATGCTCCACGCCGAGGTCACGTTGCCGGTGACACCCACTTCCACGCCCTTGGTGCGTTGCCCGTCGGCCAGCATGGTCCGCGTATTGGTCGGATCGGTCGGGTCCAGCACGACCACGTTGGTGCGGTCCAGTTGATACAGCGCGAGCGTACCGCTGAGGTTCGGACGCATGTCCCACTTCACGCCGACTTCATAGTTGTTGAACTTCTCCGGCTCCAGCGCGGCGTTGGACAGGCTCAGCGATGACAACTGATCGCCGGCGCGCGGCTGGTAGGCCACGCTGTAATTGGCATACACCGAGGCGGCCGGCAGCGGTTTGTAGATCACGCCGATGCGCGGCGACACCAGATGGTCGTTGGTGTTGAAAGTCTGCCCGTTGCGGTTGTTGCGGAAGTCGACCTTGAAGTTGTCGTAGCGCAGGCCGCCGACGATGAGGAACTGCGGCGTGATTTCGAGCTGATCCTGCACGTACAGCGCCGCCACCGTGGTCTCACCGGTATTGTCGGCATCGGTGGCCGATTGGCGGTACGTTACCGGCAGGTTGGTGGTCGGGTCCGACAGCGGCACGCTGACGCTGGTGGCGTTGCCTGGGAAGTAGCCCGTGTTGCGGAAATTGTCGGTGTCCTGCCGGCCCAGCTCCATGCCGACCAGAAGCTTGTGGCGCAGCGAGCCGGTTTGCGCATCGATGACGGCGTCGGTCTGATTGAAGATGCTGTCGCGGCGGGTGGCGTTGTTGTAGGCGCTGATGTTTACCGCCGTGCCTGCCGCGTTCACCGCGCCCGGAAAGACGTTCTGGTAGAACTTGTCCTGCGAGGACCAGCGCGTTTTGTTGCGCACCAGGAATCCGCTGCTGAACTGATGCTCGACCATGGCGCTGACGGCATCCAGTTCGGACCACGTCGGGCTGCCATCCGCGTTGCCGAAGAAGGTGGACGGATCGGTATCGACCGGGCGCCCCTGATACGAGCTGATGCCGCGATCGGCCACGCGCTCATCGCGGAAGTGCTCATACCCCGCCGTCACCAGCGTCTTGTTGCCGGGGCGCCATGCCATCGTCGGGTTGATGCCCGAACGCTCCAGCGACACGCCGTCACGATAGCTGTCGGAGTTCTCATACATCCCCATCACGCGTAGAGACAGTTCGTCGTTGACCGGCTGATTGATATCGGCGGTGATGCGGCGGTTGTTGTCCGAGCCCAGCGTGAGCGAGGCGCCGTACAGCTTTTGCCAGTTGGCCTGCTTGCTGACGCGATTGATCAGGCCGCCGGTGGCGCCCCGCCCGAAGATCATGGCGTTGGGCCCTTTGAAGACCTCGACGTTCTCGATGTTGTAGAGATCCCGGTAGTACTGCACGTCATCGCGCATGCCGTCGATGAAAAAATCGCCGGTGCTGCTGATGCCGCGAATGATCGGCGTCTCGCGGTTGCCCTCCCCCTGCGCGAAGCTCACGCCGGGCACATAGCGCACGGCCTCGGCAACGCTCTGCACGCCACGGTCGCGCATCTCGTCCGGCGTGACCACGCTCACCGACTGCGGGGTATCGAGCAACGGCGTGTCGGTGCGCGTGGCCGAACTGGTTTCCTTCGCGTCGTAACCGCTCTGAGCGGCGGCCTTGACGGTGACGGCAGGCAGATCGGCCGCGGTGCTTTGCGCAAGCGCGGCGGGCGCAAACGCCGCCCCCATCGCCATCATCATCGAAATCAGCGCACTCAAGGGGCGCACGGTAAGACACGGCTGGACAAAGGCCGCAGCCTGCATGTTGGGCGTCATCGGAAGTGTGTTTGCTTTTGTGGTTGTAGAAAGAAGCGCGATATCGCGAATAGGATCGATTCGCATCAATTCAGTCTAAAGACACAAAAGTAGCACTGTCAACGACTACTTTTCGTACTCTGAATAACTACTCGCAGGTGTGCTGGGCGTGAGGGTGGCGGAGGAGAAAATCGCCGGAGAGGAACCGATGAAATGACGATGGCGTACACGGCAAGCGCAAAAAGTAGACGTTGACAATACTACTTTCGCCACCTACATTGCCGTTTCTTACTGAGAATGCCTCTCATTTGTAGGCGGCAACTATACTAGGCTGCCATCCTGCGAGAGTGGCCGCGTCAGCCAGTTCCCCGTCAGTCGCATCGACTAACCCCTTGGAGTACTAAAGACATGCCCTTGCACCTCCCCAAGATCGCCCGCGCCACGCTGATGGCTTCAATGCTTGCATTCGCCGGCCTGGCCAGCGCAGCCACCAGCATCACCCTCTACAACGCCCAGCACGCCAGCCTGACCAAGGAATGGGTCGAGCAGTTCACGCGTGACACCGGCATCGCGGTCACCATCCGCAATGGCGGCGACGTGGAACTGGCCAACCAGATCGTGCAGGAAGGCGCGGCCTCGCCCGCCGACGTGTTCCTCACCGAGAACTCGCCGGCCATGGTGCTGGTGGATAACGCCAAGCTCTTCGCGCCGCTGGACGCCGCCACGCTGGCGCAGGTACCCGCTGAATATCGCCCCAGCCACGGCCGCTGGGTCGGTATTGCCGCTCGCTCGACGGTATTCGTCTACAACAAGGACAAACTACCGGCGGCGAATCTGCCCAAGTCGCTGATGGATCTGGCCAGCCCGGCCTGGAAGGGCCGTTGGGCGGCGTCGCCTTCGGGCGCGGATTTCCAGGCCATCGTCGCGGCCGTGCTGGAAATGAAGGGTGAAGCGGCCACGCTCGCCTGGCTCAAGTCGATGAAAGAAAACGCGGTCGTCTATCGCGGCAACGGCAACGTGCTCAAGGCCGTCAATGCCGGCCAGATCGAAAGCGGCGTGATCTATCACTACTACTACGTCGGCGATCAGGCCAAGACCGGCGAGAACAGCAAGAACGCGGCCCTGCACTACTTCAAGCACCAGGACCCGGGCGCGTTCGTGAGCGTTTCCGGCGGCGGCGTGCTGGCCTCCAGCAAGCAGAAGGAAGCAGCACAGAGCTTCATCAAGTGGCTGACCGGCAAGCAAGGCCAGCAAGTGCTGCAAACGGGCGATGCCTATGAATACGCCGTGGGTGCTGCCGTGGCCTCCAACGCCAAGCTCGTACCGCTCAAGGATCTGGACGCGCCCAAGATCGATCCGGCCACGCTCAACAGCAAGAAGGTTGTCGAGTTGATGACGCAAGCTGGTCTGCTGTGATCGACATACGCATCATGCATCGATCGGTGGGTCATCCGGCATGATGCCCACCGATACCCTGACGCCTGCCGCCACACCTCGTGCGCCGGCAGGCGTTTTGCGTCTGGCGCCGCCCACGCGGCGGGCGCCCTGGCTGTCAGCGCTGGCCATCGTCGTCGCTCTGCTGTCGCTGATGCCATTGGGATTTGTCGTGTGGGCGACGATGTCGGCCGGCTGGCCGCAGATCGTGGCACTGCTGGTGCGCCCGCGCATCTTCGAGCTGCTGGGCAACACGCTCTGGCTGATCGTGCTGACCGTGCCCGGCTGCGCAGCCCTGGGCGTCGCATTGGCCTGGCTGACCGAACGCACCACGCTGCCGGGCCGCCGTGTCTGGAGCCTGCTGGCCGCAGCCCCCCTGGCGGTGCCCGCCTTCATGCACAGCTACGCCTGGATCAGCGTGGCGCCCGCCATGCATGGCCTGGGCGCGGCCACGCTGGTGTCCGTGCTGGCGTATTTTCCGTTCATGTATCTGCCGGTGGCCGCCACCCTGCGCCGGCTGGACCCGGCCCTTGAAGATGTCGCCGCGTCGCTGGGGGCGCCACCATTTCGCGTTTTCGTCGGCGTGGTCTTGCCACAGTTGAAGTTGCCGGTATGGGGCGGTGCGCTGCTCATCGGGCTGCACCTGCTGGCTGAATACGGCCTGTATGCCATGCTCCGCTTCGACACCTTCACCACCGCCATCTTCGACCAGTTTCAGGCCAGCTATAACGGCGTCGCCGCCCACATGCTGGCCGGCATGCTGGTCATCAGTTGCCTCGGTCTGCTGACGCTCGAAGCCGTCACGCGCGGCCGCGCGCGCTATGCGCGCATCGGTGCGGGCAGCGCGCGTACGATGGCGCCGACACCGCTCGGCCCCACCGGCAATGTACTGTGCATCGCATTACCGCTGCTCACCTGCCTGCTGGCGCTGGGGGTCCCCCTGTTTACGTTGGGACGCTGGTTGTATCTGGGCGGCCTGCATGTGTGGCAAGCGCCCGAATTATGGATGGCACTGGGCCAGACGGTCGTGTGGGCCGGTGCCGGCGCGCTCGTCACCACCTGCGCCGCCATCCCGATGGCATGGCTGTCGGTACGCGCGCCGGGGCGGCTCTCGCGTGTGCTCGAAGCGCTCAACTACGTCACCGGATCACTGCCTGGCATCGTCATCGCACTGGCCCTGGTGACGATCACCGTGCGTGTGGCGCTGCCGCTCTACCAATCGGCCGTCACCGTGCTGCTGGCGTACCTGCTGCTGTTTCTGCCGCGCGCGCTCATCAGCTTGCGCGCAGGCATCGCACAGACTTCGCCGGAACTGGAAAACGTGGCCCGCAGCCTGGGCCGCAGCCCGCGCCGCGCGCTGTGGGAGATCACCCTGCGTCTGGCCGCGCCGAGCATGGCGGCCGGCGCCGCGCTGGTGTTCCTGGGCATTACCAACGAGCTCACGGCTACGCTGCTGCTCGCCCCCAATGGCACCTACACCTTGGCCACCGGTTTCTGGGCATACACCGCCGAAATCGATTACGTGACCGCCGCCCCCTATGCCTTCATCATGATGATGCTGTCACTACCGGTGACGTGGGTCCTTTATCAGCAATCAAGACAGGCAGCAGGCCGATGAGCAGTCTGGACGTACGACACATTCAAAAACGCTACGGCGCCGTAAAGGCGCTGGACGATGTCAGCCTGAGCATTCCGGCGGGTAGCCGCGCCGCCATCGTCGGCCCCTCCGGATCGGGCAAGACGAGCCTGCTGCGCATCGTCGCAGGCTTTGAGTTCCCCGATGCGGGCACGGTCCACTGCAACGACACGCTGCTTGCCGATGGGCCATCGATCGTGCCGGCGCATCGGCGCGGCATTGGCTATGTGCCTCAGGACGGCGCGTTGTTCCCCCATCTGAGCGTTGCCGCCAACATCGGTTTTGGCCTGGCGCTCGAACCGGCGGCACGCGCCGAGCGCATCCGCGAATTGATGGACCTGGTTTCGCTCGACGCCGCCATGCTCAAACGCTGGCCGCATGAGCTGTCCGGCGGCCAGCAGCAGCGCGTGGCGCTGGCCCGGGCCCTGGCGCAACAGCCGTCGCTGATGCTGCTCGACGAACCGTTTTCCGCTCTCGACGCGGGCCTGCGCGCCACCACGCGCAAGGCCGTGGCCCGCCTGCTGTCAGAGGCTCGCATCACCACGGTGCTGGTCACCCACGATCAGGACGAAGCGCTGTCGTTCGCCGAACAGCTCATCATCCTGCAGGACGGCAAGCTGATGCAGGCAGGTGCGCCGTCCAGGCTGTATTGGCAACCGCAGACCGAAGAGACTGCGCGTTTCCTGGGCGATGCTATCGTCATGACGGCCACGCTGCAGGGCGGCCACGCACAGTGCGCATTGGGTACGGTGCAAGCGGATTCGACAGACACCTGTGCGCGGGCGCGCATTCTGCTGCGCCCCGAACAGATCCGCCTGGCGCCGGCCGATACCCTGCAGGATGCGCTGCGCGTCGCCAGCGTGGAGTTCGCCGGCCACACCTGTCAGGTCGAGTTGCACCCGGCCGCCAATACAGTCACCGACACCTCGCCGCGGCTTCATGTACCCTGCCCGAGTTTCGATGCGCCTGCCATCGATAGCCTGGTACGTGCCCATGTACAAGGGGCGGCGCACGTGCTGCGCCCGCTCGTCGAGCACATTGCCGAAACGGACACGCAAGCAGCCCCCAGCGGTATCTGAGGATTCCCCATGTTCGAAGTTTTTGTCGTCGTCGCGCGCGAGTTGGGTGAAGCGCTGCTCCTCATCGCGGCGCTGCGCCTGGTGGCCCGTGAAACGCGCCGCCCCCTCGTGCGGAGCCCCATCGTCTGGAGTGCCCTGGCCGGAGCCATCGCGGCCGCGCTGCTCACGACGCTCGTCACGACCGCCACGCTGGATGCGCGCGTGAGTGCGCTCATCACCATTGCCTTCGCCCTGAGCGTGCTGCTGGCGGCAACGTCGACCTTCGCCTCCGCCAATAGCCTCTATGGCCGCGTGGAAGACACCGTCGACAGCTGGCTGCAACGCCTGGCGCGTGGCCGGGCTGTGGTCGGTGTCGCCTTCATCGTCGCTTTTCGCGAAATGCTCGAAGTGGCCGTCTTCCTCAGCCGTGCGCAGACACCATTCTGGTCGCTGGATATGTTCATCACGATGGTGCTGGTGGCGGTGACATTCACGGCCCTGATCGGCGCCTTCCGCTCGATGGCCACGCGCAAGTCGCTGCTGATCGCGTTTCGCCTGTCCGCCCTGCTGCTGGCCCTGGCCGCAGTGCAATTGCTCCTCGACGGCAGCGCGGCGCTGCTGGGAGCATTGTCATCGGCATGGGCCCTGCGCTTCGCCCCCGTCTTCGAGGGCGGCACCTGGCATGCCTACGCGGTGGGCATGCTGATGATCCCGGTGCTGATCGAGTTCGTGGGTAACTGGTGGAAAGAGACGGCCAGCACCGTGTTCGTTGAACGTCGCTGACGGCCGCCTGGCTTGAGCCACCCTGCTGACATGGCGACGTCTCTGTCAGCCGGGCCGATTCATTGCCCGTGCTCGCTCATCCTCAACGATTCCGCCAGCATTCTCTAAAGAACGAAAACCGCTGGCCGATAGAGTGGTAATGACGCGGGTTTACCTTTATTTTGACGCAAGGTTCGCCAATGGACAGAACAGCGATCTACGCCAACCACAGTTCGGTCACCCATCCCATGTGCGATCTGGCGTCAGGCCATTGCTCTTGAATTCACCGAGCGCTATTTGACGGTTTCCGTCGGAAAGCGATATGTGGTTCCCCCCAACGTTCTGGACCCCAAGATGCCGACATCGCCTTTCCATGCTTTGCCCATCACTGTTTCACGTTGCACTCTGCACCGTTCTAGAACCCTCCTCATCGGCCTGCTGGCGCTGAGCCTGGCCGCCTGCGGAGGAGGCGATTCAGCGGGTGATGAACCTGCGTTCACGATTGGCGGAACACTTTCCGGGCTTAATGCCGACAGCCAGATAACGCTGCGCAACAATGAAAGTGACGAAATCACGCTCAAAAAGGATGGCACGTTCAGCTTCCCCACCCCGGTAATCCGTAGTGGTGCGTATGCGGTAGCCGTTGTCGCTCAACCCAGCGGCCAGACGTGTTCGGTAACGAATGGTTCGAGTACCAGTGCAGGCGCCACGGCGAATGTCACGACAGTGAAAGTGGTGTGTTCAACAATCACCCAGGCGATAGGCGGCACAGTGACTGGCCTGGGGGCAGGCAAGCAACTCACACTGTTGAACAATGGCAGCGATGTGCTGACGCTCAGTGCAGACGGCAGCTTCACTTTCGCCACACCTGTTCCCTATGGCAAAGGCTATCAAGTTACGGTGGGCACGCAGCCAGCAAACCAGACGTGCTCTGTCAGCGGCGCAGCATCTGGAAGTATTGGCACCGCCAGCATTGTCGTAACGTGCCTGTCAGACGCAACCCGGCTTGCCTCTGGAACCCAGTTTGATTTCCCCAGCGGGATTGCCGTTGATTCGAGCGGGACGGTTTATGTGTCCAGCTACAGAGACGGAGGTGTGTACGTCATACCATCGGGAGCCACAAAGGCAACGCCTCTGGCAACGAGCTTTTCTTTCAGCGCCCCCCTGGATGTGGGTGTAGACCCCGCCGGAAATCTCATCATCATTGACAATTCTGGCGACAAGGTTTTGAAATGGTCACGCAGCGATTCGACGGTTACGAGACTGGTCACCGGCACGACAATTCTTGCCCCCTGGAGCGTAGCGGTAGATGCAAGTGGCAACGTCTATGTCTCTGACGCGGTAGATAACACTGTATACAAAATCGCCCCGGGAGCCACGACGGCCACGCCAATCGCGACAGGGACGGTATTCAACCGGCCAGACCGACTCGCCGTTGATGCGGCCGGGAATGTTTATGTAGCTGAAGGCAATGGCAGTAATTATCGCATCCTCAAGATCTCTCCCGGTGCTTCAACTGCCACGCCTCTCGCAACAGGAATGTCGTTCAGCGCCCTAGCGGACATTGCTGTCGACACGCACGGCAACCTCTTTATCACGGCGGAAGGCGGCATCTACAAGATCACACCCGGGGCTGCAACGGGGGTCAAGATTCTGAGCACGATCCAGTCTCCGCAAAGTCTGGCGCTGGATGCCAGCGATAACCTGTACGTAACAGATGGCCTCAGTGGCCATATCTACAAGATCATTCGCCCCTGATCCTTGAACGATGAATCCCTGACGGATCGGCACGACGCACCACAAACAGCGCCGTGCCGTTTTAGTAGGGATTCATATCCGTGATGAAAAAGCGACCGTAAAACCGCCCGCATAGGCGATGAAACGATTTGCCGCCTGTCCTCTTCAGTCAATGAAGAGGACAGGCCATGTTCAAGCAGCTGCTCGATGCTATGGGAAGCTGTTCGGTCTGGGCGGGACATTGCCAGTCAGGCCGCCATCACAGTTTGACTCGAACCAATCGGCCTCGACGCAAGCAGGGGCGATTCATTACAGCCTCCCGCTTCTGCCCTAGCTTGTTGGCCACATGCAAGGCGCACGAGCGCGCATGCGATGCACGATGCCGTCGACAGCTGGCTGCAACGCCTGGCGCGTGGCCGGGCTGTGGTCGGTGTCGCCTTCATCGTCGCTTTTCGCGAAATGCTCGAAGTGGCCGTCTTCCTCAGCCGTGCGCAGACACCATTCTGGTCGCTGGATATGTTCATCACGATGGTGCTGGTGGCGGTGACATTCACGGCCCTGATCGGCGCCTTCCGCTCGATGGCCACGCGCAAGTCGCTGCTGATCGCGTTTCGCCTGTCCGCCCTGCTGCTGGCCCTGGCCGCAGTGCAATTGCTCCTCGACGGCAGCGCGGCGCTGCTGGGAGCATTGTCATCGGCATGGGCCCTGCGCTTCGCCCCCGTCTTCGAGGGCGGCACCTGGCATGCCTACGCGGTGGGCATGCTGATGATCCCGGTGCTGATCGAGTTCGTGGGTAACTGGTGGAAAGAGACGGCCAGCACCGTGTTCGTTGAACGTCGCTGACAGCCGCCAAGCAACGGGCATGAGTGGCGGCAAGGCATCATGCTCGGCATGGCAGAGAACAGGCTCAAAGCGCCGACCCTGTGTGAGTTTTTCTTCAGCATTGAAGGCCGGTTTCCTTCGCTCGCCGATACGCGATAACGGCTACGATCACCGAAACTGCGCCAAAACATAACAAGAACCAATCGGGAGTGCCGCGCGAAATCGTGTTGATAACACCCGCGCCGCAAAACAGGGCCGCAAAGAGCCCCCACATTACAACGCCGCTTGGCAGTCTCTTCTTCGTACCACCAATTCCATAGAGTTTTTTTCCTCGTTGGTTCATCTCATGAACGGCCTTGGCTTCATCGGCGCATTCGGTTGAGCAGGCTATGGCGAATGGAATGGATACTGAGCAGATTCCACAGACAGCCTTGCCGCACGTTCTGCAAACGGCGATAGCATGACTGTCCTGGTGCGTGTAGCAATGCATAGGCATGAACTCCTGACGAAACTCTCACGGCACACGAAGCAGGCATACTCATGCGAGGCCCCGAGAGATTTCATTTTGTTTGGGCGCTGACGGGGAGCGGACGTACGGACAGTCGCGTATCCGCCGCCCTCAGGCTTTTACTTAGCTCAAAGGAGTGACAGGTATGGAGTACGCCCTCCCCCACGCACACTCCGCCTTTGATTCAGCTTTTCTCTGAGGTCTGCCAACGCCGACACTGTTCGCGCCGCTGGAACGCGTGCGCTTCGGTACGGGCTCGAAAGGAACAAGGTGGCTCTGCCAACACGGAGGCGATTCGTTCTGCCTGAAGCGACTCGGGCGCGCCATGGCATTTGTGAAACTGGCTGCCGTTCTTACACGGGCATCAAGGGTGATTTCTGCCGATCTTTGCGCTCACCGGCACCCTGTGCGCAACGCAGGGACGACCGCTCAGGTGGCCGCGAGACGTGATCTCGATCGGATCGCAGGGATAGGTAAAACAGAGGGCTTGGCATACCCGAGGTACACCAACACAGACAGGGGACGTCTAAAGCTCGGCCGGACGGCCTGGGGACTACCAGAGCTTGATTTTCGATCAGCTACGAAACAGGCAGGGCAACGCCAAGCCGCATCAGACCTGCATGTTCATGATGTCCTGGTACGCATTCACCAGCTTGTTGCGCACCTGGACCATCTGCTGGAACGACAGATTGGCCTTTTGCAGGTTGATCATCACGTCTTGCAGGTTGACTTCGGACGTACCGGTCGAGAAATCCTGCGCCATCTGCTGGGCGCTTTGCTGGGCCGCGCTCACGTCCTTGAGCGCGCTTTGCAGGGCTTGCCCGAAGTCAGCTCCGCCGGCAGCCGGCGCAGCCGTGCCCTTGCTCGCCGCCAATTCGCTGGTGGCGCGCAATTGCCCGAGCATCTGGTCGATGGCGCTGGTATCCATATGTGGTCTCGATACAGTTCGTGTTGCGTAACCGCTTCTACGGCAGGTCTATGTACTGGCTTAAGTAAAGCAAACCTCGTACCCGTTTTGGGGCATCAGATTTCGATGCCTTCTTCGCGGTACTGCTGGAGCTTGTAACGCAAGGTTCGTTCCGAGATGCCCAGGCGTTCGACTGCTTTCTTACGCGATCCGCCGACCGCGCGCAAGGTTTCCAGGATGTGGGCACGTTCCAGGTCACGCATGCTGGCGGGCTTGTCGTCAGCCGCCGCAGCGGGCGCAAAGCCAGGCTGCGCGGGGCTTGCGGCGAAGGGCATCGGGTCGAAGACAGGCATCGGCTGCGGGGCTGAAACCGGCATCGCCCCCGCCGTGGCTTCGTTCTCGGGTGTCCAGTTAGGCAGGCACATGCGCACGTCTTCGGCGGTCATGGTGTCGCCGCTGGTGAGGATCAAAGCGCGCTGAACGGTGTTTTCCAGCTCGCGCACATTGCCGGGCCAGCGCCAAGCGGCAAGAACTGCCGCTGCCTCGCCGGCAATTCTTGCCGTTTTGCCGATGCGTTCGCCGTGGCGACCCACAAAGTGCCGCGCCAGGGCCACCACGTCGCCCGGCCGCTCGCGCAGGCTGGGGATCGCCAAGGGGAACACGTTCAGGCGGTAGTACAAGTCTTCGCGGAAGCGGCCGCCCTGCACTTCGCGCAGCATGTCGCGGTTGCTGGTGGCCAGTACGCGGATATCGAGCGGGATCGCCTTCTTGCCGCCGACGCGTTCGACTTCGCGCTCTTGCAGCACGCGCAGCATCTTGGCCTGCAGGCCCAAGGGCATTTCCGAAATTTCGTCGAGCAGGATGGTGCCGCCCTGGGCTTGTTCGAACTTGCCGGCCTGCGAGGTCTGGGCGCCGGTGAAGCTGCCCTTTTCGAAACCGAACAGGGTGGCTTCGAGCAGATTCTCGGGAATGGCGGCGCAGTTGATGGCCACGAAGGGGCCGCTCTTGCGACGCGAATGCTGGTGGATGTAACGCGCAAAAACTTCCTTGCCGGTGCCCGATTCGCCGGTCAGCAGCACCGTCGCATCGGTCTGGGCGACCTTGGCGGCCAGCGCCAGCACGGCACGCGTGCGCGTGTCCTCGGCAACCATGTCCTCCTGCGTCGGTGTCACGCGGGCATGACGGCGCACGTTTTCGAGCAGCACGTCGGCCTCGAACGGCTTCATCAGGAACTCGCAGGCGCCGCCGCGCATGGCGGCCACGGCCTTGTCGACATCGCCGAAGGCGGTCATCAGCAGTACCGGCAGGTGGAGCTGGCGTGCGCGGATCTGGCCGAGCAGTTCGAGTCCGTCCATGGGGTCCATGCGCAGGTCGGTGATGACCAGGTTGAAGTGCTGACCTTCAAGCTTTTGCAGGGCTTCCGGCCCGCTGCTGGCGAGCGTGACGCGGTGGCCGGCCGATTGCAGGATCATCTCGATGGCATCGCGCAGCGCGGCGTCGTCATCGACCACGAGGATGTTGAGGATTTCGATCATGTCAGAGTCCTGTCAGGTGCGGGCCAGGCGGTCAGCCGCCTCGGTCGCGGGCAAAGCAAAAGACTGTGCAAGGTCGGCCGCACGCGTGACGGCGTCGGCCTGCAGGCAACGTTGCATGCGGCGCAGCGCGGTCCATTGATTACGGGCCAGCCAATCGGCGTCGGCGGACGTGGCGCAGGTGTCGGTATGCATCAAGGGCATCATGGCTCAGGCCTCCTGCGATTCAGCCGTGCTGGCCGTCTGCATGACGGGCAGCGAGAAAGTGAATTCACTGCCCACGCCGGGCTCGGACCACAGGGCGATGTCGCCGCCGTGGGCCCGCGCCACGCCACGCGCGATCGCCAGGCCCAGGCCGGTGCCATCGGCACGTGTGGTAAAGAACGGCTCGAACAGGCGATCCTGCATGGCCGGTTCAATGCCGCGGCCATTGTCGCGCACGCGGAACGCCACTTGCGGGCCTTCGACGCTTGCCGCCAGGCGCACCGTGCCGCCCTGCCCCAGCACCTGCAGCGCATTTTCCAGCAAATTGGTCAGTGCGCTGGCAATCTCTTTGCGGTTGCCAAAGATTTGCTCGGTGCCGGCAGTACAGTCTGAATCAAAGCGCACGCCACCACGGGCCGCCACCGGCTCGATGGTGTCGCGCAGTTCCTTGACCAGTTCGCACACGCTGAACGATTCACGGCCCAGGGCTTCGCCACGGGCGAAGATCAGCATGTCCTGGATCAACCGTTCGAGGTGACGCAGGCGTTCCACGGCACGGCCGGCGACGTCGGCGCGCTGCTGCGGCGGCAAGGCGGTGTTGGCTAGATGGCCCGTATACAGCAAGGCCGAAGCGAGAGGCGTACGCAGTTGGTGGGCAAGGCCCGCCACCATTTCGCCCATGGCGGCCAGGCGTTCGTGACGTGCGGCGGCACAGCGCATGCGCCAGGCGTCGGTCACGTCATGAATCAGAACGATGCGCCCACCGGAGCGGTCGAGCGCGGTTTCGGACAGGGACACGCGGTATTCGCTGCCATCGCCGTTCAACTGCCATTCGCCCGGGGTGTCGGTGGTATGCAGCACGCCGGCGGCAAACGGCTGCCAGTCGCAGCCATGCAGCGCGTCGCCCAGCATGGCGATGGCGGCGCGGTTGATCTGTTCGACCCGGCCGGCCTTGTCCAGCACAACCACACCGGCCGGCAAGGCTTCGAGCAGCAGATCCAAACGCTCGGTGAGCACGCCGACCTGTTGCTGCAGGCCGCCATACGCGTGGGTGAGCTCTTCCGAGGCGCGAGCGAACACCTGGAAGGCTTCGGCCAACCCGGCGGCGTCCAGCGGCATGTTCAGCGGTGCGTCCATGGCTCGTTTGCGGTCTTTTGCGATGGCTCGCACTTTATGCCGGCGGCCGCCACCCGCAAGGGGCGATAAGCCGGCAAAACTTGCCGCTTATTGCCGCCTTGTTTTCTGTACACCCGCGCACAATGCGCCCATCGAAAAGGGGACCGACGCCCCCAACCCAAAGGTAGACGACCATGGCCGCCGACACCACGATGACTGCTCCGCCTTCCCCGCCCTGGCAGGCGATTGCGGACAATCTGAACAAGCTGACCCAGAGGCAGAAGCTTGCTGGCGCCGTGGCACTGGCGGTCGCCATCGCCCTGGTGGTCGGCATGTGGTTGTGGAGCAAGCAGCCCGACTACGCCGTGCTGTTCTCGAACCTGGCCGAAAAGGACGGCGGCCAGATCGTGACGGCACTCCAGCAGCAGAACGTGCCTTATAAGGTCGAGGCTGGCGGCGGCACCATCCTGGTCCCGTCGGACCGCGCCAACGAACTGCGCCTGCTGCTGGCCTCGCAGGGCCTGCCCAAGGGCGGCATGGTCGGTTTCGAACTGATGGACACGCAGAAGTTCGGCATGTCGCAGTTCAATGAGCAGGTCAATTACCAACGCGCCCTGGAAGGCGAACTGGGCCGCACCATCCTGTCGCTGGCGGCAGTCGACGGCGCCCGTGTGCATCTGGCGATCCCCAAGCAAACCGCTTTCCTGCGTGACGAACAAAAGCCCACCGCGTCGGTGGTCGTCAGCCTGCGCCCGGGGCGCCGCCTGGAGGCGGCCCAGGTCGCGGGCATTCTGCATTTGGTTTCTTCGAGCGTGCCGAACCTGTCGTCGGACCAGGTCAGCATCATCGATCAGAACGGCAACCTGCTCACCCAGAAGCGCGACGGCCGCTCGCCGGGCCTGGACCCGACGCAGCTGGAATACGTCGATGAGGTAGAAGCCGGCTACATCAAGCGCATCCAGACCATTCTCGAACCCCTGCTGGGCCGCGACAATTTCCGTGCCCAGGTGACGGCGGACGTCGACTTCGACGCCACCGAGCAAACCTCCGAGACCTACAAGCCGAATCCCTCGCCCAATACGGCGATCCGCAGCCAGCAGTCGGCCGAGAACCAGACCAACCAACCGCCGGCCGGCGGCGTGCCGGGCGCGCTGTCGAACCAGCCGCCACACCGGCCACGGCGCCGCTGACGACGCCGCCGATGCCGGGCC
>JASGFB010000029.1:0-41467 GCA_047605765.1 Rhodocyclaceae bacterium
AGCGCGCGCGCCACGCAGCCGGCGCCCGGCGGCGCGCGGGTGGGTTGGCTGTATAGCGCCCTGCCGCTCGCCACCTGCCTGCTCGGGCTGGGGATCCCACTGCTGACACTGGGGCGCTGGCTGTACCTGGGCGGCGCCACAGTGTGGCAATCCACCGAACTGTGGACGGCGCTCGTCCAGACCATCATGTGGGCCGGTGCCGGCGCCGTGATCGCCACCTGCGCGGCCATCCCGGCGGCCTGGTTATCGGTGCGCATGCCGGGGCGCGCCACACGCGCGCTCGAAGCGCTCAATTACGTCACTGGCTCGCTGCCCGGCATCGTCGTCGCCCTGGCGCTGGTCACCATCACCGTACGCGTCGCCCTGCCCCTCTATCAATCGGCCGTCAGCGTGCTGCTGGCCTACCTGCTGCTGTTCATGCCGCGCGCACTCATCAATCTGCGCGCCGGCATCGCCCAGGTCTCGCCCGAACTGGAGCAGGTCGCGCGCAGCCTGGGCCGTGGCCCGCGCCGCACCCTGTGGGAGATCACCCTGCGCCTGGCGGCGCCCAGCATGGCCGCCGGCGCGGCGCTGGTGTTCCTGGGCATCACCAACGAACTGACGGCGACCCTGCTGCTGGCGCCTAATGGCACCTACACCCTGGCCACCGGCTTCTGGGCCTATACCAGCGAAATGGATTACGTCGCCGCCGCCCCCTACGCCTTCGTCATGATGGTGCTGGCGCTGCCGGTGACCTGGGTACTTCATCAACAATCACGACGGGCTGCCGGCCGATGAGCACTCTGGAAATACGACACGTCGACAAACGCTATGGCGCCGTGACGGCGCTGGCCGATGTCAGCCTGCGCATCGAGGCGGGCAGCCGCGCCGCCATCGTCGGCCCGTCCGGTTCCGGCAAGACCAGCCTGTTGCGCATCGTGGCCGGTTTCGAGTCGCCCGATGCCGGCTCCGTGCTCTGCGCAGGCAGCCTGCTGGCGGACGGGCCGGCCATCGTGCCGGCGCATCGACGCGGCATCGGCTACGTGCCGCAGGACGGCGCGCTGTTTCCGCACCTGCGGGTGGATGCCAACATCGGCTTCGGATTGGCACACGAGGATCACGCGCGGGCGCACCGCATACGCGAGTTGATGGAACTGGTGTCGCTCGACCCCGCCCTGCTGGCGCGCTGGCCGCATGAGCTATCCGGCGGACAGCAGCAGCGGGTGGCGCTGGCCCGCGCCCTGGCGCAGCGGCCCAGCCTGATGCTGCTCGACGAACCGTTCTCGGCACTCGACGCCGGCCTGCGCGCCAGCACGCGCCAAGCGGTGGCGGGCGTACTGTCGGATGCCGGCATCACCACCCTGCTGGTGACCCATGATCAAGACGAGGCGCTGTCCTTCGGCGAACAGCTCATCATCCTGCGTGAAGGGCGCCTGGTGTGTGCCGGCGCGCCGTCGGATCTGTACTGGCGGCCGCACACCGAGGACACGGCGCGCTTCCTGGGCGAGGCCATCGTCATGAACGCCACGCTGCGCAATGGCCAGGCACATTGCGCGCTGGGTGCCCTGCGCGCGGATCAGGCGGGGAGCCGCGACGACGTGCGCATCGTGTTGAGACCGCAGCAGATCCACCTGGCACCGGCCCTGGTGGCCGACACCGACACGCTGCACGTGAGCGCCGTCGCCGACGCCGGCCACGGCTGTGTCGTCAGTCTCATCCGTCATACCGCCACGGCGGCCCTGCCGATGCGGATTCCCTGCCCCGGCGTCGAGGTGCCCGCCGTGGGCAGCCATGTACGGGCCACCGTACGCGGCGCTGCCCACGTGCTACAGGCGCCATGACACGCCGCCATCGCGTGGCTGCACCAGCACCCGACCAACGCCGATTGCACGGCCTTGCCCGGCTGGCTACCATGCTCGGGCGTGTGCGCACGCACATCGAATTTCCGGGGCGCCCAGTGTGTACCGGTCGGCGTTCCCTCGGTTTCCCGCTCAACGCAGGTTCTTGAAGGAGTTCGCATGTCCAAGGTACTCGTCCTGTATTACTCCAGCTACGGCCACATCGAAACCATGGCCCAGGCGGTCGCTGAAGGCGCCCGCTCGACCGGCGCCACGGTCGACGTCAAGCGCGTCCCCGAAACGGCCCCGGCCGACATCGCCAAGGCGGCCCATTTCAAGCTCGATCAGGCCGCGCCGATCGCCACCATCGACGAATTGGCCAACTACGACGCCATCATCATCGGCTGTCCGACACGCTTCGGCCGCATGCCCTCGCAGATGGCAAGCTTCCTCGACACAGCCGGCGGCCTGTGGGCACGCGGCGCGCTCAACGGCAAGGTGGGCGGCGCCTTCACCTCGACCGCCACGCAGCACGGCGGCCAGGAGCAGACGCTGTTTTCGGTCATCGCCAACCTGCTGCACTTCGGCCTGATCGTGGTCGGCCTGCCCTACAGCCACCAGGGCCAGATGACGCTGGACGAAATCGTCGGCGGCAGCCCCTATGGCGCCACCACCATCGCAGGTGGGCAAGGCCAGCGGCAACCCAGCGCCCTCGATCTGGAAGGCGGCCGCCACCAGGGCAAACTGATCGCCGAAACCGCCAACAAGCTGTTCGGCTGAGCCACCGACTCGCGCTACGCGATCACGCCCGCCGGGGTCTGCCCGCGCGGGCTTTTTTGCGTCGACACGCAGCCGTTGTGTCCTGCATGCTGCTGCAAGGCTGCGCCACCGAAAGCTCACGCTCGGTCACCGTACAAAAGCCCGTCTCCGCCCAGCGTGCGTATGCCGGCGCGCGCGCGCCGATTGCCGTCGGCCAGTTCGACAACCGCTCCAACTACATGCGTGGTTTGTTCTCGGATGGCGTCGACCGTCTCGGCAGCCAGGCCAAGACCATCCTCATCGCTCACTTGCAGCAGACCGGCCACTTCAGCGTGCTCGACCGCGACAACATGAAGGAAAGCAAGCAGGAAGCCGCCATCAAGAAGCAGGAGCAGACGCTCAAGGGTGCCGACTACCTGGTCACCGGCGATGTCACCGAATTGGGGCGCAAAGAGGTCGGCGACCACCAGTTGTTGGGCATTCTCGGCCGCGGCAAGGAGCAGATCGCTTGCGCAGTAGGTTTCTCAACAACCACCTTGTTACCGGTCTTTTTCTTCCCTAATATCGCGCCAGGATTATGCAGTAGTGATCCATACCAAAAAGAACCAGGAGACAAGCATGAAACCAGTATCGCGGCTGATCGCGGCCAGCGTATTAGCCCTTCTATTGAGCGCGTGCGGCGGAGGAGACGATGGAGACAGCGGGCCGTCAACGCCTGCCGGTTCGTCGTCGTCGGCAAGCTCGTCCGTCAGCAGTTCGACCTCGTCCGCCGCTTCGAGCGCGTCGTCGAGCGCGGCTTCCAGCACCACCGGTGGCGTCACCATCCACATGCTGGGTGATTCGACGATGACGGCGTACACCGAGGATCGCCGTCCGCAAATGGGCTGGGGCGAGAAAGTCCCGATGTTCTTCAACAGCAGCGTCACCGTGAAGAACTGGGCGCTGGGCGGCCGCAGCTCGCGCAGCTTCTACAACGAAGCGACGCGTTGGCCCGCCATCAAGCCGCAGATCAACGCCGGCGACTACGTCATCATTCAGTTCGCTCACAACGACCAGAAGTACGGTGACGACTACAAGGAATACGGCACCTACGCGTATTGCAGCGACGGCACCACCGACGGCGAAGCCTGCACCGGCGCTGCCGACGGCGTAGACAGCACGGTCGACAAGTCCGAACACTCGTACTACCAGTTCATCAAGCGCTACGTGACCGAAGTGCAGGCCAAGGGTGCCTACCCGATCCTGGTCACGCCGATCGTGCGCAAGTACTTCAGCGGTACGACGATCACCGCCGAAGGCCAGCACAACGTCGCCATCAAGGGCACCGAAAAGTTCGCGCGCGGCGACTACCCGGCGGCCATGAAGGCCGTGGCGGCCAAATACAACGTGCCGCTGCTGGACATTACCGCCGACACCAAGACCATCGTCGAAAGCTACGGCGATGCGGCAGCGACCTCGCAGCTCTACATCGCAGCCGACAGCACGCACCCGCAGGTGTTGTTCGCCACCTTGATCGCCAAGCGCGCGGTGGAAGACATGAAGTCGGTCAGCGCCCTGGCCGCACTCAAGCCGTACATGGTGGATGTCACCTCGCTGGTTGCGAGCCCCGACACGCTGGCCTGGGGCACGCGCTATGTCGGCGTGCCGTCGATCAAGTCGGTCACGGTGTCGGCATTCGACCTGGTGCCGAGCGCCGGCTCCGTCACGCTGACGTCGCCGTCGAGCGCTTTCGAGCTGTCCACCGACCAGACCACGTGGTCGTCGTCGCTGTCGGTCGCGTATAGCAACGGCGCTTTCACGCAGAACGTATACGTGCGCTTCACGCCGGCGGCGGTGCAGGACTACTCGGCCTCGCTGGTCTTCACGCTGGGCAGCGCCACGGTCGGCACGATCGCCGCCAGCGGCACCGGCGTCGCGGCGGGTTCGGGCCTCGATTCGTATGCCACCTGGTTCACGGCGGGCACCGATCTGAAGGCGGTGACCGATGGTTTGGTTTCGGCTACCGACGCGGTCTCCAGCAACATCGTCATCGGTTCGTCGAAGACCATCGCCGTCGATGGACAGGACACCACGGTGGCGCGCTATTCGGTCAACGAATGGGCCGCGCATGACGACACCAAGTACCTGGAGTTCGCCGTCACGCCGACCGGCAAGTTCAGCGTCGACGCGATCTCGGCCTACCTGACCAGCAGCGGGGGTTCCACCGTGGTGGCGGACATGGCCTACTCCACCGATGGCAGCACCTGGACCAAGCTGAACAGCACCACGCTGTCGTTCAGCAAGGACACCATGAGCAAGCAGGAATTCGGCGTCACCATCGTGGTGCCGGCCTCCAGCAAGCTGTACGTGCGCATCTATCCGTGGAACACCTCGGGGGCGGCCGGCGTGACCGGCAAGTACCTCGGGCTGTATGGTGTGAAGGTTTCGGGCAAGGTCAGCACCAACTGATCGCGCCACGCAACACAGAAAAGGCCGGGCATGTCCCGGCCTTTTTTGTGCCCGTCGCCTGGTGCCGCCGGCGTTCGGGCTTCACGCCAGCGGCGGCTCGATGACCAGATCGCGGCCATGAATGTGCCGGATCGGCACCGAAGCGGGATCGAAATCATCCAGACAACGCGTATTCACCGCCCAGCCGTCGAAGGGCGGCAGGCCAGCAGCGCGCTCGGCCGGCGTCGGTTGGCTCGGTTTGCGAAACGGCAGGATGCCGCACACCGGACAGAAATAATCGGCGGCCGTCATCGATCCCCATCGATAGACCGACATCGCGGCCAGCGGCGTGTGCATGCGCAGGGCGTTGGCCGGCACACGAAAATTCAGGGCGCCCCGGCGCGCGCAGATCGAGCAGTCGCACACCCGCACGTGGTCGATGTCGGCGTCCACTTCGAAACGCACCGCCCCGCAATGGCATGCCCCCTGATACGTCTTCATCATGATCGCCTCCCCCGGCATCCGGTCAGCGTGCATGTTAGCCAATGCGGCGCGTGCCGGGTGGCCACGTAAAAAAGCCCTTCCACGGGGATCATGGAAGGGCTCCGGGCTGCGCCTGCCGGCGCCGGACAACGCTCAGAAGTCGACCGTGGCCGACAGGATGTACGTGCGCGGGGCGGCAACGGTGGCGTAGGTGCCGCTGGTCAGCCAGTAGTTCTTGTCGAATAGATTCTCGATGCTGGCGCGAAACACCGTCGGCGTGTTGGCGATCACGGTACGATAGCGCGCGCCGATGTCATAACGTGTCCAACTGTCGAGTTGGAGCGTGTTGGTGGCGTTAAAGGGTACTGACGAGGTGTAGATCGCCCGCGCGTTCAGGCTCAGGCCGGTGACCCACGGCGTATCCCAGTCCACCGACAGGCTGAAGGTCCGGTCCGGCACGCCGGGCGCATCGTTGCCCTGGGTGGCGGCGCTGGCGGTGCGGGTCAGCTTGGCATCGTTGAACACAGCGCTGGTGAGGATGCGCAGACCGCGCACCACTTCGCCGTACAGCGACAGTTCGAGGCCGCGATTGCGCTGCTCGCCGTCGTAACCGTAGACGCCCGTTACGGGGTCGGTCTGGGCGCTCGGGCGCGCGATCTGGAAGACGCTTGCGACCGAGGTCAGCGAGCCCCAGTCGACCTTCACCCCCGCCTCGTACTGCTTGGACTTGTACGGTGCCAGCACTTCGCCCTGGTTGGTATTGGGCGGTGCCACGGTGGTGCCGGGCGTCAGGCCTTCGGTGTAGTTGGCATACAGGGATACGTAATCGACCGGCTTGAACACGATGCCGGCCAGCGGCGTCACGGCGCTGGATTTGTAATGACTGGTCGACAGACCGGTGGTGGTGCTGAAGGCTTTCACGTCGACCTTCTGGTCACGAGCCCCCAGCGTCAACAGCCACTGGTCCCTGTTGAACGACAGCGTGTCGACCACCGCCACGCTGGTCAACGTCGTGTCCGACGATTTGCGCGGCGCCGTGCGTTCCAGCCCGATCGGCTTGAGCGGTTGGGGATTGTAGATGTTGGAGTTCGGCACGGCGGCTGTGCTGTCCGCGATGTAGGCGTAGCCGCCGATCTGGTTCAGGTCCGTCGCGCTCAGCGTCAGGGTGTGGCCGACCGGGCCGGTATTGAAGCGCGCGCGTACCCCGGCGTTCAGGCTGGTGGTGTTGGTGTACGAGTCGTAATACGAACTCATCACGCTGAAATCACCTTGCGCGTTGACGCCGCCGGTAATGGGAAACAACTGCTCGGCGGCCCCTTCGCGATAGCCGATGCCGCCGAAGGCGGTAAAGGTTTTGTCGATGTCGTATTCGATGTTGGTGGCGACGGTGGTGTCTTCCAGGGTCAACGTCGAGCCAGGATAGAAATTGGTGCGCGCCGACGGCGGCGAGGGGATCTCCGTCAGGCCGGCGGCAAAGCCGATCTGCGGGCGGAACTCATCGACGTTTTCCTTCTGTGTGAATGCGTCGAGCGACCAGCGCAGTTTGCTGCCGGTGTAGTCCAGGCCGATGGCAGCCAGGCCGAGCGTCTGGTTGCCGCCGTCGATACTGGCCTCGCCCTGGCGCCACACACCGTTGAAACGCACGCCCCAGACGTTGTCCTCGCCAAAGCGACGGCCGACGTCGGCATGCACGTTGCCCTGCCCCTTGCTCACGTAGCCGGCGCTGACGCGGGTCAGCGGATCATCGCCGGCCCGCTTGGTGACGACATTGATGCCGCCACCGATGTTGCCGCTGGGGGCGATGCCGTTGAGGAACGAGCCCGGCCCCTTGAGTACATCGACCCGCTCGACCATCTCGACCGGCATATGGCTGGCCGACACCAGCCCGTACAGGCCATTGAGCCCGACATCGCCGCTCGACACCGGAAAGCCCCGGATCTGGAAGTCGTCGCCGAAGCCGCCGGATCCGGTCAGGACGCGGCCGGACGCATCGTTGACCACGATGTCCGCCAAGGTGCGCGCCTGCTGGTTTTCGATCAGTTCGGAGGTATAGCTGGTGGTGCTGAAAGGCGCGTCCATGACATCGGTGTTACCCAGAATGCCCAGGTTGCCGCCACGCGCCACTTGCCCGCCGGCATAGACGGGCGGCAGTTCGCCGCGCTCGCTGGCCGAACGGGCCGTCACCTGCACCGCCGGCAGGCTGCCCTGTGGCCCTCCTTCGGCGGGCGGGGCCGGCAGCTTGCGCAACGCATAACCGCCGCCAGCCTGCGCCACCGCCTGCAGGCCGCTGCCGGCAAGCAGCGCCGACAACCCGGTCGAGACGCTGTAGCGGCCATTGAGCCCCTGGGTGCTCAGACCGCTGAGGGTGGCGGCGTCATACGACAAATTGACACCCGCAGCGCGCGCAAAGCGATCCAACGCGGCATCCAACGGCCCGGCCGGCACATTGAAGGCGTGCACGGCATCGCCGGCAGGCAGCGACGGAGCAGTCTGAACCTGCGCCGCCACGGGCAGCGCGGCACCGCCCATGGCCAACGAAAGCAATGCCCCGCGCATCGCTGCGGCGATCAGGGTAGGACGCAGGCGAAATGTCCGGACGCGGCCGGCGGAAGAAGAAAACGTACGAGTCATGTCGGTATCCCGGTGGTGCAGGCAAGAGGCCTTTCACTCGGTAAGCCGAACGAGAAACGAAATCCCCTCACGAAATTTCGTCTTTTTTGGCGTTACGAAGCCGGCCCCACCGACACCCAGAGACGCGTGTGGTAGCGCACGCTGATGGGCTGAGTCTGTACCAGGAACTGCAGCGTCTGATCAGTATCGCGCGTGTGGTAGAGACCGGACACGCGCAACTCCGCCACGCGGGCATCGCAATGGATGGTGCCATGGCGGTAGCGCGCCAGTTCGTTGAGCAGATCGCCCAGGCGCATGTTCTTGCCGGCGATGACGCCATCGGCCCAACTGTCGGCGTCGAAACCAGCCAGATCGGCTGCGGTGGTGCCGTCACTGCCTAGCCAACGGCTCTCGCCCGGGCGTACGACGTAGGCCGCGCCGCCGGACACCGGGTGCAGCGCCACAGCGCCCTCTTGCACCGACACGCGGCTACGGCCTGCGTCCAGGCGCACGGCGAAGCGCGTTCCCAGGGCTTCCATGCGGCCGTATGGCGTATGCACCCAGAATGGCCGCCTGGCCGCCGCATCGGCATCCGCACCGGTGGTGACGAGGATCTCGCCCCGCCGCAGGGTAACGATGCGCGTGTCGCCGGTCAGATCGAAGCTCACCGCCGTATCGGTGTTGAGCGCGATGACAGTGCCATCGGCCAGCGTCAGCGTCTGGCGCTGGCCGGTGACGGTACTGGCGTCGGCCAGCAGGCGTGGCCAGGGCGCGTAAGCCTCGACCATCCAACCGGCCCCCAGCGCCAGGGCGCCCAGCCCGAGCAACTTGAGTGCGCGGCGCCGCCCCGGCCGCGCTTGGCGACGGTAAGCGTCAGCCGCCGCCAGGGCCGGATGCGCCAGGTGGGCAGGCACCTTGTCGAACGCCTGGCGCAGCGAACCGACGCATTGCCAGGCCAGCGCGTGCAGGGGATCGGCATCGCGCCATTGTTCGAAGGCATGGCGGACGGCCGGCGTGGGGGTGTTGTATTCGAGGCGGATAACCCAGACGATGGCCTCGTCGATGATGTCCTCGCTGAGCGGCGGCCCATCCGACATGCCGGCCGCATCGAGGGCAACCGAAGGCTGCGGTGGTCTGCGCATGCGTACGCTCACTCAGCGAAGCGCGCGAAATAGCAGGCCTTCAGCGCCTTGGCGAGGTAGCGCTCCACCGTCGCCAGCGATACCGCCAGACGCTCGGCGATCTGCGGGCAAGTAAGGCCGTCGAGCTGCGCCAGCAGGAACGCCTGGCGCACCGCTGGCGGCAGGGTGTCGAGCATGCGGTCGATCTCGTAAAGGGCTTCGAGCACCAGATGACGGTTCTCCGGCGACGGCGCCAGCGGCTCGGGCAAGGCCGCCAGGGTGTCGAGCCAGGCGCGCTCCAGTTCACGGCGCCGCCAGTGGTCGACCACCAGCCCATGGGCGATGGTCGACAGCAACGCCCGGGGTTCGCGTGCGCCGATCGATTGGCGCCGCGCCAACAGGCGCATGAAGACATCCTGCGCCAGGTCGGCGGCGTCGCAGCTGTTGCCGAGCTTGCCGCGCAGCCAATTGGACAGCCAGCCGTGGTGGTTGCTGTACAGCGCGTGGACTTCCTGGTGGAGCGCGACTTCGGCGGACACGGCCTGACTCATGGGGCGACCCGAAACAGAACTGGAATAGTTAAACGAGAACTATTCTCAGTTTATTGGATCGGGGCGCGTTCCGGCAAGGAACCCGCACGGGATGCAACGGCACGCCTCGTCGCCGTACTCGCCCTCGCCTGCCGGCCAGGCAGATGCGCGCGTTCTACCGGCGCATGGGCTGCGTGGATGAAGGTCTCATCCCGGACATCCGGGGCGCGAATCCGCGCCTGCAGATGCGCAAGACGCTGGCGTGCCCCTAGGCGGCGCCGATGGCGTCGAGTTCCGCCACGGCGTCGGCCGGCAACACCAGTTCGCCAGCGGCGAGGTTGTCACGCAGATGGGCGATCGACGACGTACCCGGAATGAGCAGGATGTTGGGCGCGCGCTGGAGCAGCCAGGCAATGGCCACCTGCATCGGCGATACGCCCAGGCGCTGTGCCACCGCCGTCAGCGTGGCCGATTGCAGCGGCGTGAATCCACCCAGCGGGAAGAACGGCACGTAGGCAATGCCGGCCTGGCCCAGTTCGTCGATGAGGGCATCGTCGTCGCGGTGCGCCACGTTGTACATGTTCTGTACGCACACGATCGGCACGATGCGCTGGCCGTCGGCCACCTGCTGGCGGGTGACATTGCTCAGGCCGATGTGGCGGATCAGGCCCTTCTCGCGCAATTCCGCCAAGGCGGTGAGCGGCGCTTCGAGCGAACCCTCTTCCGGGCCGTGGATGCCGAACATGCTGCGCAGATTGACCACCTCCAGGACATCACGGCCGAGGTTGCGCAGATTGTCGTGCACAGCCTGGGTCAGCGCTTCGGCGGAGAAGGCCGGTTGCCAGGAGGCATCGGCGCCGCGCACGGCGCCCACCTTGGTGACGATGAGCAGATCGTCCGGATAGGGCGACAGCGCCTCGCGAATCAACTGATTGGTGATGTGCGGACCGTAGAAATCGCTGGTGTCGATGTGGTCGACGCCCAAGGCAATGGCTTCGCGCAACACGGCGCGTGCGCCGTCCAGGTCGGCCGGCGGGCCGAACACGCCCGGCCCGGCCAGTTGCATGGCCCCGTAGCCCAGGCGCTTGACGGAACGGTCGCCCAGTTGAAAGCGTGCGGGAGTGTGATTGGACATGGCGGCGTGACCTCTGCAGTGGTTGGGATGTGCCTATAAAGTTAGGCAAGCCCGCATTGCGCGACAATCCTGTATTTTCTGCACACCCTGTACGCCGATCCGGACAATGAAAGCAGATCTGGGAGACCTCAACGCCTTCGTCATCGTCGCCCGCGCGGGTGGATTCCGCGAAGGCGCCCGCCTCAGTGGGCAGAGTGCCTCGGGCCTGAGCGATGCCGTGCGCCGTCTCGAAGCCCAATTGGGTGTGCGCCTGCTCAACCGCACCACACGCAGCGTGGTGCCGACGGAGGCAGGACAGAGCCTGCTCGCCCGGCTGGCGCCGATGCTCGACGAAATGGACAGCGCACTAGACGTCGTCAACGGCTTCCGCGAACGTCCGGTCGGCACGCTGCGCCTGAACGTACCGATCAGCGCCGTACGGTTGGTGCTGCCGGCCATCGTGCCGCGCTTTCTGGCGGCCTACCCCGACGTGCGCCTGGAAGTCATCGCCGAGGACAGCTTCGTCGACGTGCTGGCCGAAGGCTGCGACGCCGGCATCCGCTACGAAGAGCGGCTGGAGCAGGACATGATCGCCGTACCGATCGGCCCACGCGTACAACGGTTCGCCGCCGCCGCCGCGCCCGCCTACCTCGACCGCCATGGCCGCCCTCACCATCCGGACGAACTGCTCGCCCACGCCTGCCTGCGCGGCCGCTTCGCCAGTGGCGTCACGCCACTCTGGGAATTCGAGCGCGACGGCACGGTGCTGCGCATCGATCCGCCCGGGCCGCTGCTGGTACGCGCCGGCGCGGCGGTCGATCTGGCGGTGGACGCCGCCGTCGCCGGCAGCGGCGTGGTCTATCTGTTCGAAGGATGGCTGCGACCGTACATCGACCAGGGCGCGCTGGAAGCGGTGCTCGAACCGTGGTGGCCACGTTTCTCGGGGCCGTTTCTGTATTACCCCGGCCGCCGATTCGTGCCCGCCCCGCTGCGCGCCTTCATCGACTTCATCAAGCAGCAGACATGGTCCGACGACGCGGCGCCGGCAGCGCGCCATGCGGACGCCCCCCCGATGCCCTGACGAACACGCTGGCGCGATATCGCCGCCGCCCACCCTTGCGCCGAAGCCGCCCCGAGCGCCGCACCATGCCAGATGATTTGTTAAGAGTCGTTAAGAGCTGGCATGGAATCTGCATTTGATCCCAACAAGAACATGCAGGACGAATGATGCTTGCCGCATTTCTGGCGGCACGCGACAAAAGTCGTCCGGCATGGGCGGCCCGCACAGGGCGCCCACGTACATAAAAAACCGGAAAAGATCACATCATGGCGAGCACGGGCACATTGACGCTTGGGGGCATGAACCTGGACATCGACACCATGGTCACCAAGCTGATGGCGGTGGAGCAACGGCCCATCACCACGCTGCAGACCAAGGAGGCGAGCTACAAGACCCAGTTGTCGGCGTTCAGCACGCTCAAGGGTACGCTGTCGTCATTGCAGACGGCGGCACAGACGCTCAACACGACGGCGAAATTTGCCGCCTTCTCGGCGACAGTTGCCGATACCGCGGTGGCGTCGGCAAGCGCCAACGGGTCGGCCGCCGCCGGCACCTACACGCTGACCGTCGACCACCTGGCCCAGGCGCAGAAGATCAAGACCGGCAGCTACACGAGCACCCTCAGCACCCTGCCCACCGGCACGCTGAGCATCCAGACCGGCACCACCGATGACAATGGCTTTACCGCCACCAAGACGGTGAACATCACGGTCAACTCGTCGAACAACACATTGCAGGGCATCCGCGACACCATCAACGCCTCTGGCGCCGGCGTCACGGCAACGATGGTCAACGACGGTGGCAGCACACCCTATCGCCTGGTGCTGACCTCGCAAACCACCGGCACCACCAACACCTTCAAGATGTCCGGCATCGACGGTCTGGAATTCGATCCGGCCAACCCGACAGGCTCGACACTGACGCAGATCCAGAAAGCCGAAAACGCCAAGTTCTCAGTCGATGGCATCGACTTCGTCAAGTCGACCAATTCGGTGTCGGACGCCATCGACGGGGTCACGCTCAATCTGACCAAGACCAACGCCAACGCCAAGACCACGCTGACCATTTCTCGCGACACCTCGGCCATGTCGGACAAGGTCAGCGCCTTTGTGCAGGCCTACAACACCGCCATCCAGGTGATGCGCTCGCAGACCTCGTACAACGCCGACACCAAGGCTGCCGGCACGCTCAACGGCGACGCCACCGTACGCGGCATCACGCAGCAGTTGCGTACCATCATGAGCACGCCGGTGCTGGCCGACGGCAAGTCGCGCTACCTGTCGGACATCGGCATCAGCGCCAAGGTTGACGGCACGCTGTCGATCGACAACGCCAAGCTCACCAAGGCGCTCGCCGACCCGGCCCAGAACGTGGCCGCCATGTTCGCCAAGGTAGGCGAGAACAATGGCATCGCCGCCAAGATCGATGCGGCCATGGAAGCAGTCATCAGCGACAAGGGCTCGCTCAAGGCACGCACCGACGGCATTGGCGAAACCGTCAAGACGCTGGACAAGCGCATCGAAGCGATGAACCGGCGTCTGGAGGCGGTCGAGGCCCGCTATCGGGCGCAGTTCACTGCACTCGACACCACGCTGTCGAACCTCAACGGCACCAGTTCATACCTGACACAGCAACTAGCGTCGCTGCAAAGCTTCGCGTCGTCGTCCTCCAAGTGATCGACGACCCACATCGCATACCAAAGGGACACCCCGCCATGATCGACAGGATCGCGCTTTACGAACGCATGGGCCAGTTGATGGCCGAGATGGTCGAAGCCGCCAGCCGCAGCGACTGGGACGCGCTGACACCGCTGGAAAGATGCGTGAACACGGTGCGCTGCCAACTGGCGGCCGATGAGGCCGGCCGGATCTCCGCCGATGCCGGCCTGCGGGCCCGCGAAATCGAATGCATCCGGCACATCCTGGATGCCGAGCGGACGCTGCATGGCTATACCGATCCGTGGATGGCCGAGATACGGGCCGAGCTCGGCGGCAGCGCACGCCAACGCAAGCTCAACGCAGCCTACAGCGTATAACGGGGGCGCCGGCGTCACCGCGCCCATCTCCAGCACCACCAGCGATCAGCGTCGCCCAGGTCGCGCGCTGCGCCAAGGCGGCCACGCTGCGCCTGAACACCGCAGACCTGGCCGCCCTCGACACCGCCAGCGCGTGATCCCACGACGCGGCTGACCCGCCGCGCATCTTCTTGTATGCTGCCGCCCCCGCTCACCAGCGGGGGCTTTTTTTCGCGCGCCGCCCCCCCCCGGCCGGCGCCATCCAGGCTCCGTGGGCGGCCCCGCGTCGAGCCATCTCGCCGCAAGCGCCATGGGGCGGCGGTTTGCCGCCCATCGCCGGCTTGTCAATGGTCATCCGGGGCAGCCGATCTTCGATTTTGACCGAGATCAAACAACTAAATACGGTAGTTTTTGTCGCTCCAAATACTACCTATTGTGTTTTAAAGTCCGCGACTGAGTTCCACGGGGCACCCACGAGTCGCCCCTGTCACACCCACAATAACCTTACTTGCTACCAGAGATCTCGATGCTCAAAGTCCTCAAACGCGACGGCGCCACAGCCTCGTTCGACATCCTGAAAATCGCCACGGCCTGCCAGAAAGCGGCCGTCGCAGCGCAAGTCCCCAATCCCAACGCCGTGGCCCTGGCGGTGACCGCCGAAGTCGAAGAGCGCTGCCGGCAAACCCCGTTGGACCTGCTCGACATCCCGACCATCCAGAAGTACGTCGAAAACGCGCTGATGCGTTCGTACCCCGAGGTGGCGCGCCAATACATCGAGTATCGCCACGACCGCGACAGCATCCGCGTACGGGGTTCGGAACTGCACGCCCAGCTCATGGGCCTGGTCGACAAGACCGACGAAGACGCCGTCACCGAGAACGCCAACAAGGACGCCAACGTCTTCCCCGTCATGCGCGACCTGATGGCGGGCATCGTGTCCAAGCAGTTCGCCAGCAACTTTCTGCCCAAGGACGTGCTGCAGGCCCATACCGACGGTGACCTGCACTTCCACGATCTGGACTACTCGCCCTTCCTGCCGTTCACCAACTGCTGCCTGGTGGACCTCGAAGGCATGCTCGGCCAGGGCTTCCACCTGGGCAACGCCGGCATCGAAAGCCCCAAGTCCATTGGCGTGGCCTGCGCCGTGACGGCCCAGATCATCGCCCAGGTGGCAAGCCACCAGTACGGCGGCACCACCATCCCCAACATCGATCAGACGCTCGCCCCGTACGTCGAGAAGACCTACGCAAAGAACCTCGAGATCGCACGCCAGTACGGTATTGCCGATCCGACGCGCTACGCCCGCGAACGGACCGAGAAGGAAACCTACGACGGCATCCAGGCCTGCGAATACGAAATCAACACGCTGTTCAGCTCCAACGGCCAGCAGCCTTTCGTGACCTTCTCGTTCGGCATGGGCACCAGTTGGCAGGAACGCACCGTGCAACAGGCGATCCTGCAGGTGCGCATCAAGGGCATCGGCAAGGAAGGCATCACCCCGGTGTTCCCCAAGCTGGTGTTCTTCCTCGAAGAAGGCCTCAACCTCAAGCCGGGCGACCCCAACTACGACATCAAGCAACTGGCCCTGGAATGCGCCTCCAAGCGCATGTACCCGGACATCATTTCGGCCAAGCTCAATCGCCAGTTGACCGGCTCGTCGCAACCCGTCTCGCCGATGGGCTGCCGCAGCTTCCTGTCGGTGTGGAAGGACGAAAAAGACCGCGAAGTGCTGGCCGGGCGCAACAATCTCGGCGTGGTCAGCATCAACCTGCCGCGCATCGCCATCCGCGCGCAGAAGGATCACGTACGCTTCTTCCAGTTGCTCGACGAGAACCTGACGCTGGCCTACAAGGCCCTGATGGTGCGCATCCAGCGCCTGGAAGGTGTCAAGGCCAACATCGCCCCGATCCTCTACACCGAGGGCGCCTTCGGCGTGCGCCTGAAGCCCGAGGACGACATCCTGCCGCTGTTCAAGAACGGCCGCGCCTCGGTGTCGCTGGGCTACATCGGCCTGCACGAAGTGGCGCTGCTGATGTATGGCGAGCACCCCTTCGGCAACAACGCCGCGCAGGGCTTCCTGCGTGAAGTGGTGCAATACCTGGCGCTTGCCACGCAGCGCTGGAAGCGCGAATCGGGCTGGGGCTTCTCGCTCTACTCGACGCCCAGCGAATCGCTGTGCCACCGCTTCTGCAAACTCGACGTGGCGCGTTTCGGCGACCTCGAAGGCGTGACCGACAAGGGCTACTACACCAACTCGTTCCACCTCGACGTGGCACTGAAGGTGAATCCGTTCGAAAAGATCGAATTCGAAAAGGGCTTTGCCGACTTCGCCTCGGGCGGGCACATCACCTACGTCGAACTGCCCAACATGCGCCACAACCTCAAGGCGCTGGAACGCGTGTGGGATCACGCCGTTGAGAACGTGCCCTACTTCGGCACCAACACGCCGGTCGATTCCTGCGGCAAGTGCGGCTTCATGGGCGAAGCGCACGCCACCTCCGAAGGCTTCACCTGCCCCGAATGCGGCAACCGCGACGGCGCCAGCCTGTCAGTGACGCGCCGCGTGTGCGGCTATCTCGGCAGCCCCAACGCACGGCCGTTCAATGCAGGCAAGCAGAAGGAAGTCATGCGGCGGGTCAAGCACCTCGCCGAACAGGCATGAACTACGATCGCTACTATTCCTGCGACGTACTCAATGGCGAAGGGCTGCGCGTCACGCTGTTCGTGACGGGCTGCCTGCACGCCTGCCCCGGCTGCTACAACAGCTCGACCTGGAATCGCAAACACGGGCATCCGTTCACGCCCGAGGTGCGTGACAAGGTGCTCGCGCTGTGCGCCGATCACGATGGCCTGACCCTCAGCGGCGGCGATCCGCTGTTCCCGTCCAATCGCGACGCCATCGCCGATCTGTGCCGGCGCTTCAAGCTGCGCTATCCGGACAAGGACATCTGGATGTGGACCGGCTATCTGTACGAAGACGTGCAGCACCTTGATCTGCTGCGGGATGTCGACGTCCTCATCGACGGCCCCTATCTGCAGGACGCGCCGCACACCCTGCCGTGGCGCGGCTCCGACAATCAACGCCTGATCCGTCTGGCGGCCGGCGTGCCGATCAAGCCGCTCGCCACGCCGGTGGCGGCCTGAGGCTACGGCGTTCAGCCGCCAACGCCAGCGCGGCACGCAACAAAAAAAGCCCTCACTCCATCGGAGCGAGGGCTTTGTTTTTTTGCACGCGATGCATTACATGTGCATACGCACTGCCGCTCAATTACATTTGAGCGTCGCCATGCCCTTACCGGCACCGGCCACGGCGGGCAGCCCCGTCTTGAGACAGGACGCCGGATCGACCGTATAGGAGTACGTCAGCTCGGCTGCGGGGAATGCCGCCGTCGAGGTCCAATCCGTCGCATCCTTGGTCGGCGTGGAGGTGCTGGCCACCCACTTGATCTGGTAGGTATCGAAGTCGGCCGGGCTGAGGATGTTGTTGTTGCGTAGCTCCCAGTACCCGATCGCCGAGCTGTCGCGAGACGTCACGGGGTTCTGCACGTTCTCGAAATAATTGCCTTCCACGAGGGTATATCCACCCATGCGCACGTTGATGCCCGACGTCGCGATGTTGTGGAAGTAGTTGTTCAGGATATGCGAGTAGCCGATACGCTGCAGCGGCGTGCGCGAGTTCACGTTCTCGAAGAAGTTATGGTCGAACGTGATGTGCCGCATCTCGGTTTCGCTGTCGCTGAAACCGTTCAGACTCACCTTTTCGTGGTCGTGCATGTAGTTGTACGACACCGTCACATTCTCGACCCCCTTCTTGGCATCGATCATCCCGTCGAACGAGGTGTCGCCCGCACCAGGGCACAGGATGTTCTTGGTGAACAGCGTGTTGTGGTCGATCCAGATGTTGGTCGGCGCACCCGCACTCATGCCCTCCAGGCTGATCAGGTCGGCATCGCCACCGCCGGGGGTCAGGCCCATCGTCATGTTGCGGATGATGATGTTGTTCGACACCGCCGCGATGTGGATACCGAACTGTGCCGACGAACCGTCGGCGCCCAGGATGGTGATGTTGTTCTTCGGCTTGGACGCGCTGCCCTTGATTTCGAGTGTCTGCGCCGCCAGGCTGTGCAGGGTGCAGGTGAGGACGTCGCCGGTATTGAGCACGACGCCCTTCTGGTCTTTCACCGGCGTGCCCGTATACACCGACGTGTCGTAGTACGGCGAGAAATCCACCTTGCCGGTGTAGTTGATGAGCAGGCCGGCCGAACCGGTGTAGCCATCGATCGCGGCTTGAGCCTCAGCGAGCGTGGTAGCGGTCACAATTTTGCTCGGACTAAGACCGGCCCCGACGGTTGCCTGTCCGTACCCGACCGCAGAGGTTGCCGCCGCGCCGCCCGCCGAACTCGAGGACGCACTCGAATTAGCCGTCGAGCTGGCGCTCGAGCTTTGCTGCGAGGTGCTGGCGCTGCTCGACGACGAACTCACGCTGCTACTCACCGAACTGCTGGTGGACGACACAGCAGAACTGTTGGCGCTCGAAGACGACCCACCCGCCGGCGACGCGTTGCCGCCATCACCGCTGCCACCCCCACATGCCGTGAGCGCCGTACAGACGACGCCAAGAATCAGGGCTGACTTCAGCCCCGGAGATGCTGCTTTCATAACCACTCCTCCTCCATGAATGACTGTGTCTCGTATTAGCTATGTCGTTGTTATTTCGCTAATCTTTTGATGGTAACAAGACTTTCCCGAACCCGGCCGATGCATTTCACAAATATATGTCGGCGAAATGACCGGCGGCACTGGCGTCGCGTGCAGGCGGGCCTTGGTAGCGGCGTGGACGTCCCGCCGTGGCCGCTCAAATCACCTGCAGGCCCAGTTCGCGCAGCAGGCTGGCAGCCTGCGATTGCGAGATGGTTGCACCCTTGAACATTTTGGCGTCGCTCAGCTTGATGCCGCCGATGTCGGCACCGCGCAGGTCGGCGTTGTCGAAACGGGTCAGCTTGAGGACGGCGTCGCGCAAACTGCCGCCTTCGAACACCGCCTCGCGGAAATCGCAGCCGGACAGGTCGGCGTCGGACAGATCGAGGTTCCTCAACTGGACCTTCTTGAACGACATGCCCCGCAGATCCACGCCGACCATCAGACTGTCCTCGAAGCGGATACCAAGGTGGGCAACCTCTTCAAACGATGCGCCGGTCAGCTTGCAGCCGACAAAACTGGCCGTGGCCAATCTGGCGCGCCGCCATTGGGTGTTGTTCAAGTCGCAGCCTTCGAAATGGGCGCTGACCAGATCGCACGCTTCAAAGTCGGCCTCCGACGCCCGGCAACGCTGCCAAGTGCTGCTTCCCAGCTTGCTGGCGTACAGCACGGCCCCATGGAAGGTACAACGCTCGAAGCGGCAGCCTTCCAGGTCGAGACGCGACAGATCGGCGCCGTCAAAGATGCAGTTGATGAAATGGCGCGCCGACTGCGCGAGACATTGTTCGAGTTCGATGCGACCCAGAGATAGGTCGGCGACAGAGGTGCTGCGATCGTTGCGTGCTTCGGCCATTGCTTCGTTCCATGACAGCGCGGGGCGCACCAGGACGCTTCCCGAACCATCGAAATAGTTGAGATAAGCGTCGTGGATTCGCATTGCGCGAGAGCATGCCGGGTAGTCAAGCACTTACCAGTCTACCAACCGGTGAGCCCATTTTCGACGGCGCAATTCTATACGACGATGCACCCACGAAGTCCGCGACATCGCGCCCAAAGGCGAATATGCTGATTGGCATACACGCCCCCATCCCGTGGGTGGCAACGTGCAGCCCCCTGCAGAAACGATCACCGTCGCGGCGAGGACATCACTCAACTCTCCGCCGCACTCACTGACACACAGCAGCCCACTGGCGCAACCAGGCGCTCAAGCGGAGCATGCATCTGGCGAGAGAACCAATATGACCGATCATATGCCTGACGACCTGTCTGCCGACGGCAAGGACATGCGCAGTTATACCGACGCGTTGCGTCCCCAGCATGGCGTTGTGCGCAACGTGCATGGCGAATGGGTGTTGCTCAGGCACGATCTGGTTGCCGAGGCCGCGCTGAACGATGGCGTATTTTCGAGCGCCGTATCGAAGCATCTGCAAATTCCCAATGGCCTGGATTCAGAGGAGCACACGGCATACCGCGCGGCCCTGGACGGTTTTCTCACGCCCCAGGCACTGTCCCCCTTCCATGAGCACTTTCGTCGCATCGCCGCCGACCTCGTCGCAGCGCTGCCCCGGCACGTCGCCCTCGATGCCGTGAGCCAATTCGGAACACGCTTTGCCGTCCGCGCCCAAAGCGCATGGCTTGGCTGGCCGTCCCATCTCGAAGATCGCCTCGTCGATTGGGTGTCGGAGAACCACGCCGCGACGCGCTCCGGCGAGAGGTCCTGGATGCAGCGCGTCACCGAATCATTCGACGACCTGATCCAGTCGGTGCTGGCGCCACGCCGTGACGCGCATGCGTCTGGCACCGACGATGTCACCGCCCGGCTCATGCGCACCAAGGTAGACGGCCGCCCCCTCACCGACCCGGAGATCGTGTCGATCCTGCGGAACTGGACCGGTGGGGATCTGGGCTCCATTGCGCAGTGCGTAGGCGTACTGGTTCAGTATCTGGCAGCGCATGGCGCCATGCAGAACCGCCTGCGTGCCGGCATCTCCGACACCGAATTCGATGCCATCATCGATGAAATCCTGCGCATCGACGCCCCCTTCCTGTCCAACCGCCGCGTCACGACGTGCCCCGTCACCATCGACGGCGTGGCGCTCCCGCAAGGTGCGCGCGTGAAGCTCAACTGGACATCCGCCAACCGGGACGAAGCGGTCTTCGGCGATCCCGAGCGGATGGACCCGGACCGCAACGGCGAACGGAATCTCGTGTACGGCATCGGTAAGCACGCATGCCCCGGACGCTGGCTGGCCACGCTCGAATTGCGGATCGCGTTGCAGGAACTCCTGGCCGCAACGTCTTCGGTTGCACTGGATCGACAGCAACCCGCTGAACGAGCCGTGTCCCCAGTCGGTGGCTGGGCCAAGGTTCCTGTCGTATTGGCGTAAGCCTTGGCTTACGCCCCTGACTGACAAAGAATGGGAAAGGGGGCTTTCATGACAAATGAACATTTGGCGCAACGGAACATTCTGTTGGCGGGGGCCACCGGCTTGGTCGGTGGCCAGATGCTGCAGGCACTGCTGAACAAACCCGACGTGGGCCAGGTTCATGTACTGCTTCGCCGCCCCTTGGCTGTTCAGCATCCCAAGCTGCGGGCCCACGTGGTGGACTTTGGTGCATTGCCTACCCTGCCGCCTGTCGATGAGGTCTACCTGGCCTTGGCGACGACCATTCGCGTCGCGGGCAGCCAGGATGCCTTTCGCGCCGTGGACCTGACCGCGAATCTTGCCGTCGCCGAAGCCGGCTTCACCGCCGGTGCCCGACGCCTGGCGGTCGTCAGCGCGGTCGGTGCCAATGCCCGCTCATCCACCTTTTACCTGCGCATCAAGGGCGAACTGGAAGACGCGCTCCAACGCCTCGATCTGACGGCACTGGTGGTGGCCCGCCCCTCTCTGCTGCTGGGTGATCGCGATGCGCTCAAACAGCCTTCGAGACTGGGCGAGAAAATCGCCACCCCGGTCATGAAGCTGCTGGCGCCCCTGCTGCCCCAGCACTACCGCCCCATCGAGGGTCGTGATGTCGCACGCGCGCTCGTCAACGCGCTGCCAAAGGCACGCGGAACAACCATCCTGTATCACAAGGACCTGATGGCGATGGCTGACTGACACGACTCTCGTCATAGCCGCGCACGCATCGCCCTCTTCGTCAGTACGCGAATCGACGCCTTCATCACGCCGCCCAGCCCCGCCACGCCTGGGTGTTTCGACCCAATACGACAAATTTGTCGCCGCATGGCGACATGCCATCCGAATAAGTAAATTCCGCAATTCTCACAAAAACTCATGGTTTTATCATCTTCAACTCGCACATTTCATCGCGTTGAAGGAGGCTGCTGCCCATGTCGGTGACCCATATCGTTACCTATGACCTGATGAACCGAAAGGACTATCGAGAACTGTTCGATGCACTGAAGGCTTTCTCGTCGTGCCACTTTCTTGGCTCGGTCTGGCTCATCAAATCCCATCTGACTCCTGGCCAGATCGGACAGGAACTCGCCCAGTACATCGATAAGGACGACAAACTGTTCGTCGCGCGGCTGGCCGGCGACGCCGCCTGGACAACGAGCTACCCTCCGGACGTTCTCGCCTGGTTTTACGCGGGGTTGTAGTTTGGGAGCGAAATACCCCATTCAAGCGCCATGGCCGGGACTGACGTTCTCACATTGCCGAAGAAAGGCAGCCCCACAATCGTTGGATGGATGGTGACTTCAGCGAGAAACACGCGCACCTGAGCAGGTGCAGGCATGATCGCTGCTGGCTTGTTGGCAGGCCCATGAGGCTCCCGCCATGCTCGCTGGCATACGTGCATCAGTACCCCGCAAGAGCATTCCGAGAACACCCGTCAATTCCAAGAAGGTCGCAGGGCCAGACGCGCCCCTTCACAGTCGACGCACGCTGTCTGCCCAACAAGGCAGATTACTTGAATACTGATGATTGGCATCTTGATGTCATCCCAAACGATATTCGTAAACACATGAAAGAAGTATTCAGCAAGCCCCTGGCACTTCGCGACTGGAAAGGGATTGTCACCGCAGAAAACGGTCAATCGCAGGACTTGCACGCCTGGATGAAAATGCGTCGGCTTATCAACGCAGAGGAAATCCCCCTCGGTCTGGAACTCGCGACGAAGGAAGACGCCGACGCCAAGGATGGCTTCAACCGCACCCTCCGAGCCTATGTCGTCTCGTATGCCGGATACGAGAACGTGCAGGCATTGATCGACAACACGCACGGACCTCTTCAAGTCAAGATCGTGGATCTCTCGCTCACTGAAAGCGAGTTCTTCTCATTCTTCAGCCGTTTCTCTCTTCGCATGTCCTTCCACGGCATGCTCAATGGCGTCGAATACGAGACCACCACCGATGTCACCCCTGCCATGCGTGGCGGCTGGCGCTGACGTTACGCGCCGGTCTCGGCAAGCAAGCCGTCATCGCAGCGGCCATACTCTGGTCATGGCCTTATCACGCACGGAAGGGGCGAGACATGTCTGCACTGCTCAGGCGTTCCAGGGGAGCCCGCAATGAGATGTCCGCGCGAGAGCGGGCCATCTACTTCGTGATGGTAGGTATCGGCGTCGCCGTCCTGCTATGTCTGGCCTTGCTCGATTTTTCCGGTAGATGACCTCGTCGCAACAGGTGTCTTGCCAGGGCGCACCGGCTGTTCATGCACCGCCCTATCCCACACACGCAGCATGGTCACGACGTTCCACATGGCGTTGTATAGTGCGTTCTTGCGCCGGCGAAACCGGCACGCCGTGGACCGCCTGGCAGGATACGAATGGCTTCCCGCCCCCTGCACACAGCGCAATACCCGCTTTTACCCAAGGCTTGAACACATGGAGAACGTCATGCAGCAAGAGCAGCTCTCGGTACCCAAGGACAAACTGAAATTCGTCCTGCTCGAAGGCATTCATGAGAGCGCGGTACGGGCACTGAGAAGTGACGGCTACTCGAATATCGTGACGCTGCCAAAGGCCTTGTCGGGCGATGCGCTGATCGAGCAGATACACGATGCGCACTTTCTGGGCATCCGCTCTCGCACTCACCTCACCGCCGATGTCCTGGCCCAGGCGTCTCGACTCGCAGCAGTAGGCTGCTTCTGCATCGGCACCAACCAGGTGGATCTGCAGGCTGCCATGCTGCAGGGCGTGCCGGTCTTCAATGCGCCGTTCTCCAACACTCGCAGCGTCGCCGAACTCGTCATCGCAGAAACTGTGTTGCTCATGCGCGGCATCCCCCAAAAGAACGCCCTGCTACACCGCAACGGCTGGGCCAAGGGCGCGGCGGGCTCATACGAAGTACGCGGCAAGAAGCTCGGGATCGTCGGTTACGGACACATTGGCATGCAGGTGGGCGTGCTGGCCGAACAGCTTGGCATGCAGGTTCTCTTTCATGACATCGAGGCCCGGCTGCCGCTGGGCAATGCCTGGCAAGCCACCTCGCTCGATGAACTGCTCGACTTTGCCGACGTGGTGACCCTGCATGTGCCCGAAACGCCCCAGACGGCAAACATGATCGGCGCGGCGCAGTTGGCGCGCATGAAGCCCGCCAGCCATCTGATCAACGCCTCGCGCGGCACGGTGGTCGACATCGATGCACTGGTCGCGGCCCTGGACAGTGGTCACATCGCGGGCGCCGCCGTGGATGTCTTCCCGGTTGAGCCCGCCGGCAACGATGCGACGTTCGACTCGCCCCTCACACGCTTCGACAACGTCATCCTGACGCCCCACATTGGTGGCTCGACCACTGAGGCGCAAGAGAACATCGGCGGCGAAGTGGCCGCCAAGCTCATCCGTTACAGCAACAACGGCTCTACGGTATCGGCGGTCAACTTCCCCGAGGTGGCCTTGCCGGAACACACCGGCCGTTCGCGCTTGCTGCACATTCACCGCAACGTTCCGGGAGTGATGGCGCGCGTCAACGAACGCTTTTCGCTGCAGGGCATCAATATCGCCGCACAGTATCTGCGCACCAATGAGCAAGTCGGTTACGTGGTGATCGACGTTGACCGCGCAGCCGGCCAGGTTGCGCAGGAAGAACTGAGCGCCATACCGGACACCATTCGGTGCCGCGTGCTTTACTAAGGCACCGAACGGGGCTGGTCAGCCCAACAAAAAGCCCTCCGAGCGTTGCTCGGAGGGCTTCAAGAGTACAGCCGGTGCTGCCCTATCGCGGCGTCAGCCTGACTTCCAGCTTCTGCAATTGGGTACGATTACCTGCCGACGCCGTGCCCGTGAATTGCATGCCAAAACCACCGGCGGTGCTGGTCACGTTCGGCAAGGTGGCCGAAAAGTGGATCTCGTTCGGCAGGCTGTAACCCACTTGCGTGTTGGTCTGTGCCGAATCCGTCGTCACGTCGGCCGTCAGCACGTTGCCCGTCAGCTTGAACAGCACGTGTGCCCCCGGCATATACACAGAACTCTCGACGTAGCTGTTCGGTAGGACTGTTCGAACACCATTGGCATACTCGATCATCGACACACGCACCGAATTCCCCGAAGAAGGGATGGGCTTGTTGCCGTTCAGCGGATCCGACGCCAGGCGCTGGAAGCGCAGCGCATAGCCAGTCTGCGTGACGGGGTCCCACTTGAGATACACCTCCAGGTACTGGTCGGTGGCGCTGCCAAAGCCCTGGCCAGCGAGTTTTTCCGGCGTCAGGTCCAGCGACAAGGACATGTCCGAGAAGACCCCTTCAGGCTGATACAGCAATCGCGCGCCCTGTGTGGCGGTGCGCAGACCGCGTACACCCGTGATGCCCTCCCGGTCGCTGACGGCATATGCCCACGGATCAGTCGTCGCGGGCGTCCAGCTCTGATTCACGTCAGACGGCTTGATCGTGTCGGCGTACCACACGTTGGGCTGACCCAGCGTGTGACCGACCCACGAGATGTTGGCGAAGTCCGTTGTGAATGCCTGCGGATGGGCAACATCAGCACTGGCGATCGCACGGGGCGTCGTCACTTCGATACTGTTCGCGGCCGGCGGGCTGAATTCATACTTGGGTGTGATGACCGCTGTCAGATACTGACCCACATCACCGGCGGACAACTGGTAGTTCTTGTACGGTTCGCCCAGCGTGGTGACAGCCACTTGCACCGCCTTGTCGTTCGGCGCGCTGCCACGGAACCACGTGATCGTAGAGGCATCCGTGAAAGATGCCTGGTCGTAGGCAATCTTGAGCGCAGCCAGGTTCTGACCAATGGTGATCGAAGGCGTACCCGCCACAACCGGTGCTGCAACGGTCTCGGGGTTGATGTGCAGCACGATATGCGCCACCAGGCCATTCGGGGCCAATGCCTTGACCGTCGTGTCGATGATGCGGCCCGTGGCATTCAACTTGGCGCGCAGGTGAAGCTTGCCGTCGCCCGCATTATCGAGCGGGGTGAACAGTGCCGTGTCGTAATCGAAGCTGAGTTCCTGGAAGGTGAACGCGTTGGCCGGAGCGGAGCTTGGCGTGATGATCACTTCGTTGGCCGCGTTGTCCGACTGCACCGTGGTGGCATTGGCCGCCAGGGCAAACTTGAAAGCGCTTTCATACTTCTGCTGCTGGGCAGAGGGATTCCAGCCATCCTTTCCCTTCAACAGGTTGTAGACGTTGTATTGGGCGCCGCTCTTGAAGATCTGCAGCGCATTCGCGCTCAGCGTGGCCGTAGCCTGAGGATTCTGC
The DNA here is from genome assembly GCA_047605765.1 of Rhodocyclaceae bacterium. GTDB lineage: Bacteria > Pseudomonadota > Gammaproteobacteria > Burkholderiales > Rhodocyclaceae > JBGVSA01. Next base: position 26,298 of record JASGFB010000029.1, read on the forward strand.
GTATCGAACACGACGGGCGTACCGTCTTCATACACGTTGTTGTAGACAAAGTGCGTGACATCGGGCCGCTGTGCGTTCTCCCAACGGATCTCTTCCTTCGGCCCTTTGAACACGTTGTCGACCAGCACCCAATTCCCGCCGATGTTCTTGGAGAACCAGAAGGTCGGATTGTCATTGAGCAGGTTGAAGGTGGAATTGAAGAGCGCAGCAATCGTGTTCGAAGCGCTGCCCGACGGGTGGCTGCCGTAAAAGTCGAACGTGCAATGCTCGAACACGTTGATGTCGCCGCGGGCTATGGAATCGTCGGTGAGCTGGAAGTAAGAGTCTTTGAAGTAAGCGCGCGCCGGCTGGAATCCATTGAGTACGTTCAAGAAGCTGACAAAGCGAACGTTCTCGAAGTACATCTTGTCCAGCGCATCCTTTGCTCCCTCGGCAACCGTGATTGTCTGGGCTTGCACGCGGGCATCGGTACGGCGCGCCAGGTTCTGCGAGGGATCGCGCGGAAACACCAGGTCCACCGAAGTGTAGTTAGCGATCGTCAGGTTGTAGGCCGAGAAGCTGGTGCCGACACCGATCACGTTCCAGTTGCCATTGGCGCCCATGGTCTGCCCACGGTTGCCGGCAATGCGTACGTCATCGGCGTTGGAAGTCAGCCCCTTGAACACCAGGCCACTCTGCGGGAACGAGATGCCGATCAGACCAGGCAGGTCCGGCGTGTTGGCGATCGCCGGATTCTTGTAATCGTCCGTCCAGTACACGCCGGGGGTGAAATTCACCGTCGTGCCATCGGCAATGTTGGCCGCCTTCAACTCCTGCAAGGTCTTGAAGGTAAATGCGCCGCGGCTGGCTTCCGCAAGGTAGGCATCGACGACCACGCTGGTCGCCGACAGATCGACGAACTTGGCCTTCAGCGTAACGTCGGAGGCGACGGCTTCATGGGTGAAATCCCACATGTGGCCAGCCTTGCCATCGTCGATGAACCAGCCGACGAAGTATGAACTCTTGCCCTTGTCGGGCCGAGCCGGTGCCGTCAGGGCCGCACCGTCTTCAACCTGGACTTTTGTCACCGTGCCCTCGTTGTCGTAGCTCACGGTGCGTTTCACTGCGGGAGTAACGGGCGTGTTCGAATCGTTGGAATCATCGTTCGAACCGCACGCCGATAGCATGAACAACGTGCATGCCACGATGAACATGCGGAGAGGATTTGGCCTCTCCGAAAGAATGTAATGACGCATGATGGGTCTGGCCTTTAAGCGACTGCACAGGGCAGCTTTTCAAACAGGAAGCGACGCATGCGCATCACATCTGCATCGTTGCAGACGTCATATTGAGAATACCCATGACAAAAGGCCCCAGGAGCCTCCAAGGCGGACATGCATCCCGATCGGCGCAGCCTGAGGACGATGCCCAGCGGTATCTCAAGAGATCGGATCGCGCGAGCGTCGTGGCAATGAACACCACGAACCGAAACGATTAGCGGTTAGGGGGAGGAAAAGGACGTTTGTGTGTGCATGAGTTGTCTCCGATTTTATGTATGCAGCGGACATCGCCCGCCATGTCCCCGACCCTGCCGCGCCTGCTTCTTGGACTCGCCAAGCCAGCGCCCACGCCGAGGATTGTCAAGAAGTGTAAATGTTGTTTTACAAATTGGCAACGCTAACAATTCGAGACCGCACACGGCGGCAGGAGGACCGTCGCAACTTGAGACGATGAGTCAACTCAATGATTCATAAGGACAAACATCAAAAACCCAGACAGACGGAGATAGAAAATACCTGACAGGGCCTTTCACAGGCGACAACCCATCTTTCGGAGATGGAAACGCTACGTGGAAGCAAGGGGCAGCCGAGGCGAAGCGTAGGCATCACTCGCGCAGCGTGCGGCCGCCCCTCTAAAGGACTGATTAGGGTTACTTCTAATTATCTGGGTAAGCGCGACGCCCGTGAAAATGACAATCGCTTAGCGATGGATATGCCGTGCGCAAGTTTTCTATGACGCTATCCCAGCGTTCACGCGGCCCATTCAGAATGGCATCGGGATGGATTTCATGGGAAGTATCTTCTACTGACTCACAAAGCAGCAGTCAAAGCGCCACCAACAAGAGCCGTTGGGGTTCAGCTGTAGATGAAGGCCCAAGCCACCCATCATCTTGACGGTCTTGTTACTTGGCTTGGGCGCTGCGGATGGCGATCTCAGTGAGCAGCATGACGGCAACCGAGCTACCGCAATGACCGCCGGATTCGCCCGGCTTGCATCGTACGCATCAGGACAGAAGCTGCCCGCAATGCCTCGCTGCGACCATGTGTTGAGGATTCATGGGGAGATCACGGGACACCCTTGTGGTCCCTCCGACAGGAATCGAACCTGTATTTGCCGCTTAGGAGGCGGCCGTTCTATCCATTGAACTACGGCGGGAGGGGCTGGATGCCAGGCCCGGGGGCGACGTGCGGCGCTTGCCGCAGCGTGGGCCGCAAGCGTAGCACAAAACGCCGGAACGTCAGGCGACGGTGACGGCGTGCGGGCGAATGGGTCAAAAAAAACGGACGCCTCGGCGTCCGTTTTTTGCTGCCGCGAAACAACCTGCCCGCGGCGGCCTGCGCTGCGTGGCTTACTTCTTGGCCTTGGCAGCGACCTTGGCCTTGAAGCCGGCGCCGGCCGAGAAACGCGGCACCACGGCAGCGGCGATGTTGATCTTTTCACCGGTCTTGGGGTTCTTGCCTTCGCGCGCGGCGCGTTCAGCAGCCTTGAAAGTGCCGAAACCCACCAGCGTCACGGCATCGCCCGTGGCGACGGCATCTTCGATGACAGCAATGGCAGCGTCCAGGAACTCGCCCGTAGCGGTCTTGGACTGGTTCGTCTTGGCAGCGATCGCGGCCAGCAGATCGGTCTTGTTCATGAGGTTCCCTTATCGTTTGGTGGTTGGTGCAACAGCACCGAAAAGCGTGAGTTTACATGCTCAGCGCGGAAGCTTACCCGAAAATCCATCAAAACAAGCCCCCTACAGGTCTATTCGGCGCCATGCGGCAATGCGGTGAAACCTGCTTGGCGTCAGGCTTACAGCCTTTTACCCGGATTGTCCATCGGGAATCCGGCATGCCGCTGGACGGATCCATGTGCGCGATGGACTGCCGCCAACATGCCATGCGTATCACTCGGCGCGCTTGCCGCCCTCGCAATTGTCATTGGCGTGACTCACCACGCACGCGCCGGTGAGGCAGCTTGCCGCCGCCACCAACGCTGTGGCCGCCAGGCCTGCGCGCGAACAACCTTCCTGAATGCGGGCCGGGCGTGGCGCCGGTTCGAAGACGGGCGCAGCGTATTCGCGGGGCACATATTTGGCGGTCGAATCGGCCGCTCGCCAATCGCGATTGAGCGGGGCGGACGGCGCAACGCTTTCTTCGGCCCATGCGCAGGTAGCAAGAAACATCGCGGCGCTCAGTGCGATTCCGCGAGCATGCCAAGGCTTTACACGACAGAGGAACACGAGCAGGTGGCTCCTGAAAACACGGCGGAGCCAGCCTAGCATCGGGCGCCGGCACAGGCGGCCGGAGCGGCTTTTAGGCGCGGCCCGCCGGACAGGCGGCCGGTTCAAAAGGCGCGATGCCGACTACGCACAGATATCTGAATAGATGGTGTGACACGGACAGCGGGCTCCTTGCTGAAGAGGCAAGGCCAGCCTGGCACACGCCCCCACCGCCCGCCCCTGCCCGCAGGCGCAGGCCGGGGGCGGCGGGCGTCACTCTTCGGCGGCTTCCTGACTGACGTCGACACCCTGCACCTTGCCGTCGCGGCCGATGTCCACGTGGGCCACGGCCAGGCTGTAGTCGGGTGTGGCGTCGGTGCTGTAGAACAGCGTCTGCGACTTCGAACCGGGCCAGGACACGATGCGCTCGGGCGCGCCCAACTGGGCGATGACGTCGGCACGCGACTGGCCGACCTGGACGCGGTCCAGCGCCGATTCGGTGACGGTGCCCGGCGTCATCGCCGCGGCCATACCGGCGCCGGTCAGCAGCGAAGCGGCCAGCAGCGCGCCAGCCAGGGACTTGATCGACAAGGTTTTGCTCTTGATCATGATTGTTCTCCTGCGAAAAACATGAAGGGGGATGTGCGCACCGACCTTGCAAGGTGCGCGCCCATATCTAGACCGGCGACCGGTGCGCGCGTTGCAAGCAATGTGTGAGCAGGTGATGTCCATGTAACGGCTTTGTTACAGATCGCCGGGCACGGGCCAAACGCGTAAAATCGTCGCCCGCGCGCGTGGCAAAGCACCCTGGCCGCCCGCTGTTATCCCTGTTTGCTGACGATCGCCCCGCCATGCCCCTGCTGACTCTTGAAAACGCTTCCCTGGCCTTTGGTGACGTGGCCCTGCTCGACCGTGCCGACCTGGTACTGGAGCCGGGCGAGAAGGTCGCCCTCATCGGGCGCAACGGTGCCGGCAAATCGAGCCTGCTCAAGGTGCTGGCCGGCGTGGCCCGGCTCGACGACGGCATCGTGTGGCGCCAGCCGGGGCTGCGCGTGGCCTACGTGGCGCAGGAACCCGATTTCGCGCTCGACCGCGACATCTTCGCCACCGTGGCCGATGGCATCGGCGACGCGGCGCGCCTGATCGGCGATTACCATCGCGCCGCCCAGGCCGTGGCGCAGGGCGACAACGCGGCACTGGCCACGCTCGAATCGCTGCAGCACCAACTGGAAGCCAACAACGGCTGGGCGCTGCATCACAAGGTCGAAAACGTGCTGGCCCGCCTCAATCTGGATGGCGCCACGCCGGTCGCCGCACTGTCCGGTGGCGGCATCAAGCGCGTGGCCCTGGCGCGGGCACTGGTCGGCGAGCCCGATCTGCTGCTGCTGGACGAACCGACCAACCACCTGGACATCACCGCCATCGCCTGGCTGGAAGACCTGATCCGCGCCTTCCGCGGCAGCGTGGTCGTCATCACCCACGACCGCGCGTTCATGGACAACGTCGCCACGCGCATCTGCGAACTCGATCGCGGCCTGCTGGCCAGCTTTCCGGGCAGCTTCGCCTCCTACCAGACACGCAAGGCCGACATGCTGGCGATGGAAGCCAAAAGCAACGCCGAATTCGACAAATTCCTGGCACAGGAAGAAGTGTGGATTCGCAAAGGGGTGGAAGCCCGGCGCACGCGTAACGAAGGGCGCGTCAAGCGGCTCGAAGACCTGCGCCGCCAGCGCGCGGCGCGGCGCGATCGCGTCGGCAACGTGGCCTTCCAGCTGGAACGCGGGGACACCTCCGGCCAGATGATCGCCGAGCTGCATGAGGTGGGAAAGTGCTTTGGCGAACGGTGGGTGGTACGCGATTTTTCCACCCGCATCCTGCGCGGCGATCGTATCGGCCTGATCGGCCCCAACGGCGCCGGCAAGACCACCCTGCTCAAGCTGATCCTCGGCGAACTGGAACCCGATGCCGGCAGCATTCGCCGCGGCACGCGCCAGCAAGTGGCCTATTTCGATCAGTTCCGTACCGCACTCGACCCCGAAGCCGTGCTCACCGACGTGATCAGCCCGGGCTCCGATTTTGTCGAGATCGGCGGCACGCGCAAGCACGTCATCGGCTACCTGGGCGACTTCCTGTTCTCGCCGCAGCGCGCGCGCTCGCCGGTCAAATCGCTGTCGGGCGGCGAACGCAACCGTCTGCTGCTGGCGCGCCTCTTCGCCAAGCCGGCCAACGTGCTGGTGCTCGACGAGCCGACCAACGACCTCGACATCGAAACGCTCGAACTGCTCGAATCGCTGCTGCAGGATTACAACGGCACGGTGTTCCTGGTCAGCCACGACCGGACCTTCCTCGACAACGTGGTCACGCAGACCATCGCCTCTGAAGGCGACGGTCGCTGGGGCGAATATGCCGGCGGCTACGCCGACTGGGCACGCGTCAAAAAACAGGAAGACGAACAGACCGCACGCGCGGCCGCCCCCAAGGAAGCCAGCCGGCCGGCCGAGTCCGAGCGCAAGGCGGCCAATCGCGCCACCAAGCTCAGCTTCAACGAAAAGCGCGAACTCGACCAACTGCCCGCCAAGATCTCGGCGCTGGAAGCCGAGCAGAACAGCATCCAGGCGCGCATGGCCGATCCGACGCTGTACCGCGACGCGCCGCAAGAAGTCGCCGGCCTCAAGTCGCGCCTGGACGACATCGAGATGCAATTGCTCGAAATGCTCGAACGCTGGGAAGCGCTGGAACAGAAATCGCAGGCGAGCTGACACCGCCCGCTGCGCGGCGACCGGCGCAGGGACGTGAGGTTAAGCGTATAATCGGCCTCCGTCCCGGCGGTGCCTCCCAGGCACCGCCCCTCATCAGGCCATTCGGCCGCCGGAACCAAACATGAAAACCGCCCCGAGCGACGAGAGTTTCTCGATTCGCGATCTGCCGCGCGCCATCTGGTACTTTCTGGGTGAAGAGCGCCACAAGTACCTGTTTTTCTGCGGCGTACTGCTGCTGGTCCTGATGTTCAACATGGTGCCGCCCTACTTCATCGGGCTGATCGCCAATTTCCTCATCGATTACCTGACGCACGTCGGCGACAAACCCAGTGCCGCGCCGCTGTTCTGGTTCGTCGGCATGCTGGCCACCGCCAACGCCGTGGTCTCGCTGGTGCGCCTGTCGAGCAAGCGCATGCTCGGCCGCATGAGCCTCAACGCGCGCTACCGCGCCAAGGTGCAGGGCTTCGAGCGGCTGCTGGATTTTTCACTCGCCTGGCACCAGCACGAATCCACCGGCAACAAGGCGCAGCGCATCATCACCGGCTCCGAAGCCATCCGCGAATGGACCAGCGACATCGTCACGCAGGCATCCACCGCGCTGGTGGTGGTCATCGGTTCGCTCGGCGCCTGCCTGTATCTGAATCCGTGGTTCGGGTTCTTCTTTTTGTATTACCTGGGGACGCTGTTCGGCATCGAGCGCTATTTCGATTACCGCATCTCGCGCCTGTCCGACCGCATCAACCACTCCATCGAAAACGCCAGCGGCAGCTTCGTCGAAAGCGCCGCCAACATCCTGGCCGTCAAGGCCATGGGCGCGGCCGGTGGCATGACCGGCAACGTGGCCCAGCGCGAAGAGCTGGCGCGCAAGCTGTCGTACGAACGCCTGCGCCTGTCGAACACCAAGTGGATGTGCTATCAGATCCACAACAGCATGTGCTGGGCGGGCTACCTGCTGCTGATCGGCTACATGGTCATGCACGGCCATCTGGCGGCGGGCTTCTTCATTACCTACGCAGCATATTTCGACAAGCTGCGCGATGCCTCCACCGATTTCGCCGATCGCATCCAGACGATGATCGAGCGCAAATCCAACCTCGGCCGCATGATGCCGATCTTCTGGGCCAACCACAGCCTGCACAAAGGCGATCGCAAATTCCCCAGCGCCTGGTCGCGCATCCGCATCGACCAGGCCATGTTCCGCTATGGCGACAAGCCGGCCATCGGCCCGCTGACGGTGGACATCGAGCGTGGGCAGATCGTGGGCGTGGCCGGCCATTCGGGCTCGGGCAAATCGACGCTCATCAAGTTGCTGCTGGGGCTCTATCACCTCGAAAGCGGCAGCATCAAGGTGGGCGACGAATCGGTGGCCGATATCCGCCACGAAGACCTCACCGCCCACATCGCGGTCGTGCTGCAAGAAACCGAACTGTTCAACTTCTCGCTGCGCGAAAACCTCACGATGATGCGTGACGTACCGGCCGAAACGCTCGAACGCGCCTGCCACATCGCCTGCCTGCAAGACCTCATCGCGCGCCTGCCCGAAGGGCTCGACACGGTGGTGGGCGAACGCGGCTATTCGCTCTCGGGCGGCGAGCGCCAACGCGTCGGCATCGCACGCGCGGTATGCCGCAACGCGCCGATCCTGCTGCTCGACGAAGCGACCTCGGCGCTTGACTCCGCTACCGAACAACGCGTCATGGATGGCCTGTTGCGCAACCGGCGCAACGACCAGACGATGATCATCGTCGCGCACCGCATCAGCACGCTCAAAGAAGCGGACAAGATCCTCGTCTTCGAGCGTGGGCACCTCGTCGAAGAAGGCAGCTTCCAGGCGCTGTCGCACGACGCCAGCACCCGCTTTGGCGGCATGTACGCCATCCAGCAAGCCTGAACGCCGCCGCCATAAAAAACGCCCCGCATGCGGACTCCGCATGCGGGGCGTTTTCGTATGTGCCGATCAGGCCACTGCGCTGATGAAGCTGGCCAGCTCCGGCGTGCCCGGTGCCGCAAACAGTTCCTTCGGCGGGCCGCTTTCGTGCACGCGCCCTTCGTACATGAACACCAGCTTGTCGCCGACCTCGCGTGCAAAGCGCATCTCATGCGTGACCATGATGAGCGTCATGCCCTCGGCGGCGAGCTGCTTGACCACCGCTAGCACTTCGTTCACCAGCTCGGGGTCGAGGGCCGAGGTGATCTCATCGCACAGCATCACCTTGGGCTGCATCGCCAACGCCCGGGCAATCGCCACGCGTTGTTGCTGGCCGCCCGAGAGTTGATCGGGAAAGGCGTCGAACTTCATGCCGAGGCCGACCTTGTCGAGCATCTCGCGCGCCACGCGTTCGCATTGCTCGCGCGGCGTCTTCTTGACCACGTTGGGCGCCAGCATCACGTTCTGCCCCACCGTCAGGTGCGGAAACAGATTGAACTGCTGGAACACCATGCCGACCTTCTGACGCAATGCACGCAGATCGGTCTGCCCGGCATGCAGGCGCTCGCCATCGACTTCGACGAGCCCGTCGTCGAAGGTTTCCAGCCCGTTGATCGAACGCAGCAAGGTGCTCTTGCCCGAACCGCTGCGGCCGATGATGGCGACCACCTCGCCCTCCTCGATACGCAGGTCGATGCCCTTGAGCACGTGATTGCTGCCGAAGTGTTTGTGCAGACCGTCAATGCGCACGAACGCCATGGAACTTCCTTTCCAGACTCGCCGCATACAGCGACAAGGGGTAACACAAAATGAAATAGCCGACCGCCACGCAGCCGTAGACGAGGAACGGCTGGTAGGTGGCATTGGCCAGCATCGACCCGGTCTTGGTCAGTTCGGCAAAGCCGATGATCGAGGTCACCGCCGTGCCCTTGACCACCTGCACCGAGAAACCCACGGTTGGCGCGATGGCGATGCGCAGCGCCTGCGGCAGCACCACGTAGCGCATCTGCTGAAACCAGTCGAGCGCCAGGCTCGCCGAGGCCTCCCACTGGCCGCGCGGAATCGCCTCTACGCAGCCGCGCCAGATTTCCGCCAGATAGGCGCTGGTGAAAAGGGTCAGCCCGATGGCCGCCGCCAGCCAGGCCGGCACGTCCAGACCGAACAGCGCGATGCCGAAGAACACCAGGAACAGTTGCATGAGCAGCGGTGTGCCCTGGAACAGTTCGATGTACACCTTGGCCGCTGTGCGCAAGCGCGCAAACTTGCCGATGCGCGCGGCCAGCAGTGCAATGCCGACACAGCCGCCGAACGCGAAGGCCACCAGCGACAGCATGATCGTCCAGCCGGCGGCGAAGGCCAGGTTGCGCACGATGTCCCACAGCGAGAATTCCATCATCATGGCGCTTTCCTCATCACGTAGCGCTGGCCCAGCCGCAACAACAACTGCCGCACGACGAGCGCCAGCAAGAAGTACATGATGGCGGCGACGATGTAGGTCTCGAAGGCGCGGAAGTTACGCGACTGGATGAAGTTGGCCGCGAAGGTCAGTTCTTCCGCCGCGATCTGCGAGCACACCGACGAGCCGAGCATCACGATCACCACCTGGCTGCACAGCGCCGGCCACACCTTCGACAAGGCGGGGCGCAGCACCACGTGGCGAAATATCTGTACGCGCGTCATGGCAAGTGAGGCGGCCGCCTCGATCTGCCCACGCGGCACCGCCTGGATGCCGGCGCGCACGATCTCGGTGGAATACGCCCCCAGGTTGACGACCATCGTGATGATGGCCGCCTGCCATTCGGTGAGCTTGATGCCCAGCGAGGGCAGCCCGAAGAAAATAAAGAACAACTGCACCAGAAAAGGTGTGTTGCGTATGAGCTCCACGTACACACCGAAGATCTGCGCCAGCGGCTTGACGCGCCACGCGCGCGACACCGCCCCCACGATGCCCAGGCTCACGCCCAGTGTCGCCCCGACGGCGGTCAGGCCAAGCGTGGCCACGGCGCCCTTGAGCAACTGGTCGTGGTAGGACCACACCGAAATGAAATCGAACTGGTACGCCATGGCTGCCTATCGATCAGGTCAAAACGGGGCGCGCCAGGCACGCCCCCTACTCTGTGTTGCGCTTACAGATCCGCCGGCAGCGGGTTGTGCAGCCACTTCATGGCAATGGCGTTGAGCGAGCCGTTTTTCTTCGACTTGGCAATCACCTGATTCACCGCCGCGATGAGGGCCGTTTCGCCCTTGTTGGCGGCGACATAGCACGGCGAATTCTTGATCAGGAACTTGGTGTTGAGCGGACGCAGACGCGTGCGCTCATTGACCGCCGCCGCGACCACGTTGCCGGTGGCGGCCAACTGCACCTGGCCAGACAGGTAGGCCGAGATGGTGGCGTTGTTGTCTTCGAAGCGCTTGATGGTGGCGTTACTCGGCGCCACCTTGCTCAGCTCAAGGTCTTCCACCGAGCCACGCGTGACGCCGATGGTCTTGCCGGCCAGATCGGCCGGTGCGGTCGCCTTGATGTCTGCCGGGCCGAACACGCCGTTATAGAACGGGGCGTAGGCGTCGGAGAAATCGAGCACCTTCTCGCGGTCCGGATTCTTGCCCAGGCTGGAGATCACCAGATCAGCCTTGCCGGTGGTGATGTAGGGCACGCGATTGGTGCTGGTCACTGCCACCAGTTCGAGCTTGACGCCCATTTCGCGGGCGATCAGCGCGGCCATGTCGATGTCGTAGCCCTGCGGCTTCATGTCGGTGCCGACCGTGCCGAAGGGCGGGAAATCCTGCGGCACGGCCACGCGCAGCACGCCGTTCTTCTTGACGGTGTCGAGCACGTCGGCGCGGGCGATGCCCGCGGTGAGGAGCGTGGCGGTCAGGGTGGCGGCGATGAGGCCGAACAGACGACGATTCATGGTGATGCTCCTTTTCAAGCGCCCGTGGTCAGGGCAGTTCAAGCACGAGCCCGATGCGGGCGGCCGCCCGGGCAAGATGGGTTTGCATGGCCGCCTGCGCGCCTGCCGCGTCGCGCGCGGTGATGGCAGCCAGCACGGCGCGGTGTTCGTCGGCCGGCGCCCACACCCCCGCCGGATCGGCGAACGGCAGGCGCAGGCTGTGAGCGATGGGGGCTTCCAGCGCGCAGATGGCACTGGCCAGCAGTGCGTTGCCAGAGGCATCGGCCAAGGCAAGGTGGAAATCGAGATCGGCCTGCGAAGCGTCGACCAGATCGAGCGCGCGCAGGGCCGCTTCCATGCGCGCCTGGATGGCTCCCAGCGCTTCCATGACGTCCGCATTGGCGTGGCGTGCCGCGAGGGCAGCGGCGGCCGGCTCGACGATGCCGCGAAACTGGAAAGCGGCCCACGGGTCGGCCATCGGCGCCACACGCCGGCCATCGTTGGCGGCCAGCGTGCCGCCGGTGACGTAGACGCCGCGGCCGGGCTGGGCGTGCACCAGGCCGAGGGCTTCGAGCGTGGACACCGCCTCGCGCAGCGACGCGCGGCTGATGCCCAGCGACGCCGACAGCTCGCGCTGCGACGGCAGCGGCGCGCCCGGCGGGTAGGTACCCTCGTGGATATGTCGTTGCAGTGTCTGAGCGGCGAAATTCGAAAGCTTGGTCATGGCGTCTCGTTGCGGTCTGACCAGTCAGGCCGCCTGGAGGCGCTCATGCAAAGGCAATGCCAGGATCGCGATCGACGCGCGCAGCGCCAGTGGTGGCGCGGCTTTCGGCGGAATGGGAGAGAACCGGATGCAGCCCCCGATCAGCGGGGGCCGCTAACAGCAACGCACCGAGGCCGCGCGTGCATGCGCCGCATCGGTGCATCGACAGGACGCCCGCGCGGCTTGGCGCGCGCAACGGGTCAGGCGCTCAGGGCTTGGCGCCGCCCTGGAACCAGGCGGCGAGCTTGGCACGCTCGTCGTCGGTCATGGCGGTGACGTTGCCCAGCGGCATGGCCTTGAGCGTCACCACCTGGGCATACACCTTGGAAGCCTGGGCCGAGATGCGCTCGGGGGTATCGAGCATCACACCGGCCGGGGCCGACGGCATCATCGTCGGCTTGGCGGCATGGCAGGCCGTGCAGCGGGCATCGATGATGGGGCGGATATCGGCTACCGTCAGCGCAGCCACCGGCGCCATCGCCATGCCGGCGTGCGGGTCGCCCGCCGCGGCCGGCGCAGTGGCGACCGGCATCGGCGCCGGGCTGGGCGCCACCCAGATGAATACCAGCAACAGGATCGCCGCCCCCGCGATGGGGAATTCCAGCCGCAACTGGCCCTTGTGGTGCAGGTTGAAAAAGTGGCGGATCAGCACGGCCGCGATCATGATCAGCGACAGCACGGCCCACGCATGCGGATGCGAATACGTGAAGGCGTAGTGGTTGCTGATCATGCAGAACAGCACCGGCAGCGTCAGGTAGTTGTTGTGCACGCTGCGCTGCTTGCCGCGCTTGCCGTCCTGCGCATTGGGCGCCTGGCCCTTCTTCATGGCATCGACCATGCTGCGTTGGCCGGGGATGATCCAGAAGAACACATTGGCCGCCATGGTGGTGCCGATCATGGCGCCGACGTGGATGAAGGCGGCACGCCCCGACAACAGATGCGTGAGCCCGTAGGTCACCGCCACCACGAACAGCCCGTAGACGACGGCGAACACCAGTTGGCTGCGCTGGATGAGCAGGCGCGCCAACACGTCGTAAATCACGTAGCCCAGCACCAGCGTGCCGATGCCGATCCACACCGCCGTCGACGACGAGATCGGCGACACGTTGGGATCGACCATGTAGATGCTGGCCTGGAAGTAATACAGGACCGTGATCAGCAGGAAGCCGGTGATGAAGGTGGAATACGCCTCCCACTTGAACCAGTGCAGCTCCTCGGGCAGGTTCTTGGGCGCCACCGAGTATTTTTGCGGGTTGTAGAAGCCGCCGCCGTGCACGGCCCACAACTCGCCACCGACGCCTTTCTTCTGCAGTTCGGGATCGACCGGGGGTTTGAGGCTGTTGTCCAGCCAGATGAAGTAGAACGAGGCGCCGATCCACGCGATCCCCGTCACCAAGTGCAGCCAGCGCAACAGCAGACTGGCCAGTTCGATCAAGTACCCGGTATCCATCAACTTCCCCTGTAAGTGCTATAGCTCCACGGCGACGCCAACAGCGGCACGTGGTAATGCGCGTGCGGATCGGCCACGGCAAAGCGCAGCACGACGACATCCAGGAAGGGCGGCTGCGGCAAGGCCACGCCCAGCGCCGTGAAATAGGCGGCCACGTCGAACACCAGTTCGTAGTGGCCTGCCTCCATCGCATCAGCGGACAACAAGGGGCTATCCGTGCGGCCGTCGTGATTGGTCCGCCCGTCGCGCAACAGGCTGCGCGTGGCGCCTTCGGCGTCGGACAAGCGGTACAGCCGGTAGCGCATATCGGCGGCCGGCTTGCCGTGCGCGGTATCGAGAACGTGCGTCGACAGTCCCATGTCAGAATCTCCCTACTTCCATGTCGCCGATTATAGGTGCGAGCCCCAAGCTGCCCGCGTATAACAGGTATGTGGCCCCTCGCATGTCCCTGCTGGCGCGGTGGCGCCGGCCGGCTCATTCGGTGCTGCGCAGATTGCATATAGCGGGTGGCGGATTGCCCGCCGCGCCTGCGCTCACTACCCTGCGACGACCCTAACAGACACGTCTATACGATGATGAGCCTGAACAGCCTCTCCGGCATGGACCGCGACCAGTTCGTGGCCGCGCTGGACGGTGTCTTCGAGCATTCGCCCTGGGTCGCCGAGCGCGCCTGGGCCGAACGCCCATTCACCAGCACCACCGCCCTGCGCGAGGCACTCGCCCGTGCCATGTGGTCCGCCAGCCAGGACGAACAGATGCGCCTGGTGCGCGCCCACCCCGAACTGGCCGGCCGCGCCGCCATCCGGGGCGAGCTGACCGCCGAATCCACCCGCGAGCAGGCCGGCGCCCGGCTGGACGCCTGCTCGCCGGAAGAATTCGCGCGCCTGCAGACGCTCAACGCCGCTTACAGCGCCAAGTTCGGCTTTCCGTTCATCATGGCGGTGCGCGGCTACGACCGGACGCAGATCATCGAACGCTTCGACGCCCGCCTGCGCAACAGCCCGGCCGACGAGTTCCGCGAGGCGCTCGGCCAGATCGAACGCATCGCCACGCTACGCCTGACCGACCTCGTCAGCGAGGCCTGAACGGCGGCCAATCGGGCGCATCCTCGGCGTGCCCGATTGGCGTAACAAGCCTGCATGCATTTTGCTTGATGATGCGCACCTGACAGGGCAACAGCCGGAGTGCGCACAGTGTCGATCCACGTCAAGCTCAATCACGTCACGCAATACCACTACGACCGCGAGGTCGCGCTGTCGCCGCAAGTCGTGCGCCTGCGACCAGCGCCCCACTGCCGCACGCCGATCCTGGCGTACTCGCAGCACGTCACGCCCGGCGAGCACTTCATCAACTGGCAGCAGGATCCGCAGAGCAACTATCTGGCGCGCCTGGTTTTCCCCGAGAAAACGCGCGAGTTCAAGGTCGAGATCGACCTGGTGGCCGAGCTGTCGGTCATCAACCCGTTCGACTTCTTTCTCGAACCGGTGGCCGAGAAGATCCCGTTCGCCTACAGCGCCGAGCAGTTGCAGGAGCTGCAACCCTACCTGGCCCGCCAGGCCCTGACACCACGCTTCGAGCGTTACCTCGAAGGCGTGCCGCGCACACCGCGTCCGAGCGTGGATTTTCTGGTCGACCTGAACCAGCGCGTGCAGCACGACGTGAGCTATCTGATCCGCATGGAGCCCGGCGTGCAAACGCCCGAGCAGACGTTGGAGCGCGGATCGGGCTCGTGCCGCGACTCCGGCTGGCTGTTGGTGCAACTGCTGCGCCACCTTGGGCTGGCGGCGCGCTTCGTGTCCGGCTACCTGATCCAGCTGACACCGGATGTCAAATCGCTCGACGGCCCCAGCGGGCCGGCGGCCGACTTCACCGACCTGCACGCCTGGTGCGAGGTGTACCTGCCCGGCGCCGGCTGGA
>JASGFB010000030.1:0-41303 GCA_047605765.1 Rhodocyclaceae bacterium
ATGTTCTGGGTCGGGTCCTTGATGTCGCAGCTCTTGCAGTGCACGCAGTTCTGCGACATCAAGGACCCGACCCAGAACATCAACTGGGTGCCGCCGCAAGGGGGTGAAGGGCCGATCTACCAGGAGATGTAAGGCATGGACGCGCGCCACTTCGCAGCCCACGCCCGTGACGTGGTGGCCCGCTTCGCCGGCCAGCAGGGTCTCGAAGTGCGTGAGCCCCGCGTGGTCGCCCACTGGAGCAACGTGCTGGTGCATCTGGCGCCGGCCCCCGTGGTCGCCCGCGTGGCTGCCACCACTCGCCTGATCCGGCCCGACATCGAAGCGCGCCTGGCGCGCGAGGTGGCCCTCGCCACCTATCTGAACGATCGCCACGTCGAGGTGGTGCCGCCCAGCACGCTGTTGCCACCCGGGCCGCACCACAGCGAAGGCCTGGTGTTCAGTTTCTGGGAATGGGTGGATGTCGACACCGACACCGCCCCGGTCGCCATGGAGACCGGACTGCGTCTGCATCATCTGCACACGGCACTGCGCGACTACACCGGCGAGCTACCCGATTTCACCCACCTGATCGGCGAGATCGGCGACTGGATCGGCACGGCGCGAGCCCAGGGCATCCTGGAACACGATGACGCCGACATGCTGGCTGGGGCACACCGGCACATCGCCGACTGGTTCGCCGCGCACACCTTCGCGCAACAGGCGCTGCATGGCGATGCGCAAGGCCCCAATCTGCTGCGCACGCGTGATGGCCGCCTGCTGTGGAACGACTTCGAAGACGCCTGCCGCGGCCCCGTCGAATGGGACCTGACCTGCTTCGCCCGTCGCATGCCGGGCGGCCCGGAGTCGGCACTCGAAGCCTATCAGGGCGCCCTCTCGTGGGCCGCGCTGTCGCCATTCCTGGCGCTGCGTCAGATGCAGGGTACGGTGTGGTATGCCGTGCTGGCGCACCAGGGACTCATGGCGCTCGCTGGTGCCCGTGAGCGCATCGCCGCCTGGCGCCAATGGGACGGCCTGCGCGACGGATAATCCGCTTCATAGACCGGTTTTTGAGAAAGGCGCTTCCACGATGACGACCGACAACAAGACCGCGCTGCGCCCGTTCGCCCACGTCCTGGCGGTGCCCGACCTGGCCCGCAGCGCACGTTATTTCCATGAAGTGCTGGGCTTCACCACCGACTGGCAGGATGGCGACGACTGGCACACGCTGCACCGCGGCAGCGCTCGCGTCATGCTCGGTCATTGCCCCGACGCACTGTTGCCGGCGCAATTGGGCGACCACGCCTATTTTGCTTATTGGCATGTGGACGACGTCGACGCCCTGTTCGCCGAGTTTGCCTCGCGCGACGCCATCATCCTGCAGGCGCCCGCCAACAAACCCTGGGGCATGCGCGAAATGGCCATCGCCACGCCGGACGGCCATCGCATGATGATCGGGCAGAGCGTCGACGCCACCTGAACGCTAAACCAGGCATTGCGCCGGCGGCGCAGGCACAAAAAAGGGACGCTCGCGCGTCCCTTTTTCATTACCGCCAAGCCTGCTTACTGCGCCGGCTGGTCAGCGGCCGGTGCTTCGTTGAGCAGGGCCTTCATCGACAGGCGGATCTTGCCCTTTTCATCGGTCTCGAGCACCTTCACGCGCACAGCCTGGCCTTCCTTGACGTAGTCGGCCACGTTGTTGACGCGCTCGTTGGCGATCTGCGAGACGTGCAGCAGGCCATCACGACCCGGCATGATGTTCACGATGGCGCCGAAATCGAGCAGACGCACGACGGTGCCGTCGTAGACCTTGCCGACTTCCACTTCGGCAGCGATCGCTTCGATGCGTGCCTTGGCCAGTTCAGCCTTGGCGGCATCCACCGACGAGATGGTCACGCTGCCATCGTCCTGAATGTCGATGACGCAGCCGGTTTCTTCGGTCAGCGCACGGATCACCGCGCCACCCTTGCCGATCACGTCACGGATCTTTTCCGGATTGATCTTCATGGTGAGCATGCGCGGCGCGAACTGCGACACGTCGTTGCGGCTTTCCGGCAGGGCTTGTTCCATCAGGCCCAGGATGTGCAGACGGCCTTCGCGCGCCTGCTCGAGCGCCTTGTGCATGATGGCCGGCGAGATCGAGTCGATCTTCAGGTCCATTTGCAGAGCGGTCACGCCGTCCTTGGTACCCGCCACCTTGAAGTCCATGTCACCCAGGTGATCTTCATCACCCAGAATGTCGGTCAGCACGGCAAAGCGGTTGCCTTCCTTGATGAGACCCATGGCGATACCGGCCACGTGGTGCTGCATCGGCACGCCGGCATCCATCATCGACAGCGAGCCGCCACAGACGGAGGCCATCGAGCTGGAACCGTTCGATTCGGTGATTTCGGACACCACGCGCACGGTGTAGGTGAAGTCCTTGTCACCCGGCAGCATGGCCGCCAGGGCGCGCTTGGCCAGACGGCCGTGGCCGATTTCGCGGCGCTTGGGCGAGCCCACGCGACCCGTTTCGCCGGTGGCGTACGGAGGCATGTTGTAGTGGAGCATGAAGCGCTCCTTGTACTCGCCGGCGATGGCGTCGATCACCTGCTCGTCGCGGCCGGTGCCCAGGGTGGTCACCACCAGGGCCTGCGTTTCGCCACGGGTGAACAGGGCCGAACCGTGGGCGCGCGGCAGCACGCCGACGCGGATGTCGATCGGACGCACGGTGCGCGTGTCGCGACCGTCGATGCGCGGCTCGCCATTGAGAATGCGCGAACGCACGATGTTCGATTCCAGATCGAACAGCACGTTCTTGACGGCGTTTTCGCTCGGCGCACCTTCTTCGCCGTTGACCAGCGCGGTCACGGCCTTCTTGGTGATGTCCTTGAGCATGCCGCTACGCTCGCTCTTGCTGGTGGTGCGGAAGGCTTGTTCCAGGTCGGCCTGGACCAGTTCCTTGACGCGGCCGATCAGCACTTCGTCCTTGGCCGGAGCGGACCAGTCCCATTCCGGCTTGCCGGCTTGTTCGACCAGTTCGTTGATGGCCTGGATGACGGTCTGCATCTGTTGGTGGCCGAACACCACGGCGCCCAGCATGACGTCTTCGGGCAGGCCGGTGGCTTCGGATTCGACCATCAACACGCCGACTTCGGTACCCGCCACGACCAGGTCGATCTGGCTGTTGTCCAGCTGGCTCTTGGTCGGGTTGATGATGTACTGGCCATCGACATAGCCCACGCGGGCGGCGCCGATCGGGCCATTGAACGGGATGCCGGAGATGGCCAGCGCGGCCGACGTGGCGATCAGCGCAGGAATGTCACCATCGACTTCCGGGTTCTGCGACATGACGGTCGCGACGACCTGCACTTCGTTGTAGAAACCTTCCGGAAACAGCGGGCGGATCGGACGGTCGATCAGGCGCGAGGTCAGCGTTTCCTTCTCGGTCGGACGGCCTTCACGCTTGAAGAAACCGCCGGGGATGCGACCCGCGGCATAGAATTTTTCGACGTAGTCGACGGTCAGGGGAAAGAAATCTTGACCCGGCTTCGGGTCCTTGGCGCCAACAACGGTCGCCAGAACGACGGTATCGTCGATCGTGCAGATCACGGCGCCATGCGCCTGGCGAGCGATCTCGCCGGTTTCCAGCGTGACGGTATGCGCGCCGTACTGGAAGCTCTTCTTGATAGCAGTGGGCATGGAAATCCTTTCTTGGTATGAAGCCCCGCGCGCCGTCCGTTTGGCGGCGTGCGACGCCTGTGAAAGCGTCCCTTAGAAAAACAAAGCCGGCGGGCCCTTGGGGGCGACGCCGGCTATTGCCATGTCAGTGCGACCGTGCCGCTGATGCAGGCCCGGTGCGCTGACGGTCACGACCGCAAGCGATCATGGTGCTCAGGCGCAAATTACTTGCGCAGGCCCAGGCGCTCGATCAGGCTGCGATAACGGTCGTAGTCCTTGCTCTTGAGGTAGTCGAGCAGCTTGCGGCGCTGGCTCACCATCTTGAGCAGACCACGGCGGGAATGGTGGTCCTTGACGTTGGCCTTGAAGTGGTCGGTCAGACCGTTGATGCGCGCAGTCAGCAGCGCGACCTGCACTTCGGGCGAACCGGTGTCGCCTTGGGATTGTTGATACTCGGCGACGATCTTCGCCTTAACTTCAGTAGCGATCATGGCTAATGTTCTCGATTGCTTTCGGCAAGCCCGCGATTCTAAACGTTTTTTGGCGCAAGACGCAAGCTCGCCGCCGACCCCCAGCATTACCTCCAGGCGTCGGAAACGATAAAAACAAAGCGGGAGCCCAGAGGGCCCCCGCCTCACGAATGTCGGAGTATACCTTAGAGCGGCTTGATAGTCGAAGCTTGGCGGCCTTTCGGACCCTGCTTGACCTCGAACTCGACGCGCTGGCCTTCCTTCAGCGAACGGAAGCCGGCACCCGAAATCTCGGAAAAGTGTGCGAACAGGTCTTCACCACCTTGATCCGGCGTAATGAAGCCAAAACCTTTAGCGTCGTTGAACCACTTGACGATACCAGTTGCCATACTGCGATTTCCTTACTTGCAAAAAAACGATCGGGGCCGTGCGGCCGTGCTGCAAACGAAGCGGAAAAACGCGGAAGGACGTGAGTTCAACGCTGCGTTCGCTTAGTCGCCTGCTGTAAGCCACGATACGGCAATCAAAACACCCAGGCAAGCCATATGCCCTTTCTGCCGGGGGTTTTTTTATTATCGTAAACCCCTCTCTGTAAAAACCCGTATGTGATGTCTCCGGCACCGCACCGATATGACTCACGATATGCCCATGCACGGTGCGACGCTGCAGCCAAACCCGCGCCCCGCCTGTGTTACGGCACGATGACGGCTTTACGCAAAACGACAAACCCAACAAAATTGAAATTACATTTGAATTGAAACTGTATTACTCGAACCATTTCGTTCTGCCATTACCGCCGGGACATCGATTTCCAATGGAAAAATATGCCCGGTTGCGTGACACCTTGATCGCTTCAGGGTTATTCGGGGATGAGGATTTTTTAATTCCACCGGCAGCCAGCGACATTCAAATCGGTCGCGCCCATTCGGCGGACTATCTGGCCCGCGCCAGCAGCGGCACGCTCAGTCCGGAAGAAATGCGGTGCATCGGTTTTCCGTGGTCGCCAGAGATGATCGAACGCTCGCGGCGCTCGTCCGGCGCCACCATCGAAGCGGCGCGCGCGGCCTTGCGTGGCGCCTGCGCCGTCAATCTGGCCGGCGGCACACACCACGCCCATGCCGACTTCGGCAGCGGTTTCTGCGTTTTCAACGACGCCGCCATCGCAGCCCGGGCCATGCAGGCCGAAGAAGGCATCGGCCAGATCGCCATTGTGGACTGCGATGTTCATCAGGGCGATGGCACGGCCACCATCCTGGCCGATGACGCCAGCGTGTTTACATTCAGCATGCACGGCGCGCGCAACTTCCCGTTCCGCAAAGCGCACAGCGATCTGGATGTGGAATTGCCCGACGGCACCACTGACGGCGCCTATTTGGCGGCGCTGGCGGACGCCCTGCCGCGCGTGTTTGCCGCCTGCCGGCCGCAACTGGTCATTTATCTTGCCGGGGCCGACCCGTTCGCGGGCGATCGGCTGGGGCGTCTGGCGCTGACCCGCGACGGGCTGCGCCAACGTGATGAATATGTGCTGGGTATGTGCCGGGCGCACGGCGTACCGGTGGCGATCACCATGGCCGGTGGATACGGCCACGATATCGGTGACACCGTAGCCATTCATGCGGCCACGGTCATGCAGGCGCAGGCGCTGTTCGGCTAGCGCCCGGCGCACCAAGCGTCAGTGCTTCTCGGCGTTGGCAAAGGTATCAATCAAGGCTAGCTTGAAGCGGAAGTGCAGCTTGGTGAAATGGTCGTACAGCAGCCAGGCCAGGATCGCCGCCGCCGCCACGGCCGCCGCCATCATATAGAGCGGCGGGCGGATATCGGCGCTGACGGCGACCACGGCGGCAAACACCAGCAACGACACCACCACCGGCACGGACTCTGCCACCAGGCGGCGCAGGGGCAGCATGGCGCGGCCGGTGCGCACACCGACGATCATCTCCGCCAGCAGCATGCCCAGCGCCTTGAGCTTGCCGTAGCCGGCGAGCAGGAAAGGCACCGACGTGACCAAGGCCACGCCCCACACGATAGTGTTCTGCACATCGACGTCGGACACCCAGGGCGTCACGTAGCTGCGGCCGCTGTCGATCAGGAAGGCCGCCGCCAGGAACACCGCCACCACCAACGAAAAATTGATGCCGATCTGCAGCAGGATGCGTTCGATGATCTTGGCGAGGGTAGCCTGCTCGCCCTCGAGCTTCATGCGCCTGAGCCGCGTCGTATAGCCATTGGCCACGTTGGAGATGGCCGCCGGCATGGCCTCGGCCAGCTTGCGCGACACCGGATCGGCGGCGCGGATCAGGTAGGGCGTCAACAGCGCCGTCACCGCCGAGACCGCCACCGCCACCGGATAGAGGAAGCCGCTGGTGACCTTGAGGCTCACGCCCAGCGAGGCGATGATGAACGAGAACTCACCGATCTGCGACAGGCCCATGCCGATGCGCAGCGAGGTACGGCCATCCTGCCCGGCGGCGAAGGCGCCCAGGCCGCACGAGACGATCTTGCCCAGCACCACGGCCACCGTGATGACCGCCACGGGCTCCCAGTATTCGACCAGGATGCGCGGATCAAGCAAGAGCCCGATGGCGACGAAAAAGATGGCGCTGAACATGTCACGCACCGGCTCTATCAGCCGTTCGATGGTATGCAGTTGGCGCGACTCGGCCATGATGGCGCCCATCACGAACGCCCCCAGCGCCAGACTGTAGTCGAGCTTGACGACCAGCAGGCAGAAGCCGAAGCACAACCCGAGCACGGTCACCAGCAGCATCTCGTTGTTTTCGAAACGCGCCACGTACGACAGCAGGCGCGGCACGATCAGCGCACCCAGCACCAGCGACACCACCATGAAGAGCGAGAGCTTGCCGAGCGTGCCGAACACCGCGCCGGTGCTGACCGAGCCGGTGGTGGCAATGGCCGACAGCAGCACCAGCATGGCAATGGCCAGGATGTCCTCGATGATCAGGATGCCGAAGATGACCTGGGCAAAACGCTCTTTTTTGAGACCCAGTTCGTCCAGCGCCTTGATGATGATGGTCGTCGAAGACACAGCCAGCATGGCGCCGAGGAACAGCGAATTCATGCCCCCCCAGCCGAAGAACATGCCGATCTGGTAGCCCACGAACATCATCAGCGCGATTTCGGCGAGCGCGGCGATGAGGGCAGCGGCGCCCACGCGGGCCAGCTTGCGTATACTGAATTCCAGCCCCAGCGAGAACAGCAGGAACACCACCCCCAACTCGGCCAGGGTCTGAATGGTGTGCTCGTCCTTGATCAGTTTGAAGGGGGGCGTATACGGGCCGATGATGACGCCGGCCACGATGTAGCCGAGCACCACCGGCTGGCGGAAGCGGTGAAACAGTACCGTCACCATGCCCGCTACGAGCATGACGACGGCAAGATCCTGAATGAAATCGATGGCGTGCATAGCGCTTATTTTTTGTGGAAGGAACCGCATCCCGGCGGCGCGGGGGGCAAAAGGCCGTCTTACTGGACAGGCTTTCCGCAGGTTAGTTGCAACAAATGTACGTTGTTTCTGCCGGGGAATTGAGCATTTTTTGCGCCATAAAGTGTTGTAAGACGCACACAACATTGCTGCGCCACACTCCCAGCCCCTCGCCCACTCACCTCCCGAGCCATGAATCGCCGTCGCTTCCTCGGCCACGCAACCGCTGCCGTGGCGCTCCCCGCCCTGACCTTCCGGACCGACATCGCCCTGGCACAAGCGCGCGCCGAATACGTCATCGGCCAATCGGTGGATCTGTCGGGCCCGGCGCAAAACATGGGACGGGATTATTTTACCGGCGCCAAGCTGGCCTTCGACCAGACGACTGACAAAGCACGGCGCTATCGCCTGGTACAACTCGATGACGGCGGCGACCCGGCCCGCACGGCGGCCAACATCGATACGCTGCTGCGCGAGACCCGTGCCAACATCCTGTTTGGTTTCACCGGCGACGCCAGTGTCGAAGCGGTGGCACGGCACCGCGGCTTTGCGCAATCGAATGCGCTGCTGTTTGCGCCCATGAGCGGCGCCCATCAGTACGCCGACAATCCGCGCATGGTATTCCTGCGCGCCACCTATGCCGAAGAGATCGCCACCCTGCTCGGGCGCTTTGCGCGCCTGGGTCTGACTTCGCTGGCCATTGCACATGCCGAGAACGGCGCTGGCCCGATTGCGCGCGATGCGGCGCTGGCCCTGCTGCGCGAGCGCAAGGCGCCGACACCCGCCCGGTTCGTACTCGGCCGCGATGGCAACGATGCCGTGGCCGTCGCCGGCCGCATCGCCCAGGCCCGCCCGCAGGCGGTGGTCATCCTGGCCGACACCGTCAGCGCCAGCGTGCTGGCGCGCGAAGTGGTGCCACGTTGCCCAGGTACCTTTGTGTGCGTCACCTCGACCACCGACATCGGCTCGCTGCAACAGATCGTCGGGCCGCGCCATGCCGTCGGCATCGTGGTGTCGCGCGTGGTGCCCGACGTGCGTGACACGGCACCGGTCGTACGCGAGTTCGCACGGGCGCAAGCGAAGCTGTTCGATGAAACGCCGTCATGCGCCGCGCTGGAAGGCTATCTGGCAGCGCGCACGCTGATCGCTGCGCTGCAACGGGGGTGGGGCGCCACCGCACAGGATGACGCGCGCCGCCTGCGCAGCCTCGATCTAGGGGGTTGGACGGCGGATTTTTCTGCCGGCAATCGCACCACGCATTACGTGGACACCAGCGTGATCTCCAAGACCGGCACGCTGGTAGGCTGACCCGTTCAGGGCAGGTTCTTGAGGCGCGCCGCACCGGCTTCGAGCGCCACGCGGGCTTCATCCTCGAGCACCGGGCCATCGACGCGAACGCTGCGTTGCGCATGCGCCAATGCGTCGCGCAGCGGCAAGCCGAGGCTACTACCGCCAAGGATGCGCTCGATGCTCGCCAGCGGCGCGCCATACACGATGCGCGCCACGCCCGCCCAATACAACGCGCCGGCGCACATGGCACACGGCTCGCCACTGGCGTAAACAGTGGCCCCCACTAAAGCAGGCGCGCCGAGGTCGGCGCTGGCTTGGCGCACCAGGTTCATTTCGGCATGCCCGGTGCAATCACCGCCACTCAGTTGGTCATTGCGCGCCACATACAGACGCTGCCCGGTGGCATCGGCGAGTACCGCGCCAAATGGGCGGCTGCCCGCCAGCGAAGCCCGCTCGGCCTGAGCAATGGCTTCACGCATGTGAGCGACATCGGATTCTTGGGTCATCAACGGGCCTCAGATCTCATCGATCGGTGTACTGCGCGCGGCCTCGCCGGTTTCGATGGCGAAACGGTCGCGCGTGCGCACGTAGAAGCTGGCGCCAAAGCGGCCCACCGGGTGGTAATTCTGTAGATGGACACGCCAGCGCTCGGTGTCGATCAGCCCCTCGCGCGCGTGCATCCACAACACGCGTCCAATAAAGATATAGCGGCTTTCGGTCTCGATTTTTTCGTGCAGGCTGCACTCGAAGGCGACCGGCGCTTCCACGATATAGGGCGGCACCACGGCCTGCGAGGGCGCCGTACGCAGACCGACCATGTCCAACTCGCTGACTTCGCTCGGAAAGCGTTCGCCGCAGCGATGCATCTGCTCGGCGATGGCTTCATCGGCCAGGTGCACCACGAACTGGCCATTGGCCAGGATGTTCGCGGCGGTGTCCTTGAGCGCGCCATCCTGCAGGCGATTGATGCTCACCATGACGATGGGCGGATCCTCGCCAAGCATGTTGAACATCGAAAAGGGCGCCGCGTTGACCACACCGGCGCCATTTACGGTGGTGATGAGGGCAATCGGGCGCGGCACGATCAGGCTCGCCATGAGCTTGTAGCGCTGATATTCGGTGAGGGTCGAAAAATCGATATCGGTGGAGGGGCTCATGAGGCAGCCTGGCAGACGCGGTGGTATGCGGGATAGGGATTCGGGCGGACCGCCTGCCACGCCGATGCCTGTACTGAACGGGCCATAAATTGTATCCAATTCATTTTATGCATTGAATACAAGCATGCGCCATGCCATCACCGGCAGGCGAGCTGGCGCGGCCCATGCCACGGCACGGCCCCCGACCAGGGCGCCACCACGCCCCGCTCTGAGGCACACGTGCGCCGCGGCGGTGCGTCAGTCCATGCCCAACAGGCTGGCTAGGTCCGGCTCTGCGGCGGCGGGGGCCGGCTGCAGGCGCCGTTCGAGCGCTTCGAGGTGTTCGCTCATGCGGGCAGTGGCGCCCGCAGCATCACCCGCCTCGATCAGGTCGACGATCAGGCTGTGCTCATCGTGCTCGCATGAAGATTCGCCGGGCACTTCGTACAGCGCCACGATGAGCGAGCAGCGTGACACCAGTTCGGTCAGAAAGCCCGTCAGGATCGGGTTGCCGGCGATTTCCGCCAGCGTCATGTGAAAGCCGCTGGCCAGCTTGACCCACTCATGATGCGCATGGCCGTCCAACGCGGCATGCTCGTGCGCCAGCATCTGACGCAGGCGCGCCAGATCGGCGGATGTCGCATGCGCCACCGCCAACGGCATGATGGCGGCCTCGATGGCCCGGCGGGCGACGAAGATTTCGCGGGTCTCTTCGGGTGTCGGCGAGGCCACCACCGCTCCCTTGTTGACGCGCAATTCGATGATGTGGTCGTGCGCCAGCCGCTGCAGGGCCTTGCGTACGATGGTGCGCGACACGCCGAACAGCTCGCATAGACGGGCTTCGGGCAGGCGCGTGCCGGGCCGCAGGCGCTGGCTCATGACAGCGCTGAATACAGCCTGGTAGATCTGCGCATCGACAGCGGCGGTGCCGCGTTTACCGGATTTGGTCGGCGAGGCCGCGCGCGCGGCGATGGACGTGACGGACATGGCGCGGACAATTCGCGTACGATCGGGCGGGGCTCAAATTGTATCCACTTCCCCCATTCAGGGGTGGGTGTGCGCAACAAAAGCCCGCTGGCGGGCGGCAAACATCTGCAACGCCCGCCCGGTCGGGCACGCCATCTGATATACGTTCGCCTGGCATGCCCCGTGCATGATCGAGCGCCATGAATTTATTCGACCACTACCCCGCCGTCGCCGACCGCTATGACGAGCTGCTGGGCCCTGACGGGCGGCCGCGGGCACACTGGCGCGACCTCATCCGGCAGTTGGGCGAACGCGGCCCGCGCGCCATGCGCGGCGCCCATGACGCCCTGCAACGGCAGATCGTCACCAACGGCGTCACGTACAACGTCTACGCCGACCCCCGCGGCGCCGACCGGCCATGGGACCTGGACCTGCTGCCGCAACTCGTGCCGGCCGAAGAATGGGCCTATGTCGAGCGCGCCATCGCCCAGCGCGCCGAACTGCTCAATGCCGTCCTGGCCGACCTCTATGGCCCGCAGACATTGATCGACCAGGGTCTGGTGCCGGCAGCCGCCATCTATGGCCACCCCGGCTATCTGCGGCCGTGCCGCCATATCAATGTCCCTGGCGGCATCCATCTGCATTTGTATGCGGCCGACCTGGCGCGCTCGCCCGACGGCCAATGGTGGGTCGTCTCCGATCGCACGCAGGCCCCCTCGGGCACCGGTTATGCCATGGAGAACCGTGCCCTCATCAGCAGCCAGTTCCCGGAACTGCTGCGGGGGTTGCGCGTGCAACCGTTGATGGGCTTTTTCGATGCTCTGCGCAACAGCCTGGCGCACTGGGCGCCGCGCGACGACGAACAGCCGCTGCTGGTTTTGCTGACCCCAGGGCCGTTCAACGAAACCTATTTCGAACACGCCTATCTCGCCCGCAGCATGGGCCTGCCACTGGTGGAAGGCCAAGACCTGACGGTGCGTCACGGTGGCGTGTTCCTCAAGACGCTGTCGGGCCTGCGGCGCGTCCACGCCATCCTGCGGCGGCAGGACGACGCCTGGTGTGATCCGCTCGAACTGCGCGCCGATTCGACGCTCGGTGTGGCGGGTCTGGTGGACGCCGCGCGGCGCGGCGAAGTCCTGATCGCCAACGCGCTGGGCAGCGGCCTGATCGAATCCGGCGCCTTGCTCGGCTACCTGCCCGCCATCGCGCAGCACGTTCTCGGCGAGGCTCTGCAGATGCCCTCGGTGGCGACCTGGTGGTGTGGCGAAGCGGCTGCCTGCGACGCCGTCATCGCCCGCCTGCCGGAACTGGTCATCAAGTCGGCCTACACGCATGGCGGCCGCGCACCGATCTTCGCCGCCGACCTGGACGACGAGGCGCTGGCCGATCTGGCCGGCCATATCACCCGCGCGCCGCGTGATTTCGTCGGCCAGGAAGCCGTGCACCTGTCGCGCGCGCCGGTCTGGGACGTCACCCATGGCGATCTGCGCGCCCGCGTCACCGGATTGCGCGTCTATGCGGCGGCCACGCCACAAGGTTACGTCGTGATGCCCGGCGGGCTCACCCGCGTGGCCGGTCCGGAAAACACCCGCGTGATATCCATCCAGCGCGGCGGCGGCAGCAAGGACACCTGGGTGCTGGGTTCGGCGCAACAGGAACTGCCACTGAATACACGACGCCAGTTGCCTGCCGGTCTCGATGGTTTCGAAGCCGAACATGGCGCACTGGCCAGCCGCATCGCCGAGAACATGTTCTGGCTCGGCCGCTACGTGGAGCGCGCCGACGCCGGCCTGCGCCTGCTGCGTACCGGCCTGCGCGCCCAGTTGGCCGCCGACGACGGCGAATGGCCGCAATTGTTGGCGACAGCGGTAGCGACGGCGGTGATGCTCCCCCCCGAAGGCTCGGTCACGCCGCAGGCGATGCTGCTGGCGGCCCTGGGTGACCAACGCCAGTTGGGGCCGGCGGCCTGCAATCTGCAACAGATCATCCGCCTGGCACGCACCCTGCGCGATCGCCTCGCCGCCGACAGTTGGCGCATCTACAACCGGCTGGAGCGCTTGCTTATGCAATGGAAGCGCGGCCCGCACAGCCTGTCGGACGCGCTCGAATTCCTCGACCAATCGCTGCTCGGGCTCATCACGCTGTCCGGCTACACCATGGAGCACATGACGCGCGACGCCGGCTGGCGCTTCCAGGCGGTGGGCCGCCGCATCGAGCGCATGCAGTTCGTCGCCACCTCGCTCACCCACTTGCTGGTGCCCGCCGACCGGCCAGTCGCCCTGGATACGCTGATCGATCTGTCCGACAGCGTGCTGACCTATCGGCGCCGTTATCAGCGCGCAGCCGAGCCGGCGCTGGTGGCCGAACTGCTCGTGACCGACCATGACAACCCGCGAGCGCTTATTTACCAGATCCAATCGCTGCTCGATCACAGTATCCAGTTGCCGGCCAGCGCGCCCGGCGCGGCAGACGATCTGCTGCTCCCCCTGCTCGACCGCCTGATGGCACGCACACCCGAAGCATGGACTGCCAATGCTGCGCGCCGCGCCGAGCTGCGCAGACTCCTCAACGATGTCTGGCTGACCGGCAATACGCTGGCAAACCGCCTGCAGGCGCGTTATTTCAGCCACGTCACGACGCGTACGACGCTGGTGTAAGCCTATGCGCTACCGCATCGAACACCTGACCACCTACACCTACGAAGAGCCCGTGGGCCTGAGCTACCAGATCGCCCATCTGCGCCCCCTCGACACGCCCTGGCAGCGCTGCCACAGCCACACGCTGGACGTCACGCCGACGCCACAGGCGCGCGGCGAAGGAGAGGACTATTTCGGCAATGCGGTGTGCCGCTTCGAACTGGCCAAACCGCATGCCAAGCTGCGCATCCTGGCGCGCAGCGAGGTCGACGTGACCCGTGGTGCGGCTCCTCATATCGATGCCATCGAGTGGGAAGAAGCCGCCCGGCATTTCGACCAACCCATCCTGGCCTTGCCGGACGAACGCGCCGCCAGCGAATTCGTGTTTGACTCGCCGCACGCCCCCGTCAGTGAGGGCGCATTGGCCTTCGCCGCCCGCCACTTCACGCCCGGCCGCCCGCTGCTGAAGGCTGTCGATAGCCTGATGCACGCCATCCACGACGAATTCGAATATGACCCCGACGCCACGCACATCGGCACGCCGGTCGAAGAATTGCTGTCGCTGGGGCGCGGTGTGTGCCAGGACTTTGCCCACTTGATGATCGCCGCCATCCGCGCCATGGGCCTGCCGGCGCGCTATGTGTCGGGCTATCTGCTCACTGCCCCGCCGCCAGGGCAAGCGCGCCTGGTCGGGGCCGATGCCTCGCATGCCTGGGTGTCGGTATTCGTACCCGGCACGGGCTGGCTGGAATTCGACCCCACCAATGCGGTCCGGCCGGGCGACGAGCACATCGTGCTGGCCTATGGGCGCGACTTCGCCGACGTGTCACCGCTGCGCGGGGTGATCCTCGGCGGCGGCAGCCACGAGCTGGACGTCGCCGTCACCGTCACCCCCCTCCCCTAGGCGCCCAGGGCGAGTCGGCACAAAAAGTGTGTCGACACAAAATGCCGCTTGCCAAGATTTATTCTCATCAACACAATGGCAATCATTCTCATTTGCATGGACTATTGAGCGGCCATGATTGTCTGTGTGTGCAAGGGTGTCAGTGATCATCGTATCCGCCACGCGATCCACAACGGCTCGCAGTCCGTCGATGAACTGACCATGGAATTGGGTGTTTGCAGCGGCTGTGGCTGTTGCCGCGAGACTTGCGAAGATCTGATTTCCGAGTGCGCCGGCTCCGGCCACGGCATCATCCAGATACAGGCACTCGCAGCGTAAGAATCTTCTCGCCCCTCCTCTTCGCCTGCTATGCTCCTATCCTGATTCATTGGCAATCGGGAGGAGTCTCATCATGCAAGGCGACAGCGGCGTCATCGCTTACCTGAACGCGCAGCTCAAGAATGAGCTCACTGCCATCAACCAGTATTTCCTGCACGCGCGCATCTACCGCCACTGGGGTCTGGACAAGCTGGGCAACAAGGAATACGCCGAGTCGATCGGCGAAATGAAGCACGCCGACAAGCTCATCGAGCGCATCCTCATGCTGGGCGGCCTGCCCAACCTGCAGGATCTGGGCAAGCTTCTCATCGGCGAAAACGT
The DNA here is from genome assembly GCA_047605765.1 of Rhodocyclaceae bacterium. GTDB lineage: Bacteria > Pseudomonadota > Gammaproteobacteria > Burkholderiales > Rhodocyclaceae > JBGVSA01. Next base: position 15,120 of record JASGFB010000030.1, read on the forward strand.
GCCCGAAGCGCTGCAATGCGATCTGAAGCTCGAATACGGCGCACAGCAAACCGTCAAGGACGGCATCGCGCATTGCGAAAGCGTGCGCGACTACGTGTCACGCGACATCCTGCAGGAAATCCTCGACGACACCGAAGAGCATATCGACTGGCTCGAAACGCAGATCGAACTGGTCGACAAGGTGGGCGTACAGAACTACCTGCAATCGATGATGGATACCCCGAGCTGATCGACCGATCCGCATCGGCCACCATCACAAACAAAAGGCGCCCCACGGGGCGCCTTGTTCGTGGACGCAACACCCCCTCTTATTGGCGCATCTCGCCCACGTTACCGGGCGCCATACCTTCGTCGGTGGCGCGGAACGGATTGATGTCGAGGCCACCGCGTCGCGTGTAGCGCGCCCACACCGCCAGACGCGTCGGCGCGCAATGGCGCATCAGATCCATGAAAATGCGCTCGACGCATTGCTCGTGGAATTCGTTGTGCTCTCGGAAGGACACCACATAGCGCAGCAATGCTTCGCGATCGATGGCCGCGCCGCTGTAGCGGATCGCCACCATGCCCCAATCGGGTTGGCCGGTGACCAGGCAGTTGGACTTGAGTAGATGCGAATACAGCAGTTCGTCCGTCACCGGCCGGCCGGCATCCGCGCGCAGACATTGCGGGGTGGGCTGATAGGTGTCGATATCGATATCCAGGTCGTCGATGCATACCCCGTCCGGATGCCGCAGCGTACGCTGCGTGCCTGCCACCGGCGCCAGGCGCACGCTTGCCTGGCCCTGGGCGGCGGCGGACAGATCACGCGCAATCACGGCCTCGACGTCGGCGATGTCGGCGAAGCGCGTCTGATTGAGTGAATTCAGATACAGCTTGAGCGACTTCGATTCGATCAGATGCGACGTGCTCGCCGGCACGAGAAATTCGCCGATGGCCACAACCGGTTTGCCGCGGGTATTCAGCCACGACAGTTCATAGGCGTTCCATAGGTCGTCACCCACGAACGGCACGCTGTCGGTGATGCCGATCTCCGCACGCTTACCGGCACGCGGAATGGGAAACAGCAACTCCGGCGCGTAGTCGCTGCGATAACGAGTGGCCTTGCCCAGAGGCGAAGCCAGGGCTTCGGGGGAAGAATCGATGCTCATGTCGTGCTGGGTATGGAATAAGTGCACCGCATCGGCGGAGCAACCATCAGTTTATCGTGCCGCACCGGGCACCGGACACGGCGACACATTCTGCGCGACACCGGCGGCCATTCAGTGAACCAGACTGCGGGCCAACGCGTTATGGCGCTCCAGGACAACCGGCAGATCAATCGTCGCCAAGCGCCCCTCCCGCACCACGACGCGGCCATTGATGACGGACCAGGCTGCCTGCGGAGGCGTGCAGAACACCAGGGATGCCAACGGGTCATGCACCGCCCCGCCGGCACCACCGACACCATCGACCGCAAACGCCACGCAGTCGGCACTCATGCCCGGCGCCAGCGCGCCGATATCGTCGCGACCCAGCACACGCGCCCCACCGAGCGTAGCGATCTCCAACGCCTGACGCGCGCTCATGGCGGCGGGGCCGAACCCCACGCGCGCCAGCAACATCGCCATGCGCGCCTCGCCCAGCATGTGCGCGCCGTCATTCGACGCCGACCCGTCCACGCCCAAACCCACTGGCACGCCGTGCGCGCGCATAGCGGGAATGGGGGCGATTCCCGAAGCCAGTCGCATGTTCGAGCAGGGGCAGTGAGCCACGCCCGTGCCGGTGCGCGCGAAGAGCGCGATACCCGCCTCGTCCAGTTGCACGCAGTGTGCGTGCCAGACGTCGTGCCCCACCCAACCGAGCGACTCGGCGTACTCCGCCGGCGTCATGCCGAATTGCTCTCGGCTGTAGGCCACGTCCTTGATGTTCTCGGCCAGATGCGTGTGCATACGCACACCATGGCTGCGCGCCAAGGCGGCGGCCTCGCGCATCAGATCGCGGCTCACCGAAAACGGCGAACACGGCGCCACCGCCACCTGCAGCATGGCGTGGCGCGCGCCATCGTGAAAGGTCTCGATCAGGCGCTGCGTATCGGCGAGGATGTCCGGCTCGCGCTCGACCACCTCGTCCGGCGGCAGCCCTCCCTGCGAACGCCCCACGCTCATGCTGCCGCGCGAGGCCGTGAAGCGCATGCCGATCTGGCTGGCCGCCTCGATGGAATCGTCGAGTCGGCAGCCGTTGGGATAGATATACAGATGGTCCGACGAGGTCGTGCAGCCGGAGAGGATCAGCTCGGCCATGGCGGTCAGCGTGGACACGCGGATCATCTCAGGCGTCAGGCGCGCCCAGATCGGATAAAGCGCCTGCAGCCAGTCGAACAGTTCGGCATCCTGCGCGGCGGGGATGGCGCGCGTCAGGCTCTGATACATATGGTGGTGCGTGTTGACCAGCCCCGGCATCAGCACATGGCCCGCCAGATCGATCACCTCATCGGCGTGCGCCGGCAAGGTATCGGCCGCGCCGACCGCCTCGATCACGCCATCGCGGATGAACGCGGCACCGTGGCGGATCTCGCGGCGCGCCGCGTCCATGGTAACCAGCACATCGGCATTCCTGAGCAGCAGCGTCGACATCGGAACATTCCCCACAGTGCGGCAGGCGCGTATCGCCGCCGACAAATGGCCGCCAGCATACGCGAGGCCCCAAACAAAAGGGCGCCCGCGGCGCCCTTATAAACCAAACCGAATGACTGGCGATCAACTGGTCTGTTCACCGTCGGCACGTTCGGGGACGGCCGCTTCGTTGGCGACTTCGGCCTGCGCCGCACCGAAGCGCATGACCTGGCGCAGACGATTCAGTTCGTTGTTCACCTTGTTTGAGTAGTACATGTTGGGGTCGTTGACCGCCCCGCCGTACTGCTGCAGTGCGCGGTCGACGTCGCTGCTGCTGGCGCGGATGTATTCGCGCAGGATCAGCGCGCCCACGCGCAGGTTTTCGTTGGGGTCGAACAAGGCGGTCTTACCCAGGCTGGGCGAAATCTTGTCCAGGTGGAAACGCGGGATGATCTGCATCAGCCCCTGGGCCCCCACCACGCTTTCGGCTAGCGGATTGAAGCGCGACTCCACCGAAGTCACCGCCAGAATCAGGATCGGGTCGACACCCGTGGCGCGCCCTTCGCGCACCGCCGCCTGCACCAGCGGATCCACCACCAGCTTGGACACCTTGTAACGCTTGGCGATGTACTCGGACAGGCGTGCCAGTTCGGGCGTCATGCCCTTGGCGCTCTTCCACAGCACCGTCGGCGGATTGGCGACAACAGGGCCTGCCGCCGGTACCGCCGGCTCGGCCGTTTCGGCCACCACCGGCACGTCCACCTCTTCACTGGTGTCCGAGGCCAGCAGGAACCTGGGGCTGATGCCTTCCAACCCATGGTTGGAGATCTGATAACCAAGCAGGGCCAATACCATTACCCCCGCCATGAGCAGACCACCATGGGCGAAATGCAAAAGGAAAGTCCCCGTGTGGCGTGCAAAACGCGCGCAACGCAACAAATGAACCATGGTCTCACCTCAACAATGTTCTCGATGCGGACGAACACGCCTTGGCATGCCAGGGCGCGCGGCGACACTGCTCGATAACGTGACGGCTCTGTCTCCGGCTAGCGGAGTGTTGGGCTATTTGAATGCCGTCTTACTTTGACTACGTACATCTCTAATGCTTGCTGCAATAGAACACGTACATGCGTAACTTGAATGGCACGCGGGGTCGCTATTGGCCATGGTGGCCGAGGCGCCTGGGACTGACCTCGCTGTGCAGTGACTTTCATCCTTTGCTTAAGTGCGGGCCGACTGCGTTCCTCCGTCCAGGAACCGGCCAGTAAGCGGTAGGTTATGGCGCACTATGCATTCCGAATAACCTATAAAACCGCTCGCACTTGAACAGGCGCGGACGCAGTGTATTGATTTTCAAGTCTTTTGTCAATTCGCCCCAATCCCCCATGGCGACAGGGGTTTGCATTTGGCATATCGATAAAAGTGGGTAACGGTACGCGTTTTCCGCGTCAGAGCCCGCGCAAAAGCAATTCGTAACAAAGCTTTTAGGGGCGTGCGGACATAAAAAAACCCGACCGTGCGAACACGGTCGGGTCGATCTTGGCTGGCTGCGCGCGCTGTTTACACAGCGCACGCGATGCCGTCGATCAGGACGGACGCGAACCCGTCGGGAACGGCCATGCAGCCGCCGGATTGAGCGACGACTTCAGCCCCGGCGTCGCCGCCGTGGAAGGCTTCGGCGGCTCGCTCGGCGCGGCTGCAGGAGCCGGTTCGGGCGAGGCTGCGGGCGCAGGCGCGGCGGCCGGCTGGGCAGCCGGCGCCGGGGCGGCTTCAGCCTTCTTGGCCGGAGCCTTGGCCTTCTTCGGCGCAGCAGGCTTCTTGGGTGCGGCAGCCTTTTTCTCAGGCGCAGCCGCTTTCGCAGGCTCAGGCTTTTCGGGCTTCTTCGCCGCAGCCGGCTTGGCAGCCTTGGCGGCCGGCTTCGCAGCCTTGGCGGCCGGAGCCTTCTTGACAGCCGTCTTGGTGGCGGCCTTGGCGGCCGGCTTGGCAACAGCAGCCTTCTTCGCGACCGGCTTGGCGGCGACCTTGGCCACCGGCTTAGCGGCAACCTTGGCGGCCGGCTTCGCGACGGGCTTGGCGGCAGCCTTCTTGGCGACCGGCTTGGCGGCGACCTTGGCGACAGCCTTCTTCGCGGCCGGCTTCGCAGCAGCCTTGGCAGCCGGCTTGGCGGCAGCCTTCGGAGCGGCCTTCTTCGCAGCCGGCTTGGCAGCGGCCTTGGCGACGACCGCCTTCTTGGCGGCGGGCTTCGCGGCAGCCTTGGCAACCTTGGCAGCCGGCTTGGCGGCGGCCTTCGGAGCAGCCTTCTTGGCGACCGGCTTGGCAGCGACCTTGGCGACAACCTTCTTCGCGGCCGGCTTCGCAGCAGCCTTGGCAGCCGGCTTGGCGGCAGCCTTCGGAGCGGCCTTCTTCGCAGCCGGCTTGGCAGCGGCCTTGGCGACGACCGCCTTCTTGGCGGCGGGCTTCGCGGCAGCCTTGGCAACCTTGGCAGCCGGCTTGGCAGCAGCCTTCGGAGCAGCCTTCTTGGCGACCGGCTTGGCAGCGGCCTTGGTGACGGTTGCCTTCTTGGCGGCGGGCTTCACAGCGGCCTTGGCAGCCTTGGCAGCCGGTTTGGCGGCAGCCTTCGGAGCGACCTTCTTCGCGGCCGGCTTGGCAGCGGCCTTGGTGGCGGTCGCCTTCTTGGCGACCGGTTTAGCGGCGGCCTTGGCGGCGACCGGCTTGGCGGCAGCCTTCTTGGCAGCCGGCTTGGCGGCAGCGGCCTTGACGGCCGGTTTCTTTTCCGCGGCCTTGGCGGCCTTGGGCTTCGTGGTCTTAGCAGTTGCCATAATCACACCTCCTTTTATCGCCTTCGGGTTAGTCGGCGTTACACAAGAAACACCTTCGCCCCGGGGGCGAATGGTGCGATGCCACGTACATACGTGGCGAGAAAGGCCCTGCCGAGGCAGGCACCTGAAACTGTGCGTCGATCGTCTGCGGGCGGAAAACGAAAACGGCACTGCGCGGACAACCACCAAGTGGTCGTCCGGCAGCGCCATCTGAAAGGAGGGGTGAGGAGTCGTATGCTCAATCAGTCCCAGTTCAGCGTTCCACCCGTTTGATACTCGATCACGCGGGTCTCGAAGAAATTGCGCTCTTTCTTCAGGTCGAGCATTTCGCTCATCCAGGGGAACGGGTTTTCCGCCCCGGGGTAGATGGCGTCGATCCCGATCTGCTGGCAGCGCCGGTTGGCGATGAAGCGCAGGTATTCCTTGAACATCGATGCGTTCAGACCCAGCACGCCGCGCGGCATGGTGTCTTCGGCATAGGCATATTCCAGTTCCACACCGCGCTGCATGAGCTGGCGAATCTCTTCGCGGAACTCAGCCGTCCACAGGTGCGGGTTTTCCATCTTGATGGTGTTGATCAGGTCGATGCCGAAATTGCAGTGCATCGACTCGTCACGCAGGATGTACTGGTATTGCTCGGCGGCGCCGGTCATTTTGTTCTGGCGACCCAGCGCCAGGATCTGCACGAAGCCCACATAGAAGAACAGGCCTTCCATGATGCAGGCGAAGACGATCAGCGAGCGCAGCAGTTGCTGATCGGTTTCCGGCGTGCCGGTCTTGAAGTTGGGGTCGGTCAGCGTATCGATGAAGGGGATGAGGAATTCATCCTTGGCACGAATGCTGGCCACTTCGTGATACGCGTTGAAGATCTCGCCCTCGTCCAGGCCGATCGATTCGACGATGTACTGGTAGGCATGCGTGTGGATCGCCTCTTCGAACGCCTGGCGCAACAGGAACTGGCGGCACTCCGGCGCCGTGATGTGGCGATAGGTGCCCAGCACGATGTTGTTGGCCGCCAGCGAATCGGCGGTGACGAAGAAGCCGAGGTTGCGCTTGACGACGCGGCGCTCGTCTTCGGTCAGACCGTTGGGATCCTTCCACAGGGCGATGTCGCGAGACATGTTGATCTCTTGCGGCATCCAGTGATTGGCGCAGGTGGCCAGGTACTTCTCCCACGCCCATTTGTACTTGAAGGGAACGAGCTGATTGACGTCGGTCGTGCCGTTGATGACGCGCTTGTCGGCGACGTTGATGCGGCGGGCGGCGTCGGCCACCTCCGCGTCGTCGGCGGCAAGAGTCTCCCGCGCATGGAGAGTCTGCGTTTGCAGTCCTGCCTGCGGAGCACGGGATGCCTGAGCGTTCATGTCGTCTTCAAAGTTCAGCATGCCATTATCCTTTAGATCAAATTGCTCTTCGATGCAATCTTTTTGTGCATCTGTCGCAGCCCGGATCGCCAGCGTTTACGCGGCTTTCCGAGCATCAAACCCATTGTCATATCGCATTGCATCGCGCAAACCCGCGCCAGATAACGATTTTCATCACAGCATCGAAATCGAGGCGTGTGGAGCGCGCGAAAAAATGCGATTTGCGCAGAGTGCAACACATCCGACAGGCGGCATGACGAGCGCGCAAGGCATGACATCGAGTTCACCTGCCGCGCGCGCGCCGTTTCGTGTCGCAAACTACGCGCCTGACCCACATGTTCCGGCACGCGACGCACACGCGATACGCATGTGGCGGTCACCGGCGATGAGCCCTTTCGCGGCCGCCAAAACGGTGTCGCGAAAGTGGGGTCCTGCCATCGACTGGCGTCTAGCTGCATCCGCCTCCGCGTTCGAAAACGCAGCAACGGGTGTGGCGGGTTGGCGGCGTGGCCCGCATGGGCGCCACGCCGATTTGGATGAAGGTCGTCGGCGGTGTGCAGTTGCCGCACCGCCGACGACGGCGCCTTACTGGCAGGCCTCGCAGTCCGGGTTGTCGATCGAGCAGAACTTGGCCGGCTCGGACAACTCGCCGCTGCTCGATGCTGCCGCCGCGGCGGACACGCCCCCGCTCACCGGCACCGCGTTGAGCTCACCGCCACGGCCGGTCGACTTCTCCGCCGCGGTCGCCGACAGCGCGCGCAGGTAGTAGGTGGTCTTCAGGCCACGCGTCCACGCCAGCTTGTAGGTGTCGTCCAGCTTGCGGCCGGAGGCGCCCGCCATGTAGATGTTCAGCGACTGCGCCTGGTCGATCCACTTGGAGCGGCGCGAGGCGCATTCGACGAGCCACTTCGGCTCGATCTCGAAGGCGGTGGCGTAGAGCTGGCGCAGCTCTTCGGGCACGCGGTCGATGCGGGCCAGCGAACCGTCGAAGTACTTGAGATCGGCGACCATCACCTCGTCCCACAGGCCGATCTTCTTCAGATCGCGCACCATGTTCTCGTTGGTGACGGTGAACTCGCCGGACAGATTCGACTTCACGAACAGGTTCTGGAAGGTCGGCTCGATGCAGGCGTCCACCCCAACGATGTTGGAGATGGTGGCCGTCGGCGCGATCGCCACGCAGTTGGAGTTGCGCATGCCAACCTGCTTGATGCGGCTGCGCAAGGCGTCCCAGTCGAGAGTCGCCGAGCGGTCGACATCCAGGTAGCCACCGCGCTCCTGCGCCAGCAGATCGAGCGAATCGAGCGGCAGGATGCCGCGATCCCACAGCGAGCCTTCGAACGAGCTGTAGCGGCCGCGCTCTTCGGCCAGATCAGTCGACGCCCAGTAGGCGTAATAGCAGACCGCCTCCATCGAACGATCGGCGAACTCGACGGCCGCTTGCGAGGCGTACGGCACGCGCTGGGCATGCAGGCAGTCCTGGAACCCCATGATGCCCATGCCCACCGGACGGTGACGCAGGTTCGAATTGCGCGCCTTGTCGACGGCGTAGTAATTGATATCGACCACGTTGTCGAGCATGCGCATGGCGATGCGGATGGTGCGGCGCAGCTTGTCGTGGTCGAGCACCTTCTTGCCCCCCTCGTCCTTCAGGTGCGCCACCAGGTTGACCGACCCCAGGTTGCACACGGCGATCTCCGAATCGGACGTGTTGAGGGTGATCTCGGTGCACAGATTGGAGCTGTGCACCACGCCCACGTGCGACTGCGGCGAGCGGATGTTGCACGGATCCTTGAAGGTGATCCAGGGGTGGCCCGTCTCGAACAGCATGGTCAGCATCTTGCGCCACAGCGACAGCGCCGGGATGCGGCGGAACAGCTTGATCTCTCCGGCGTTGGCGCGGCGCTCGTATTCCACATACGCGGCTTCGAAGGCACGGCCCCACTTGTCGTGCAGGTCGGGCACGTCGGACGGCGAGAACAGCGTCCACTCGCCGGCTTCCATCACACGCTTCATGAACAGGTCGGGGATCCAGTTCGCCGTGTTCATGTCGTGGGTGCGGCGGCGTTCGTCGCCGGTGTTCTTGCGCAGGTCGAGGAACTCTTCGATGTCCAGGTGCCAGGTCTCCAGGTAGGCGCATACCGCACCCTTGCGCTTGCCGCCCTGGTTGACCGCCACCGCCGTGTCGTTGACCACCTTCAGGAAGGGGATCACACCCTGGCTCTTGCCATTGGTGCCCTTGATGCGGGAGCCCAGCGCGCGCACCGGCGTCCAGTCGTTGCCCAGGCCGCCGGCGAACTTCTGCAGCAGCGCGTTTTCCTTGATGGCCTGGTAGATGCCGTCGAGGTCGTCGTCGACGGTCGTCAGGTAGCACGACGACAACTGCGAATGCAGCGTGCCGGCGTTGAAGAGCGTCGGCGTCGAACTCATGAAGTCAAACTTGGACAGCACCGTATAGAACTCGATGGCGCGTGCCTCGCGATCCTTCTCACCCAGCGCCAGGCCCATCGCCACGCGCATGAAAAACACCTGCGGCAGTTCGATGCGGCGTTCTTCGATGTGCAGAAAGTAGCGGTCGTACAGCGTCTGCAGGCCGAGGTAGCCGAACTGGAGGTCGCGCGAAGCGTCGAGGGCGGCAGCCAGGCGCGCCAGGTCGTATTCGGCCAGCCGCGGGTCGAGCAGTTCGGCGCCGATACCGAGCTTGATGTATTGCGGGAAGTACGCCGCGTAGCGCGCTTCCATGGCGGCCTGGCCGACTTCCTCACCCAGCACTTCGAGGCGGATGACGTGCAGTTGCAGGCGTGCGGTGACGTAGTTGTAGTCGGGGTCTTTCTCGATCAGCGTACGCGCTGCCAGGATCAATGCGCGGCGGACTTCCTCCGCCGGCACGCCGTCGTACAGATTGCGCAGCGCCGCATCGAGGATCGCCGATGGGCTGACGTGATCGCCCAGCCCCACGCAGGCGGATTCGACCAGCCCATGCAGCGCCACCATGTCGAGCGGACGGCGCACGCCGTTGTCGACGATGTTCAGCGACACCTGCGGTACTTGCGAGGCGACGCGGGCACGCTCGGCCGAGCGCTTTTCGCGGTAGAGCACATAGGCACGCGCCACGTCGTGCTCGCCCGAACGCATCAGGGCCAGTTCGACCTGGTCCTGCACGTCTTCTATATGGAAGGTGCCGCCGGCCGGCTGGCGGCGCACCAGCGCCTTGACGACCGCCTCGGTCAGTTGCGCGACGACATCGCGCACGCGCGCCGACACGGCACCGTGCGAACCTTCGACGGCCAGGAACGCCTTGGTCATCGCCACCGCGATCTTGTTCGGCTCGAAAGGCACCACCGCACCATTACGGCGCAGGATCTTGTAGTCGGCGTAATCGGCGCCGGTGTTCGCCGTCACCGGCGCGTTGTCACTGGCGGCGAAAGCCGCGGTCGACGAGGGGGTTGTCGAAAGCTGCATGAAGACTCTCCTTGGGATTTGATGAACTCGCCCACGCCGCTGGGGTGGGTTCCCGACGTTCAACGGGTCATGCAGGGGAGACCCGGCATGACCCGCCAAACATCTGCAAACTGAGTTCGTTTTGCGACAACCATACTATATGTAGTAGGTCGAGCGCGTTGTGCAACTAATTCTAGTGATCTAAGTGCTGCCTGACAAGGACGAATTTTTGCGTTTTTCTATCCACTTTTTGTCCACGGACTTATCTACAGGGGGCCATCACCAACACCCAGGCAGGGCGGCGCGGACACGACGCGAGCCCCTGTCGGGGCATTCGCTGCCTTGAAGCTTGTGGATAAATCGCGGGGAATCCGGACGGCCCCACCACCGATCGGCGGTGCCGTTTGGCGCCTGAGCGGCGCACTAGATGGCGGATCAGCGATAGGTGTCGAGCAGGGTCTGGCGCACAGCCAGCAGAGAGAGGAATCGGGGCCATTCAAAAAACGGACCCGGATCGGTCTTGCGGCCCGGTGCGATATCACTGTGGCCCGCGATGTCCACCAAGGTCGGGTACTGCGCGCGCAAACCGGCAACCAGGGCCGCCAGCGCTTCGTATTGTTCGACGTGGAAGGGCAGCGTGTCGCAGCCTTCCAATTCGATACCGATGGAAAAGTCGTTGCATCGCTCGCGCCCCTGCCACGATGACACGCCGGCATGCCAGGCCCGTGCATGGGTCGGCACGAACTGCAGCAGCGTGCCGTCGCGGCGAATCACGAAGTGTGCCGACACGCGCAGCGTATGGATGCCGGCGTAATAGGGGTGCTCGGCCGCATCGAGCGTATTGGTAAACAATTGCTCGATGCCTGGCCCGCCGAATTGGTCGGGTGGCAGGCTGATGGCGTGAATGACGATCAGCGACGGAGACTCGTCACCGGGACGCGCATCGCAATTAGGGGACACCACATGGCGGGCACTCGCCCACCAGCCGTGCGCATCCATCAGAGCAGAAGTCATGTCGGGGGCCCGGCCAAACGATGCCCGGCATTATGCCTGTACGCGGCACGCCGTTGACACACTAGACTCGGAGGCCCTCCCATCCACGCATCGCCACCCGGATATCCACCATGAAACCCGTCATCAGCATGATCACGCTCGGTGTCGCCGACCTGGCGCGCGCCACACGCTTCTATGAAGAAGGGCTGGGGCTGCCCCGCTACCCGTTCGATTCGGACGGCGTGGTCTTTTTTGAACTGGCCGGCGCCTGGCTTTCGCTGTACCCCCGCACCGATCTGGCGGCCGATGCCCAGGTCGACGCCGAAGGCCACGGCTTTCGCGGCATCACCCTGGCCCACAATGTCGACAGCCCTGCAGCGGTCGACGCCGTCCTGGCGCAGGCGGTCGAGGCCGGCGCGCAGCGCGTCAAGCCGGCGGAGAAAGTATTCTGGGGCGGCTATTCGGGTTATTTCGCCGACCCCGATGGACACCTGTGGGAAGTGGCCCACAACCCCTTCACACACATCGGGCCGTAGTTGCCCTAACCTGGCGGCGCGGCAAACGGATAAGGCCAGGCAAAGAAGGGTTCTGACACAGGCGCCGCAAAGGGCGGGCGGCGGCACGGTCTTAGGATGGCTAGCTTTGTTGCACCGAAGCTCACCATGAAGACCATTCTGCTGACCGCCCTCGCGGCCTTTCTGACCGGATGCCAGACGCTGGCAGCCCCCTCCGCTTTCGAGACCTTCAGCGGTCAGGCCTACCGTGGCCGCATCGAAAGCGCCGGCGAATTGGTGTCTACGCACACCTACTTCACGAGCGACAACGGCACCATCACCGGCCGCTACGAGGCTTACGAAGAAGAAGCAGAAGCGCCCACGCTCGGCACGCTGAGCGCATGCCGAGAACACAGCCCGCGCCTGCTGCAATGTCGCTGGGAGGACAAATACGGCCACGGTCTGGCCGGCTTCTTTTTCTCTCCCGATCATTCATCGTTCTTCGGCGCCTGGAGTGCCGACCACACCACCCGCGCCAACTCGGAGGTCTTCATGTGGTACGGCGAAGCGAGCGATGACATGCGAGCCGACGCGCCCCTCACCTGCGACTAGACACGCCTTGCACGGCTAGTTGCTCAGACACCAGCGATTGAACACGCGGCGCGCGGCCACTGCCAGCTCGCCCGCCGTCAGGCCGATGGGGCCGGCCCCCTGTTCGAGCAGTTCGTCGGCCGCCGCGCCATGCAGATGGACCGCGCCGACCAGCGCCGCCTCGGCGTCCCAGCCCTGCGCCAGCAAAGCCACGATGAAACCGGCCAGCACATCGCCCGTGCCGCCGGTGGCCAGCCCGGCATGGCCGCTGGTATTGATATGCCAGTGGCCTTGGGGGCTGGCGATCACGCTGCCGCAGCCCTTCAGCACGACATGGGCGCGATAGGTGCGCGCCAGTTCCAATGCGGCGCTGACGCGATCGGCTTGCACCGCCACCGTGCTGCGCCGGAGCAGGCGCCCGGCTTCGGCGGGGTGCGGCGTCAGCACGGTCGGCGCGCGCCGGGTCTGCAATAGATGGGCAAGCGCGGGATGGGAGCCGATCAGATTCAGTCCGTCGGCATCGACCACCAGTGGGCCGTCAAAACCGAGCGCGCGGCGCAGATGCTGTTGTGCCGTATCCGACTGTCCCAGCCCGCAGCCCACCGCCAGGGCACTGGCCGCCGACAGAACCTCGCCCGGCCCGCGCAGCATCAACTCGGGCTGCAGCATGTCGACGCGCGGCGCGCGCGTATCAATGAGGCCCAGGTACACCCGCCCGGCCCCCAGATGCAGCGCCGCCCGCCCGGCCAGCAGTGCGGCGCCGACCATGCCGCCGGCCCCGCCGATGACCCCGGCCTCGCCGAACGACCCCTTGTGCGAGTTGTGAGGACGCGGCTTCAGGTGGTGTCGGAAGGCCGCCAGCGTGACCAGCTCGCCGGTTTTTTCGAGTGTACTGACATCAACGTCCAGGTCATGCACGCTCAGCGTGCCGCAGTGATCGGGGCCGTCCAGCGTCAGCAGACCGGGTTTGAGGGCGATGAAAGTGCTGGTGTGGGTGGCGCGCACAGCAACACCATGGACCACACCCGTGTCGGCATCCAGACCGCTGGGCACGTCCAGTGACAGCACCGGGCAGGCGAAGGAATTGATGCGTTCCACCCACTCGGCATAGCGCCCTTCGAGCGAACGCTTGACGCCCACGCCGAGCAGCGCGTCGACCACCAGCGCCCATTGCCCGCCAACAAAGTCATCGACGATGCTGCCGCCGGCCGCCAGCCAGGCCAGGTGGGCGGCGGCCGCATCGGGTGGCAGGCGCGCCGGATCGGCCAGGCTCGCCACGACCACTTCCTTGCCGGCGTCGCGCAGCAGGCGCGCCACCACAAAACCATCGCCGCCATTGTTGCCGGCGCCGATCAACACCAGGATCACGCCGCTGCGTTCGGCGAACAGGGCCAGGGCGCATTTGGTGGCCTCCAGGCCGGCACGCTCCATGAGCGGCGGCGAAGCCCCGCGGCCCTGGTCGGTCTCGATGCGGCGGATATCGGCAACGCGCAGGATGCGCGGATTGAGTGTCTGGCTCACGGGTAGGCTCTTTTTCCGGCCACGGCCGGTCAACCACTAGGCCCCGCTCGCCCGAGCGGGTGTCAGCGCGCGCTCTTGACCAGGTCGACGAGGTAACGCGCCGGAATAGCGTAGCTGATGCCGGACGGCTGGCTCAATGCACTTTCGCGCGTGCCCTTCACGAACACCATATTGACGATGCCGATCACCTCGCCCGATTCGGGATCGAACAGCGGGCTGCCGCTGTGGCCGGGGTAGGCGGTGGCGTCGAGCTGAAAGATGTCGAAAGGCCCGGCGGCCAGTTGCCGAACCAGGCGCGCATCCAGTTCGCGCGCCCGCGCGCCGGGAATACCGATGGGTGCGATGGCCGACACGATGCCGCGGTGCGTCACGGGGAACAAGCCCAACACGTCCCCCATCGGGAAGCCGGTGAACGCGATGGCCATGCCTTCGCGCACGGCGCCGCCATCGGCCAGCTTCACCGCCGGCAGGTTGGCGCCGCCGGCCAGCTTGAGCAAGGCCAGGTCGTGCGGCGGATCGGACGCCAGTTTGATCACCTCGCGCACCGCCACGGTCGTGCCGTTGCCCGTGCCCGGCACGGCGATCGCCAGGGTTTCCATGCGATTGGTATCGAGCAGTTCGGGCACCACGTGCGAATTGGTGGCGATGACGCTGCCATCGCCCACTGCAAAGCCCGTGCCCAGCACTCTGAACTGCGGATTGCGGCCCGGCTGCACCGTGCCCACCGCTACGATCGCGGCGCGCATCTGGGCAATGCTGGTCGGCAGATCGGCACGCGCCGGCAGGCTGATCAGCGCCAGCCCCCCCAACAGGAGGGCAGCGCACAGGCGGAAGGGGGCGAAAGCGGTCATGGCGTCCTCAGCGGTTGGTCGCCAGCGCGCCCGCGACAATCGGGGATGCGCTCGCCAGCGTCTCTTCGAACGGATGCTGCGGTTGCTTGAAGAAGGCGGTGATGCGTTTGACGTACAGCACCGTCTCCATGTACGGCGGTATGCCCTTGAAGCGGTCGACGGCACCCTCGCCGGCATTGTAGGCCGCCACCGCCAGCAGCACGTCACCACGGTAATACGCCAGCAGCCAGCGCAGGTAGGCCAGGCCGCCGCGGATGTTCTGACCGGGCTCGTAGATCTTGCGCACGCCGAAACGGGTCGCCGTATCGGGCATCAATTGCATGATGCCCTGCGCGCCCTTGTCCGAACGCGCCATGATGTTGAGATTGGATTCGGCCACTGCCACCGCCAGCGCCAGGCGCGGGTTGACCTGGTATTGCGGCGCCAGGCCGCGCACCAGTTCGGCAATGCGGCGCTTGTCGGCCGGCAGCCCGGCCACGTAGCCATCGAGATCGTCGGTGTCGACGAACAGCGCCGCGTTGTCGGCGCTGCGCCTGATGCCGACGGTGGCGGGCGGCGTGCTGCGTGTCAGACACTCGGGTTTGTCGCCCACGGCCGGCGCCAGATGCGCCAGGGCCTTGCTGGCACCTTCATGCCCCTGCCCCGCCGCCATCTCGAACAACGTGGCGGCCAGGCCTTCGCTGCGTGCCACGCCGCGCCCGTTGGCATACATCCAGCCCAGGTTGTATTGCGCCTCGGCCGAGCCATAGCGCGCCGCCTCACAGTACAGCTCGGCCGCGCGCGCGGGATCCTTGGGAGCGCCTTCGCCATATTCAAAGGCCGTGGCCTGCGACACCAGGCTCAACGCCAGTTGCTGCTGCACGCCAACCGACAGCGTCGACTGCTGCGCATGCGCCAGCGCACCGGCACACGCCAGCACGCACACCGCCCAAGCGCGCTGCCCGCGCACGCGCATATGGCTTACAAGCGCCAGGTGACGGCGCCAGCCGCGGCCAGTTCGGCTTGGTCGTAGGCGCTCTTGACGTCGCTGAACACGCCACCGGGCACCAGTTTTTCAAGCACCTTGGCCAGACCCATGTCCTTGTACTCATGGTGCGCCACGGCGGCCACCACGGCGCAACTGCGCGGCACATCGTCCCAGGCCGTCAACGCCACGCCATATTCGTGTTCGCATTCGGCCGAATCGGCGATGGGGTCGTGCACCCAGACGCGCACGCCGTAGCTCCGAAGCTCGCGCACCACGTCGATGACCTTGCTGTTGCGGATGTCCGGGCAGTTTTCCTTGAAGGTCATGCCCAGTACCACAACGTCGGCATCCTTGACCGGATGGCCGGCAGCGATCATCTGCTTGATCGTCTGTTCGGCCACGTATTTGCCCATGCCATCGTTGATGCGGCGGCCGGCCAGGATCACCTGCGGGGTATAGCCCAGCATCTCGGCCTTGTGCGTGAGGTAATACGGATCGACGCCGATGCAGTGCCCCCCCACCAGACCGGGGCGGAACGGCAGGAAGTTCCACTTGGTGCCGGCGGCCTGCAGGACTTCCAGCGTATCGATGCCCAGCTTATGGAAGATCACCGACAGCTCGTTCATCAGGGCGATGTTCAGGTCGCGCTGGGTGTTCTCGATCACCTTGGCGGCTTCGGCCACCTTGATGCTGCTGGCCTTGTAGACGCCTGCGGTGATGACCGAACCATAGACCTCGGCCACGCGCTCCAGCGTGGCCGGCGTATCGCCCGACACCACCTTGGTGATGCGCGTGACGGTGCGTTCCTTGTCACCCGGATTGATGCGTTCGGGGCTGTAGCCGGCAAAGAAATCCTGCTTCCAGGTCAGGCCCGATTCGCGTTCGATGATGGGGATGCAGACTTCTTCGGTGGCACCGGGGTACACCGTCGACTCGAACACCACCACGGCGCCGCGCTTGAGATGGCGGCCAACCGATTCGGACGCCTTCACCAGCGGCGTGAGATCAGGCTGGTGTGCGTCATCGACCGGCGTGGGCACGGCCACGACGATGAAGTCGGCCTCGCGCAGCGCCACCGGATCGGTGGTGCACGTCAGACGCGTGGCGGCCTTGAGGTCTTCGCTGGCCACCTCACCGGTGGGGTCGAAAAAATCGCGGTAGGCGGCGATCTTTTCAGTCGACAGATCGAAGCCGATGGTCGTGTATTTCTTGCCGAATTCCACGGCGAGCGGCAGGCCGACGTAGCCCAACCCGATGACGGCGATGGTAGTCATAGTGTTTTCCTGTCCCTGGCGGGCGCGCGAACGGCCCCTTCAAAGCGTTTTGGCAAAGGCATCGATCTCACTCTTCAATGCCACGTTATGGGTGGCGGCAGCCGTGGCTGCCTGCAGTTCCTTGCGTGCGGCGTTCTTGTCGCCGGTGCTGGCCAGGGCACGCGCGAGCCCGAGGCGGATCTCACCCGACTGCGGCGCCAGCGTCGCCGCCTGCCGGATCAGATCCAGCCCGCGTTGCTGTTGCCCATGCGCCAGGAACACCTGGCCGGCGGTTTCCATCACCTGCGGTGCACGCGGCGCGGCAGCCAGCGCCGCTTCGGCATAGTCCAGCGCCTTGGGGTCGCCGGCGCGATTGGCGGCCCAGGCCAGGTTGTTGAGCGCCACCGGTGCCCCCGGCGTCAGCGCCAACACCGCCTTGTACTGCGCAACGGCGTCGTTGTACTGGCCCATGGCGGTAGCCTGCATCGCCAGGAAGGTGCGCACGGTTACATCCTTCGGATTGGCATGCAACCATTCGTTGGCCAGACGGCGTGCATCGTCCGGCTTGTTTTCACCGATATAGGCCGAATACAGCCCCATCAGCGCCTGCGGCGTACGGCCGCGCGTGTAGGCTTTCTGCCAGGCCTGCGTGGATTCCGCCGGACGCCCCTGGGCCAGCCGGATACGCCCCTCATACATATAAGGCTCGGGACGATCGGGCTCGTTCTTCTGCAGGATGCGCACGTACTCGAGCGCATCGTCCACCCGCTTGCCCTCCATCATCAGGCCGATCAGACGCGTCTGCGCATCGACCACCGAGGGATTCAATTCCAGCGCGCGCCGCAGGGTCTGCTCGGCAGCGGCGCGATCGCCCGCCCCCATCTGGGCATCGGCCAGTTCGATCAGCGCCGTTGGACTTTGCGGCTGTAGCGTCTGCAGTTTAGCGAACGTACTCACCGCTTGCTGGCGCTCGCCAGCCGCCGTCTGCGCCGCGCCCAGCAGACGCAACACACTGGGCTCGTCGGGCGAAGCTGCCTGCGCCTGTTGGGCTACGTTCAGTGCATCCTTGGCCTGCCCCTGCGTCACCAGCAACTGCACCAGCGCGGCACGTGCCTCGTTCTGCGTGGGATCGGCGTCGATGGCCTTTTCCAGCGTCGCGCGCACAGCCTTGGGATCGGCGCCGGTGTCGGCCTGCAAGCGCGCCATCAGTACCCAGGCGCGCACGTTCTTGGGTTCCTTTTCGACGATGCCACGGAAGCGGCCAAGGGCGTCGTCCGGCTTGCGGGCTGCCAGATCGAGGCGCGACAGTTGGATCGCCGCTTCGAGGTTGCCCGGTTGCAATTGCATGCCGCGCTCGAAGGCGGCCCGGGCTTCGTCCGGCTTCTTCATGGCCAGCATCACCTGGCCCTTGATGTTGTAGGTAAGCGGGTTGTCCGGCTGGCGCTTTTCCAGCGCCGCCAGCGCCTTGAGCGCTTCGTCCGTCTGCCCTTTGCGCAGATAGGTGCCGACGATGGCAGCGTCGATCTGCACGCGCGAAGCGTCGATCTGGGTGGCGGCCTCCAGTTCTTGCATGGCATGCGCGTCATCGCCCGCCCCCAGGCGCGCCACGCCCAGGCTCATACGTGCCTGCGCACTGTCCGGCCGCAGCGCCGCCACTTTGGTGAACGCGGCGGTAGACCGTGCGAAGTCGCCCTTGAGCAGATAAGCCTGACCGACCAGGCTGAGGACATCCGGATTGTCCGGGTCGCTCGCTTGCAAGGGTGCCAGCGTTTCGAGCGCATCGTCAGCGTTGCGGGCGGCGACGTAGGATTCAGCAAGCAGTTTGCGCGGCAGCGCCCAGTCGGGCTGCACCTTGAGCACACGCTGCAGCATGGCTTGCGCTTGCAGTTGATCGCCTATGCGGATGTTGGCGTTGGCCGCCACCACCAGCGAGGGCCGGTAATCGGGCACCGCGCGCAGCACCTTGGCCGAGGCATCGCGCGCCGCCTGCCACTTGCCCTGGCGCAGCGCCAGCAACGATTGCAGGTAGACCGTCTGCAAGGTACTGGGCGCCAGCTTCACGAGGGTTGTCAGGTGATGTTCGGCCTCGGTCAGCTGGCTTTGCCCGATATTCAATGCCACCAGGCGTGCCAGCGGGCGGGGGTCGTCCTTGTGCGCGTCGACGGTCTGCTGGAATTGCGCCGTCGCATCCGGCATCCGCCGCAGCGCCACCAGCAATTCGCCACGTAACAGCTGCGCATCGATCACATCGGGATGCTTGGCGATGACGTCTTCGACAGACCGCAGGGCGGCCTCCAGATCGCCCTTGCCCGCTTGCAGGCGGGCGAAGCCCAAGGCCACTTCGAGATTGTCCGGCTGCAGGCCCTGCGCTTTGGTGAGCTGTTCGCGGGCTTCGTCCACACGCCCCAGCGTCAGGTAAGCGCGGCCCAGTTCGACGGCGAGGCCGGCCTGCGCCGCCGGCGTGGACAGCGTCTGCCCGGCCAGTTCGTCGATCACCTTGCGGCTCTGACCCGCGCCATTGAGCGCACGCGCCAACAGCGGCAGCGTTTCATCCGGTGCGTAGCCCTGGCTCTGCGCCTTGCGCAGTTCATCGACGGCGGCGGCCGGATCGCGCTGTTCCAACAGCAGGCGTGCGAACAGCACGCGCGCGGCGCCATTGTTGGCGTCTTTCTGCAGCGCGTTCTTCACCTGAATGACGGCGGCATTGTAGTCGCGCTTGTCCATGGCGCGCTGCGCGTCCGCCAGCAGTGACTGCGGATCGTTGCTGGAACAGGCCACCATGACAGCGGCCACCACCGGCAGATACCAGGCCCGTGCCAACGGGCCGCGTGTGCGTTGTTTCATCGAGAGACTCACCCCGCTCATTGCGTCTGCGCGACATCCCTGCGGATGCCGAATCGGTTCATCAGGTCATACAGTGTCGGGCGCGAAATGCCCAGCACCTCGGCCGCCCGCGCGATGTTGCCATTGACGCGCGAGAGCACGCGCACGACGGCGCGGCGTTCGGCTTCCTCGCGCACCTGACGCAGGTTGAGGGCGGCGAAGTCCTCATCGTCCTGCGCCATCAGGCCGACGTCTTCGGCGCCGATGCGATTGCCGTCGGCCATCACGACCGCACGCTTGATGCGGTTCTCCAGCTCGCGCACGTTGCCCGGCCAGTTGTATTGCTCGATGGCGGCCACCGCCTCTTCGGACAGGGACATGCTGCCGCGCCGGTTTTCCTGTGCGTAGCGCTGCACGAAGGCATGCGCCAGCAGGCTGGCATCGCCGTCGCGATCGCGCAGCGGCGGGATGTCCACCACGATCTCGGCCAGCCGGTAATACAGGTCCTCGCGAAAGCTGCCGTCGCGAATCTTGCTCTGCAGGTTCTGGTGCGTGGCGCACACCACGCGCACATCGACGGGGATCTCCTCGCGCCCACCGATGCGCTCGACACGCCGCTCCTGCAGGAAGCGCAGCAGTTTCGATTGCAGGGCCAGCGGCAGATCGCCGATTTCATCCAGGAACAAAGTGCCTTTATGGGCCAGCTCGAACTTGCCCGGCGTCTGCTTGACGGCGCCGGTGAAGGCACCGCGCTCATAGCCGAACAGCTCGCTCTCGAGCAGCGTGTCGGGAATGGCGGCGCAATTGATGGCGACGAAGCGTTCGTTCTTGCGCAGCGACAGATCGTGCGCGCCACGCGCCAGCAGTTCCTTGCCGGTGCCGCTCTCGCCCAGCAGCATGACTGTGACGTTGCTCGACGCCACCTTTTCGATGGTGCGGCAGATGCGCAGCATGCCGGCATCGCGGCTGAGCAGGCCGGTCAGCGCACTGCCGGCCTGGCTGGCCGCCAGGCGCCGGTTTTCCTGCTGCAGATCGTAGAGGCGGAAGGCGCGCTCGATGGTCAGTTGCAGCATCTCCGGCTCGAAAGGCTTGGCGAAGAAATCGTAAGCGCCCAGGCCGACCGCGCGTACGGCGTTCTCGCGGTCATGCTGGCCGGTCAGCACGATCACCTTGGTGTCGGGCAGCAGCGTCAGCATCTCTTCGAGCAGGCGCATCCCTTCGGTGATGTCATCGGGCGCCGGCGGCAGGCCCAGGTCCATGGTCACCACGGCGGGCTCGAAACGGCGCAGTTGAGCGATCGCCGATTCACGATCGGAAGCCAGGACCACTTCGAAGGTATCGAAGGCCCACTTCATCTGTTTTTGCAGCGCTGGATCGTCTTCAACGATCAACAGCACACGCGGCTTGTCGGGTGTCGCACTCATGTCGTTGTTCTATGCAGCGAACCGCTCGACGCGGTCGGTCAGGGGCAGGACAAGCGTGATGCGGGTGCCCACGCCAGGGGTGCTCTCGACGGCCACACGGCCGCCCAATTCGGAAACGTATTGCTGGACTTCGAATGCGCCCAGGCCCATGCCGTTGGACTTGGTGGTCTGGAACGGCCGGAACAGCCGCTCGCGGATGAACTCGGGCGACATGCCGCAGCCTTCGTCTTCCACCGCCAGCATCGCCTGGCCGCCATCGCGCCGCGCACTGACGCGAACGTTACCACTGTCGGCTGTGGCTTCCAGGGCATTTTGCACGACGTGCCCGATAATCCGCTCCAGCCGTTCGGCGTGCGCCAGCACCGACAGGCCCGGCTCGCTGGCGAGTGTCAGCGTGGCGCGCGCAGCGCCGGATTGGCGCGCGGCGACAATGCGCTGGCACAGCTCGCCCAGCTCGACGATGCGCTTGGGCTCCATCGGCGATTTGTTCTGCAATTGCTGCATCAGGCCACGCATGCGCTCGGCCACGTTCTCCACCGTCAGCAGCATGTCGGACTGGAATTCCGGATTGTGCTTGTGGCGGTCGGCGTTCTTGAGCATCAGCGACAGCTGCGCCACGAGGTTCTTGAGGTCGTGCACCACGAAGGCCGACATGCGGTTGAACGAATCGAACTTCTGCGCTTCGAGCAACGCCGCCAGGGCCTCGGCCCGCGCGATGTAGCCGGCGGCCTGGCGGCTGGCGGTCTTGAGCAGGTCGAGCACCTCCCAGTTCACATCCACCGGCGCACGCGCCGCGGCCAGCACCACAAAGCCGATCAGATCCTCGCCCGACAACAAGGGCACCACCAGCCAGGCATCCGGATAGTCGGCCACCCAGGCCGGCATGGCCATGCCGTCGTAGGCATCGGGTGATTCGCGCAGCTCGTTCAGATTGACGATCCAGCCACGTGAGCGCAGCAACTGCGCCAAGGGGCCATCGGCCGATTCCTCGGTGCGCGCCTCAGGCTGATACAGGCGCGCACGGGGGCGATAGATGCCATCCTGATCGCGCTGCCAGAGCACCCCACCCGGGCTCTCCACCAGATTGGCGAGCGCGCCGATCACACCTTGCTCCAGGCTCTGCCCGGCGGGCGGCGCGCTCAGCGCCTGCGTGAAATTGAGCCAGGCATTGCGGTAGTCGTAGCGATAGACGAAAAAATGCTTGCCCACCCACACGCGCAGGCGCGAACGGGCCGAGCCGGAAAACAGCACGACCACCAGCAACAGCGACGCCGAGAACAGCAAGGCCACCTGCAGCGCACGCCCCCATGCGCCGCCAAACCAGCGCACGTAATAACCCGCCGCCGCCACCAGCAACAGATACAGGCCCGAGGCGGCCAACGTCGCAGAATGGAACACCATGTCGCGCGACACGGTGATGCGGAAGGTCCAGTCGCGGCTGCGCACCGCCGAAATGGCCAGCAGCGGAACGGCCATGGCATGGACGATGCCGCGCACGGCGCCGATCTCGGCATCGACACGGGCGAACAGGAAGGCGTCGGCGTACAGATAGAGATCGAACGCGAACGCGCTGCCCAGGCCGAAGATCATCGGCTTGATGCCCCAGCGCGAGGTCGTCGGGAAGTTGCGGTACACCTGCTCGATCAGCGCCAGCAGCCAGATCGTGAACAGCAGCGCGGGCAATATCTGCCACCGTGCCGGCAGGCCCAGCGGGCCGCCCAGGAAGGTCATGCACACCAGCGCGGCAAACACTGCCACACCGCTGCGGCGCAAGCGTTCGAGACGGCCGCTGGCCTCGCCGGGCAAGGCCACGCCCAACAGATTGCCGAGGAAGAACCCCCACAGGGCCAGACGCCCCAGGTCGGCGACGGCCACCACAATCAACACCGGCAGAGCGAACATCACGCCAGAGGTGGCGGCACCCGCACACCACACCGCCGACAGGGCTACCGCCCCCAGCAGCAGCGTGGCGGCCCGGCCCCCACGCCAGCCAATGCCCAGGTAGACGGCCAGCAGGCCGAACAGCGCGGCCGCCACCGAGTAAGCCCAGAAGTGAATCTGTTCGACAGCCGCTTCCATCTGGATTACGCGCTCTCCATGACCGCATGCGGGCGGCGCCCGCGCGCCGCACCAATCAGTGGGCGCCTTCGCCCGTCATGACCACGCGCACGGTTTCGGCCAGCACCATCAGGTCGAGGAACAGTGTGTGGTTCTTCACGTAGTACAAGTCGTATTGCAGCTTCTGCACGGAGTCGTCGATGGACGCGCCATATTGATAACGCACTTGCGCCCAGCCGGTGACCCCCGGCTTGACCGAATGGCGCACGGCGTAGAAGGGTACCTGGGCGGTCAGTTGATCGACGAAATACTCGCGCTCGGGACGCGGCCCCACCATGCTCATGTCGCCGACCAGCACATTCAGCAACTGCGGCAGCTCGTCGATACGCGCCTTGCGGATGAGACGGCCCACACGCGTGACGCGGTCGTCGTTGCTCTGCGCCCAGCGCGGCTTGCCGTCGCCCTCGGCGTCGGTGCGCATGCTGCGGAACTTGACGACCTTGAAGGCGCGTCCGCCCTGCCCCACGCGCTCTTGCGTGTACAACACCGGCCCGCCGTCCTCGAAGAGGATGGCCAGCACGGTGACGAACATCACCGGCGCCGCCAGGATCAGCAACACGATGGCGGCCACCACGTCGAACACGCGTTTGACCAGCGTGCGCATGAACCCCTGGCGGAAGCCCTCGCCATAGATCAGCCAACTGGCGCGCAATGAATCGACGCGCACCTGGCCCTGCACACGCTCGAAGAAGCACGACAGATCCAGCACCTTGATGCCGGCCAGCTTGCAATCGAGCAGTTGCGCCAACGGCAATGCGCCGCCACGGCGCTCACGCACAGCGATGATGATCTCGTCCACTTCGAGGTCGCGCACGGTCTCCAACAGCGAGCGGCGCGCCGGCAACACATTGCCCGGATGCACTTCCATCTCGTCGGCACCCGGTGCCGGATAGAAGCCGACGATGGACAGGCCCGCGTTGCTCGAATGCGCCATCGATTGCGCCACCGACGCCGCTTCGCGGCCGGTGCCGATGACCAGCACGCGACGGCTCCACATGGCCGTGCCCGGACGGGTGCGTGCCATGCTGCGCAGGAGCAGCACGGCGCCCAGCAGCATCACCACGATGGCGTCCAGCGCCTCGTGTTCGATATGGCCCCACGGCAAGGCATGGAACACGCCGTAGGCGATGGGCACGCTGATGACCAGAGTCAGAGCGACGCGCCCGAACAAGCGCCGCAGCGACCGCTCACGCTGCGAGCGATAGAAACCCAGGGCCGTACCGACGATCAGCATGACCGCCGCAAAGAACAGGGCGGAAGGCGCCACGATGCGCAGCGAGGCCGCGCCATTGGAGGTAGCGAACGCCGCCACGACGATCGCCAGGAACAGGACGAGCGTATCGACCAGAACCTGAAAAACCGCGTTGGATGGGAAGTAGTGATTGAACAGCCTGAGCATCTTAGCCCCCGGAACTCACCGCAGACATGTCAGCGTCCCGCTGGGGGCCGCACGAACCAGCCGAAGTGCTTTTTTGGCCTTGGCCTGCGTTGGGTCATTGACAAACCGAAAGCAGGCCAGACGCACCTTACGCGATGGGCCGCCATCATGCCGTGAAGTCAGTCACGCCATGCGGCGATGAGCCTACCCTCGCGGGCACGGTGCCCACATGGGCGAAGGCGCCCGCGATGATTTTCGTGGGGTACGTCCTGCACTTTTTGTGATTCTGTCTGCGTCGATCACCTCTATCGACGGTACCGCCCACCACTCCGTGAGGTAGCGATGAGGCAGCACTTGA
The DNA here is from genome assembly GCA_047605765.1 of Rhodocyclaceae bacterium. Lineage (GTDB taxonomy): Bacteria > Pseudomonadota > Gammaproteobacteria > Burkholderiales > Rhodocyclaceae > JBGVSA01. Next base: position 40,106 of record JASGFB010000030.1, read on the forward strand.
TTGCGCGTGACCACTCTCGATTCATCACGCGCCGACTGAGTATAGGAATCTTCTGAGCAAGCGCCAGCGATAATTGCCGCGTTGCAACAGCATGACGGCCGATGGTCCTTTTTTTCATCGCGAAAGGCACCATGCCAAGGGCGATCATGTGAAGACTGGTGATACCGCCATAACGCGCCCGCCGCAGGCCGGCGATGCTAGACTGGCCGCCGCGCGCCGCCTGGCGCGGCCCTGATTCACGCACGCCGGACACGCCCGTCATGTCTCACGCCAGCCCTTCTTCGCCCGCCCCTGGACGCGTCCACCTCGTCGGCGCCGGTCCCGGCGCACTCGATCTACTGACCCTGCGCGCCGCGCGCCTGATCGGCGAGGCCGACGCGATCATCTACGACAAGCTCATCGGCGACGACATTCTGTCGCTCGCCCGCCCCGATGCGGAACTCATCTATGCCGGCAAGGAAGCGGGCAATCACTGGATGCCGCAGGAAGACATCAACCGCCTGCTGGTCACGCTGGCACGCGCGGGCAAGCAGGTGGTGCGCCTCAAAGGGGGCGACCCTTTCGTTTTTGCGCGCGGTGGCGAAGAGATCGCCGAGCTGATGGCAGCGGGCGTGCCCTTCGACGTGGTTCCCGGTATCACCGCCGCGCTGGGCGCAGCCGCTTTCGCAGGCATCCCGCTGACGCATCGCCAGCATGCGCAGGCGCTGCTCTTCGTGACGGGGCATGTGAAGGACGGGACGTGCAGCCTCGATTGGCCTGCTTTGGTGCGGCCGGGTCAGACGGTGGTGGTGTACATGGGGCTCGGTGCGCTAGCGAGCATCAGCGCCAATCTGCAGGCAGCCGGGATGGCAGCTGATACGCCCGCCGCGTGCGTTCATAACGCGACGCGGGGGGATCAGCAGACGGTGACGGGCACGATTGCCGATCTGCCGGAGAGGGTGGTCGCGGCGGGGTTGAAGTCGCCGGCGTTGTTGATCATTGGTGGGGTGGTGACGTTGCGGGAGCAGTTGAATTGGTTTGAGGGGATGGTGGGCGAGGCGCCTTGAATGTCGGCGTATAGCCCTTGGGGGCTTCGCCTTCGTGGTTTTGTGCTCTTGCTTTTGTGCTTTTGTGCTTTTGCTTGAAGCTCTTACTGCTTAGGGTGTTGTTGTTCGTGGGTTTTTGTTTTTGCTGATGCTCGTTGGCCGGGTCTCGCCCC
>JASGFB010000031.1:0-40530 GCA_047605765.1 Rhodocyclaceae bacterium
TCGTAGGTGTAGTCGGTGTGCTGTCCGGCTGCGTCGGTGTGCCGGGTCAGTTGCCCGGCCGCATCGTACTGCCAGGTGGTGCGCTGGCCTGTGCAGTCGGTGTGGCTGGCCAGCTGCCCGTGCCGGGTGTAGGCCAGCGCCTGTTTGCCGCCCTTGGCGTCGGTGATTTCGATGAGTTGGCCGACTGTGTCGTAGGCGTATTCGGTGAGCTGTTCGAGCGGGTCGATCTGTTGGGTCAGATTGCCGCGCGCGTCGTACTCGCGCTGCCACAGTCCGCCTTCGGCGTCGCGGATCTTGATGAGCTGCTGTTGCTCGTCCCAGGCGTAGTGCTCTGTGCTGCCGTCGCGGCGGGTGTGGCACAGCAGTTGGCTGAGCGCGTCGTAGGCGTAGTCTTCGGCGCTGCCATCGGGGTGGATGTGGCGCGTGATGTTCTTGGCCGCATCACGATAGAGCCATTCGGACAGGCCGTCCGGGTGGACGATGCGGTAGGTGTAGCCGTCGATGTCGTAGTAGTGCCAGCTCTCGTGCCCGGCCGCGTCGGTGACGTAGGTCAGGCGGATGGCCCGGTCCCATTCGAGCCGGGTGTCGAAGCTGCCGTCGTCGGCCCATTCGCGCGTGGCCCGCGCCTGGGCGCTGGTCCCGTCCCACTGCAGGTTGATGCCCCGTCCGGTGCGGTCGGTGTAGCGGCTGAGCAGGTGTTGCTGGTAGGCGTAGGTCCAGTGCGTGCCGTGCTCGCTCTGGGCTATGAGCAGGTCGCCGGCCTCCGAGTACTCGTAGTGCGCCAACTGGCGCACGGCCCGCCCCGCTTCGATCTGCCACAGCCCGTCCACGCGCCCGTGCGCATCCAGCCGCGTGCCGATGTGGCTCTGCAGGCACTCGCCCTGGTAGGTGAGGATGTCGGAGAGGACGGTGTCGGTGTGCTCGCCGCGCTGGACACGGTGTTCGTAGTGCACGATGGCTTTGGCGCCACTGCGCCAGCTGATGGCCAGCAGGCGCCAGTGGCGGCCGTGGCGCACATAGCTCTCTTGTCGCGCCAGGCCCTGCACCACCGACAGGTGCGTGGCGCTCACCCGCACCAGCGTGAGCACTTCGATCGGGTCGTGGTGGTGCCCGCCCACTTCGGGCAGGGGCCAGCTGTGCGTGCGCCCCTCGGCGTCGTGGTAGCGCACGCGCCGCTCGTCCGCGTCGGTGTCCAGGCGTGTGGTGTAGGGGGTGATCCAGCGCGCGCCCAGCAGTTCTTCGTCATAGGCGGCCAGGCGCGAGCAGTAGGTGCGCGTCCAGACGATCGGCAGCAGCCCGGGCAGCACGAAGTCGGTGTGCGCGAGCGTTTCGCTGCCGGTGGCAAAGCTGATGTGATGGGCCGTGCCGCTGAGTACGCCGTTCTTGCAGCCGGGGTCCTGGCGGGCCGGTGCCTGCTGCGCGCTGCTCTCCAGTGTGCCGGCGCCGGCGCCGCGGCGCGCTTCGTTGGTCTGGCTCGGCGAGACGTTGGCCGCCTGCGGGTGCGCCCGTTTCCTGGCCCGCCAGCGCTGCACGGCCTGCGCCAGTTGCATCAGCAGCCAGCCAATGCTCAGGGCGGTGGCCGCATCGCCCAGGCGTCCCAGCCGCTGGCGCACCTGACCGCCCAGCGTGCGCAGATCGGCCACCGCCTTGGCAATCGATTCACGCGCCTGCTCCGGCACCAGCGCTCTGGCCACCGCGTTGCTGGTGGCTTTGGCCGCCGCTTTGTAGGCCCCCCAGGCGGCGGCCAGGAAATTGCCGAAGGCGGCTTTGGGGTCGCGCACCAGGTGCTTGCCCGCCGCGCTCAGTTGTTCGCCGCTGCGCCGCGCTTCGCCCGCCGCGTCCAGCTCCCCCAGCACCACCGCCCCCAGCCCCGAGGCCAGCGCCTCCAGCATCGCTTCGCACGTCTGGCCCGCTTCGTCCAGCATCGCCTGCAGGCGCGACTGCGCGCCCCGCACGAAGTCGTCGATCTCGCCCACGATGCTGGCGTTCAGGTGCGAGACCAGCGCTTCGATGATCGCATCGCCCAGCGCCGCCGGGCCCGCCCGCGCCAGCTCCTGGCGCACCAGGTGCAGCGCCGGGCGCAGCCCCATGCGCGCGCCCGCCATCCCGGGCGGGAACGGGATCACGCCGATCATGTTGATGCCCAGGCTCACCCAGTCGAGCAGCTCGCCCCCCTTGCTCTGCACCAGCTTGACCACGTCGCCCAGCACATCGACCAGCGCAATGATGTTGCCCACCACCGGCACCGCGCCGGCCACCTGCTTGAGCCGCTCCAGCGTGATCAGACCACCGCTGACGCTGCGCAACCAGCCATCGAAGCGCACCGCCCCCTGGCCCACGTCGGCCACATCGATGGTGTTCAGGGGCGCTACCGCCACCTGCGCGGGGCGCGCGGGCTGCGGCGGCGCAGCGGGAGGGGGTGGGGAGGACTGGGCTTGGGTATTCAGCGTAGTCATGACGAAGCAATTCAGAGAAGGTAGGTGCGCCGCGCCTGGAGCACGCGAAGACGGTCAGCCGATGAAGCCGGTCAGTGATTGAATGACGATGGGGGCGTAAGGCGTGATGGCAGGCAACGGGGGTAAGGCAGGGGTGTTGCTGGCTACCGGATCGGCCGTGGCAGCCCCAACAACGCCAATCATTTGCGCTGAGTTGAGCGGTACCCGCCCCAACAGGCTCGAGGCCATTCCCACTGCTGCGCGAGAAAGTCCCTCTGATCCGGCGGTGACCACACTCGCCGCACGCTGGGCCATGTGTAGTCCTTGAGCAGCCACTGCCCCCCACGCCTCAGCCTGCTTGAGCACAGGCATATCCCCTTGCCCCATTGCGCTGACGAGCTTGCCGATCTCACCAACCGTCTGAGATGCAATTTGCTTCGCCTGCGAAACAGCACTCTTGACCTGCGAAGCGACGGCTTCGGCAACCGACGCCATACCTGGCTGCTCGGGCCACTTGGCAACGACCTTCAGGCTGCCCTCGTCCCACGTATCGGATGGATCCAAACCGAAACTGACACGCGCCGGCCCTGGCGCAAGATCGGCGACCGGCGCGAAGCCCTGCGCATCAAGCGTGCTCTCGACGACCTTGCCCAGCGCGTCCTCAACCTTGAAGTCGCCCGCTTTGATGCCGGCACTCAACGCCGGATACCGGTTGAACAGTTCGAGCTTGCCCTTGCCGGGCTTCGGCGGCGGCGGGAACGGAGACTGTTGACTGGCAGGCCCCGTCAGGCTGTGGCTGGCGGCATGCGCGATATGCTTGCCGTTGGTACGGTGCGTAATGCCGCCACTGTTATAGGTCGTGGAACTGCCCCCGCCGCTGATGACGAGCTCTTCTTTGGCGCGGATGGTGATCCGCTCGGCATGGGCCGTGATGTCGAGTTTGGCAAATAACCGAAGGCCGTCCTTGAGCGCCCTGAGATCAATGTCGCCACTGGACACGAACAGCTTCCAGCCCATGCTTTGCACCAGTGTGCGCACACCGCGGCTCACGCTGATCAGTAACCGCTTGCCGACGGCCAATGCCGTATGGCCGTTGCTGGTCAGGGCGACGTGGTCGTCCGCAGCCACATGGATAGACTGGCCGCTGGTGGCCTCGATCCCCCGGGGGCTGGCCAGCACCAGATGCGGGGTGGATAGTTCAGGGAACACCCCGGCCTCTGGATCCGCGGGGCCTTCGCCTTTGATTTCCTGATTCTGTCCAAGGATGACCCGGGCGACCTGAGCCTGATCGTCAGACTCTTGCAGCTCGAGCTCCTGAGCCAATTCGCCAAAGGTGTCGTGCTGTTCCTGTGCCTTTTTCAGGCGCTCGACTGTTTCACCGAGATCCTTGTGGTGAGCCCGCGCCATAGGGCGGATTTCAGTGGAGAGCAATAGCCCGCTCGCTCTGACCACGCCCTGCCCGTCGCTCCGCAACTCGAAGCCTTCGCCCCGTTTGTCCTTGCGCCCCGCTCCACGAACGACGCGGGTGATAAAGCCCAGGCTCAACCACGAGGTGCGATGATCGCTCTGCAACTGGGTCTGGATCTGCCCCTGAGTGTCGTCCTGCACGAAGGTGTTGCTGCGCTCCCCGTGAAGTTCCTTGCTGACAAAGCCCGCGAGCGCATGCTGATCGGGCAACGACCATTGCGGCATGTTGAGCCGATTGGCCACCCGCCCGGTGATGATCGGACAATCTGGGTCACCATTGAGATGCTCGACAATGACTTCCTGGCCGATACGTGGAATCGATATCTGACCATAACGTTCGCCTTGCCACGCGGAGGACACTCGCACCCAGCATGAACTGTCCGCGTCATGTTTGCCCAACCGGTCCCAATGGAATTGAATGCGGATGCGGCCATAAAGATCGACCCATGTTTCTTCGTTGCTCGGCCCCACCACGGTAGCGGTCTGAGGACCATGGCTGCGGGGCTTGGGCTGTCTGCGCTCGGGTCGAAATATCTCGGTACTCGGCTGCGCCAGAGCAGAGACTTCGCAGTGCCAGCGTTGTTGTTCACCGGCGGCTTCCGCGATGTCTTCCAATACGAGCTTGGCGCCCAGGACGATGTATTCGCAGTTGGCGCGGGTCTGCAGAAAATCGGTGAGCACAAAACTGCGCCCGGGCACCATCGCACGGACATTGCCGCGCGCGATTGCTCGTGTGCCGTGCTGGCGGATGGCTTCCATCCGCACTCGAGCGGTTTCACCGCCCTCGGCCCAGGGATCATTACCGGTGGCTGGTTGGGCATGGTCCCCCGGCCATTCGTAGATCTGCCGTTCTGCGTGTGCGGTATTGAGCGGCTGGGCATTGCGTACGGTCAGATCGGCGCGCGGCTTGTCGAAGTCATAGTCATTGGATAACCACTCGCCGCTGACGATGCGGTCGTGAACCTCGAAGGTATGTAGATGCTCTTCGTCGATGCGATCGCTCTGCGCTTGCCACCGGATTGTCTGGTAGGCGGCGCTCGGAAAAGGCTTGAAGGCCCCGTTGTTGTCGGTGAGCACCAGGCGGTGCTTGTCGTCCTGGTGTTCGATGTGCCAGGCGACGCCCCATTCCTGCGTCAAGCGCTGGAAGAACTCATAGTCGGACTCGCCATACTGGGTCTGATATTCGCGCGCTGGATAGGTGGCGGACAACCGTTTGTCCACTGGATAACCATAGGCACCGAGCAGTTCATCAAGAATCTGCACCACCGTCTTGTGTTGGTAGATCTTGAAGTCGGTTCGCAAGGTGGCGAGCCACAGCCACGGCCGCACCGTAAAGCGGTACACCAAGTGCCTTCCGATTTGCAGCGGACCAGCGACACCCGTCACCAGCCCTGTAATCTGTCGAACCCCGCACCCTGTCGCGTCAGCGCCGCTGCCATCCAGTTCGATTTCAACGGTCAGTTCCTGACCGCGCATGGCATCGGTATCCAGGTTCGCCGCCGGACCGAACAGCGCATTGCGATCATCAGGTGTTTTCAGTTCCAGCACGTACTCAGAGAGCGTGCAAAGGTCTTCCTGCCCTGACAATCTCCAGAACACCAGCGCAGGTTTGCCCAGGAGTTGGGGCAAGGCGCCACACTTGACGGTTACCGTTCTGGATGATGAACCCATCTTTTTGACCCCTTGCCAGCAATGATGGTGGGCTTGGCGAGACGAGCAGATGCCGTTCGCCAGAGGTCAAAAATTACGATATGCAAGTCGGTTTGAATATCAGCAAATGGCGACAGAGGGACAGAAAGATCCCCCACCCACATGCCTCAGAAAGTTCACAACCTTGATGGCATACGGTTTCCGAAGCGATATGCGTTTACGGATTCATGTCAGATCAAATGGGGCGACGATCTTCTTGGCGAAATATCAAACCAACATTTGCGCTGGATCGACTCCATCTCGCACTTCGGCTACTGCCCCTCGCCCCATCGTGCGACAAGCTCAGCGGGGATACTTTGAAATACTTGGTCGAACCGCTTTCCGACCAAGCGCTCAGCTTCTTTGAGCAAGAGCGCAACCGGGCTGCTGGGCTCATTCTGTTCAAACCACATACGAGCGTCATGGATTTGGGCGAGCGCATCCGCTCTGCCACAAATGCCAGACTCAGGCGTGGCACGCGACGGGCACACTCCAGGCAGTTCCGGAATGTCATCGATCGGCGAGGGTCCCTCGGGGGGCCTGGGTGGTACGGCTTCGATCGCGCTGGCGGCGCTGCGGGTGCGCGTGCAGGTTCTCAGCAAGATCGTGATGGGCGTCAGGTCGGGACTTGCATCTTGCAAGGTCGATCTCGCCCATGCGTCGATGTCTTCGACAGCCTGCAAAGCACCATCCAGCGCTGCCAGCATTGGGGAGCCCGTGGCACGCAGTTCGTCCAGCTGGCGCTGCACGGAGTCGGCAGAAAGGGCGTCTGGCGCCCGGCTGGCGGCCATTGCCCGCTCGACATCGCGCACACGCAGACGAGTCGCCAAGGAGCCGGATAACGGAACTTCACGCAGATCGGACATGAACCCCTCGGGGTCAAGCAAGGCCGCGAGAGCATTGACACGCAAAGCGGCGTCCGGCTCACCGTCTCCTTCCAGGCGCGGATGAACGTCGTTGGGATAGCGTTTGACGAGCTCGCGCATCAATGCCAGCACATCGCAGACGCCCGCAGCGCCTTCGAGCCGTGTCCGGCTGCGCAGCAAGAGCACGAGCACTCTCAGATCCTTGCTGCGCTGGAGGAGCCGCTGACAATCGCGGTCAACCTCAGACCAATCGATGGATTCTCTCTGTGCGACGAAATCCCCGTATTGGGCTTCTTCCCTCGGGGTTGCACGTGCCTGCAGTACAACGAATTCCGGGTCGTATTCGAGATCGCAGCCGCATGGCTCACGCGTAGTCACTGGAGCGAGCAGACTGGCAAACCGCAGCGACGGTTCGTCGAATGGCTTAGCGAGCTTTTTTTTCCTTGTCATCTAGGATCGGCCTCTTGCGTAGTATTCGGGCTCATACACCATGCCTCGAGCCATCCGGCCGGGATCGGGTGTGCCAAGCCAAGTGGCCCACCCCAGCCGGTGGATGCCTCCCAGATGGGCAGGAGGAGCTTCCTGTGGTCTGAGATACAGCTCGATGTCCCATTGAAATTCGTAACCAACAAAGGTCCGAACCCAATCCACCAAAACAGGGAGGTCGCGTCCTTGCGGGGTCAAGGCAAGATAGTGATCGAGATCGAGTGGGCCGAAGACCAGACGGAACTTGTACTGTCGATCCGGGACCATTTCACCGAGCAGCGCGCCCTGCCCGAGCATGCACTGCGGACCGGAATGGCCTAGGCGACAGTGCCCTGCGGGTTCGATGGACATCCAGTACAGCATGTGCTCTTGCAACCTGACGGGGACACCGAAAAACCGCTGAAGTGTCGCCGCGATACCATCGGGGTTGCGCGCCTCGCGCACGAGGTGCGGAGCCGCTGCAAGATGAGCGTGCGCGGGCAAATGACGCGTAGCGAGATGTTCGGACTCCTGACCAATGAGCCAGCCTACGTAGCGAGAAAAATCTTCGTCATCAGCCCGGTCCAGCCCGGCAGTCGCTTCGGCGTTGGCCCACGCCCGATAGAAGAGCGTCATCCAGCGATGGTGGAAGATGCCCAGGAAGTCTGCGGTGGTCGTGTCCTTTTGGAATTCGGAACGGTTACGTACGATCTCGGTAAAGTGCAAGGGCAGTGGCCCGTTTGGCCCGAGCATGCCAAGTCCGAGAACGGAGATCGATAGGCCTTCGTCATGCACTTGGACCGAGTCGATCTCACGCGGAGAAAAAGCCAGCGAGGCACTCTGCTTGAGCCGGAAAGCTTCATCCTGCGGACGACGCGCACAGCCGATCACCGGCCTATTCTTTTGCCTGGCGGAAATCGTTCGCATGAGCCCCAGGAGGCTCATCTTCCAAGGCGGGATATCTTCGAGCGCACTCAGTACAGTGCGTTCATCATCGGCCGGCACACCGGCTTCGTGCGAATCGCGCATCGTAGGCTTGCCCGTCACACGACACCTCTCCCGCCAAAGCGCGCAGGCCACGCGTGGATGGGGCCCCGCTGCGTGGAGACGAGTTCGGTTTCGCAGAATGTGTTGGTGGATACGTGGCGCGCCAGGTATTGCTCGAGGACCATTCCAAAGAGGAAGGGACTGACGCCCGAGAACCCCGTTTCATCAACGGTCAATCTGCAATGGATGCCCCGGCCGTAGATGAGCGGCCCGTGACCGGGCAGGCGACGGGTAACCGGCGTCGTGTCGCATCCAATGACACTCTGCATCTGTCGTAGAGACACTGCATCGTCAGTGGAAATAAAGAGGCGAAGCATGTCTCGCAACCCTTGACCGCCCTGCCGCCCATCGAGTTCATCAAGTGGCAGATAGTTGAATCCCAACTGGCGAACCAGTCGCCATGCGATCTCTCGTTCAGCGAAGGGCGGACGGGGCACGGAGGGAGCGAACAGGAAACTGGCTCCCGCGATCGGCAACGAATCGGGCGCAGCCAAATCGGAAGCGCCGCTTGGCTGGATGAGGCTGGGCAAATCCCGGTTAGTGACGAGCGCTTGCACTGAGAGGTAGCGCAACGCGCCCGAATAGGGGGCGTCGTGCTGATCAACCAGCGACAGGAAGACTTCGCTTCCGACATAGCTGGTTCGTGTGCCGTACTTGCGCGCCTGGTCGGAGATCAGGCGTGCCTGGCGACGCGCCGAAAAGTAACGACCATAATTGCCTTCATCATGATTGAGTGTCGAGAAGAGCGGCCTGAAATCGAATGACTCGCTCGTCTCATTCTGCTGCCCAGTCACCGCCTCGATTGAGTGAATCTCGTAATCGAGGGGCTGCGAGCGATCAGGCACGACGTGGAATTCATGCCGTCCCGGATGCAATTCGATACGATCTGTCCGTTTCGGAAACAGATTGACGACGGGTGTGCAGAACAATGCGAACTGCCCCGCGTCGACATGCGCTGCCAGTCTTTCGGGCGTCCCCGCCAGTAGAACGACGATCTCCACTTCGCGGCTGTCGATCCGCGAGAGCGCTGGCGCCAGCCCCTTGATCGAAAAGAAATAGAAGCGTCTGGGACAGACGAAGTATTCATGCAGCAGGTTGTGGCCCTGGAAAGCATTCCACGGCAACGGGAGCGCGCCCTCGTGCGGCGCAAACCCGACGGGCACCACGCTGTTCTCCGCGAGCACGACATGCTTGTTTGCTGCACCACCGAGGCCTCCAACCAAGGTAGCAACGGCCGAACCATGGATGAGTTCGAACAGGTGCGAGGCCACATGCTCGTTGCCGGGCAGGTACACGGGCAACTCGTCCAGACCGGACAGTCTTGCGAAGGTGAGCCCTGGGTCGGTGGTCAGACGTATCCTTAGCGCTCCACGCAGTTCGACATGAGGAGCCACATAGCGCGCCAGATCGGGGATATCGGCGGGCACGGACGTTAGACGCGCATCGTCGATCCGCAGCGGCCACAGCCGGATAGCCTGAGTGGTACGAAATTCGCAGGGGGTCTTTTCTCCGTAGGCAATCGGCGTACGCAGCGCGGTGCCGCGCGGAACGCTCTGCCCTTTGCTGAAATCGCCTTCTTTTTTGCTCAGATGCAATTGCGCGACCGACATTGCGGGGGTCGGCGCGACGTAGTTTGGATAGATGACTTCGAGAAGCCGCTGGGTGAAGACAGGGAATTGCGCGTCCAGTTTGATGCGGGTGCGCGCCGACAGAAAACAGAACGCCTCGATCAAGCGCTCAACGTAGGGATCCGCCACCTCGATCCCACCCATACCGAGGCGCCGTGCGATCTTGGGATGTAACCTGGAGAACTCGCGCGCCATCTCGCGCATGTAGATGAGCTCTTCGTTGTAGTAGTCGAGTAAGCGAGGATCCACGGTATTTTTCAGGCTCCGTCGAGGAATCGCATCGTCATACGATTCGTTTCGAGATCGAAGGCACTATGGGCGGTGAATGCCATCGGATATGGATCCATATGAATCATCCCCCGGATTTCAAAGAGCAGGACGTTGTAATGGTGCCTCGATTCACGCTCGGGAACCGGTGATATCGTCAGTGCGTCAGCGATCAGACGTGGCTCGAAATCCACAATGGCGCGGCGGATGACCGCAGCCATATCTGCCCACTTCTGCTCCGACAGATATCCACCTGCCAGCGATGGCATACCGTAGTTCAGGGTGGAGCTGGCCACGTTCGGATAGTATGTCCGTTCCATTTCATGCTCACGGTTGGTCGTGTTGAACAGATAGGTCAGATCCCGCTGGACGATCTCACGCATCTGCATACGTGTGGCCGTGTAAGCCTCCGCCGGCTCATGTTGACGATGGGGCGCTTCGTCTCGCAAACGATCGAAGAGCGTCGGCAATAGATGAGCATGCGGGCGGCGCTTCGGAGCCTTAGTCCGCATGTCGAAACACGATCTCGCGGATGTCGAAGATGGAGAGGTCACCCAAGTCCGTCATCCAGGTCCTTTGCCCGGCCCCGGCAACACAGGATTCCCCCGTATCGTTCCAGTGCGTCTGGTTGCCAAGCACCACGGCGTCGGAATGGGACGATGAACCAGGATAGCGGGCAGGTACGTGTCCGGTGAGTGTCGTACCTACGGATAGGCTGATATTCGTTTCGAGCCAGACCCGATCCATCAGACGCTTGACTGGCGCGATGCGAATGCGGTCGATCGCCGAGAAAGGCACCCACAGATAGCGCCCCTCCTGAAATACCTCCAGCGTGGGACCAAGGCGCGAATCAGTGTCGGACATCCAGGTGAAGGCGCCTCGTTCGCAGCATCCTGGCTTCGACGTGGCCATGCCCATGGCTTGCGTTCTGACATGATCTGCGGCGGCCACGTGGCCTGCCGCATTGTGCCCGATCGCATCGACCAGGCGGCCCTGCCACGAGAGCGCCTCCCGACAAGGAAAGGATGGACGCGCTTGTCCGTTGAAGACACGCTGCCTGGCACACTCCGCATCGAGAAGCGAACGCCACATGTGGATCGCGGGTTCGAGCGAGGGCTTCATGGCACACAGGATGTCCAGTTGCCCGAGTGCACGCTCCCATTGTTCCGTTACCGCCAGCCACTCAAACAGCGACCACCTGATCTCGACGTCAGTGGGCTGTCTCTTCATATCACCGATCGCCTTCGCTAGCGCCCCATCGACCGACCCGGCCTCTTGCAGGAGCATCGAAAGTGTCCGCACAGCAACGGGATGCGAGGTCTGCTGCGCATTCATTTGAGCCCCCCCTCCGGATCGCGAGGGGTGACTGGCGCATACGCACTGTCCATGGACACGAGGTGATGTTCGCGCAGAGTCAGACACATGGGCTGTCCCCGCGCGCCCCGTGGTGCCAGTTCCCCCGCGAAGAGCAGGAGAATGTCCTCACAACGCGGCACGTGCGCCTCTCCCAAGGCTTCATCCTGGTCACCCGACTGAGCTCTGAGAAGCTGGGCGCAGTTGACCAGATCGAGGATGTCCCCCAGCGCATCTGCACGCAACCTGTCCAGGACATTATCGCCAACATGGTCTTTGGCGCGCCTGGTCTCCGGCCACGGTGCATCCGCCTGGGGTTGCCACCCGAGCGCACTCTTGCCTTGAAGCGGATCGAGCAATACCTCCATCGCCTCTACGGTCAGCGCATGAAGCCCGGACTGCCTCTCACCATCGTCGGGATTGAACTGCGTTGCCTCGTTATTGCCGACAATGCCAAAGGGATTATCCGATTCACCTGGATGATCTGCTCCAAACGATGAATGTAGATGCTCAAGACCCCGCATGACTCACCCCCTATGCATAGCAATGATCGCTGCCGTCGCCTCGTAACACGACGATCAGCTGATATTCGTGTCTAGATATTCTTGAGATCCCACAAGGACGACGTGGTCATTCTCTTCGTCGAAAACTCATGGACGTGCCATGTCGCTCGCACCCACACGACAAATCACGCCCCGCTTAAAGGACTATTCCCACAAATAAACTCTTTCAGCCCCTACCGGTCACTCATGACGAATGCAACGCTGATATGACCATATTACAAACCAACGGGTACCGATGATGGCATGTCGATCCTGACAGTTGATATTCAGCAACCATGGATTGCCTGCACCACCTAGCATGATGTCACCCGACTATCCAATTTGAGTTCACTCGACGGCTTCTGGGTGTACAAAAGACTCTCCTGACAGCATGGAAATATCGCGTCAATCCCTCTTTGGCCGCCTGGGCCCATTGCTCTTCAAGGCATTGGAGAGCGCGACCGCGTTCTGCCGCATTCGGGGCAATCCATACGTCGAATTGGCGCACTGGATACACCAACTCCTTCAGCTTCCAGAGAGCGATCTGTCCCACATACTCGCCAAGTCCGGCATTGACGTCGGGATTGTTCAGAGCGATGTGTCGCGCAGCCTATCCGTGCTCCCCGCCGGCGCCACTTCCGTCAGTGACTTCTCGATTCATCTCGAGACCGCCATCGAGCGAGCCTGGCTGCACACGAGTCTGATCTTCGGAGCCAGCAGAATCCGCGGCGCGCATCTGGTGGGGGCGATGTTGTCAGCACGAGAACTACGGCGCCATTTGCTCAGCATCTCTCCGCAGTTCGACCGCATCTCACTGGCGGATCTTTCTCCTGCAAAGATGGCGTCACTTCTTGACGGCTCGGCCGAGGACAAAGACGCCCTCCCCTCCGCGGATGCCTCGCCGTTCGATCGTGAAGCCCCTCACGAGTCAGATTCGCGATCCGCACTTGCGAAGTACTGTCGCGATCTGACGGCAGATGCCCATGCTGGCAAGCTTGATCGCGTCATCGGCAGAGAGCAGGAAATCCGTTCGATGACCGACATCCTGCTTCGTCGCCGCCAGAACAACCCACTACTGACAGGGGATGCCGGTGTTGGCAAGACGGCAGTCGTAGAAGGGTTTGCGCAGGCCATCGCGGCAGGCGACGTACCACCCGCACTTCTTCCCGTGCGCCTGCTGAGCCTCGATGTCGGCTCGCTCCTGGCAGGAGCCGGAGTCAAGGGTGAATTCGAGTCGCGCCTCAAGGCACTTCTTGAGGAGGTGACGTGCGCAGCGGCACCCGTCATCCTTTTCGTTGATGAGATTCACTGCCTGATGGGCGCAGGCGGCAGCACCGGCACCGGGGATGCGGCCAACCTGCTGAAGCCGGCGCTCGCCCGGGGAACCTTGCGTACGATCGGCGCAACGACGTGGTCAGAATACAAACGGCATATTGAAAAAGACCCCGCCTTGACGCGCCGATTCCAGGTTATGCAGATCATGGAGCCTGCGGAAGCCGTCGCCGTCGCCATGGTGCGCGGCCTCGTCCCGGCGTTCGAGACCCATCATGGAGTACTGGTCCGGGATGAGGCGGTGAGCGCAGCGGTAAAGCTGTCGCACCGATACATCCCATCGCGCCATCTGCCCGATAAAGCAATCAGCCTTTTGGATACGGCTTGCGCCAGAGTCGCGATGTCGCAGCATACGCAGCCGCCGAAAGTCGCCCTGTTGCGCCAGCAAGAATCCGCGTTGCAGATGGAATTCGACATGCTGACCAAGGAGTCGGCGCTTAATTCGAATATCAACGAACGCAGGGCCGGGGTCGCCGCTGCGCTGGCCGATCTGCAAGCTTCGCGGACTGAGGCAGAGGTCGTCTGGCATCAGGAGAAAGGCCTCGTCTCACGCATCCTCGCACTTCGTCAGCAACTCCTCGCCACGCACGATGACGCTATCCGCCTGGAAGCCGTCCACGCGATGGCTGATGCGGAGTCCGCCCTGACCGACCTGCGCGGCGACCGGCCGATGGTTCTCACTGAAGTCGACGCAAGCGCTGTGTCGGAGATCGTATCGGATTGGACAGGTATCCCGGTCGGTCGCATGGTCACCGATGAGATCGATGCCGTCGTCAATCTTGTCGACACGCTCGGACAGCGAGTAATGGGGCAACACCATGGCCTCACCACGATTGCGCAGCGCATCCAGACCTCACGGGCGGGCTTGTCAGACCCAGGAAAGCCAGTCGGCGTTTTCCTGCTGGCGGGGCCTTCCGGGGTAGGCAAGACAGAGACAGCACTGGCGCTTGCCGAGACACTCTATGGCGGAGAACAGAACCTCATCACCATCAACCTCTCGGAATTCCAGGAAGCGCATACGGTTTCCACGCTGAAAGGGGCTCCGCCGGGATATGTCGGCTACGGCGAAGGAGGCGTGCTGACCGAGGCAGTCAGGCGCCGTCCGTATAGTGTCGTACTCCTCGACGAAGTGGAGAAGGCTCACACCGATGTGCATGAGATCTTCTATCAGGTCTTCGACAAGGGCTACATGGAAGATGGAGAGGGGCGCCACATTGATTTCAAGAACACCGTCCTCATTCTGACGAGCAATATCGGATCAGACTTGCTGAGCGCATTGTGCGCCGACCCCGAGTTGCAGCCAACCGCCGAGGCTCTGCGCGAAGCGCTGATACCGGAGCTATCTCGAGTGTTTCCAGCGGCCTTTATTGGCCGCCTGACCGTGGTCCCCTATCTTTCCTTGCCGTCCGAGGCCCTTGAACGCATCACGCGCCTTCATCTCGGTAGGATCGTCACGCGCATGCACGAACAGCACGGCATCAAGCTTGGCTACGACGACGCGATTGTCGATCACATCATGGGAACCTCGGCGTCACCGCAGATGGGGGCCCGCCCGCTCATTCATCTGATCGAACAGAACGTGCAGCCGGCTATCGCCCGGCTGTGGCTTTCCGCCCTGGCCGAAAAGCGAGCGATTGAGGCCATCCACATGGGGCACCAAGCCGCTTCCGACGAGCCGATCAAGTTTCACGCAACCTATCGTCGGGCACCGCTCGGTGCCACAGATGACGAGGCGGCGGCGTGAGGATGACGATACCCATAGCGCATGGTCCAGTACTTACTCAGGAGATCATATGTCAGCAACGAATAGTTCACAGAAATTCATAGCGCGAAATCGTGCGCCGCGTGTTCAGATCGAATACGACGTCGAGATATATGGGTCAGAGAAGCGCATCGAACTGCCGTTTGTCATGGGCGTGTTGGCAGACCTATCCGGAAAGCCTACCGATCCGTTGCCGCCGGTTGCCGACCGCAAGCTTCTGGATATCGATATCGACAACTTCGACGAACGCATGAAGGCTATGAAGCCCAGAGTGGCGTTCGCTGTTCCGAATACGTTGTCTGGCGATGGACGACTCATGGTCGACATGACATTCGAGAGCATCGAAGATTTCTCTCCCGCCGCCGTTGCCGACAAGGTCGACGCCCTACAACGGTTGCTCGAGGCTCGTACGCAGTTGGCCAATCTTCAGACTTACATGGATGGAAAATCCGGCGCCGAAGCCTTGGTCAATCAACTGCTTCAGGACCCGGCACTGCTCGCCGCATTGACTCGCGAGCCCAAGCCACAGGGCCAGCCCGATGACAGTCCCAATGACGGTCTCGATAAGGTCGAATAGGCGACTCGAAAAACTGACCCCTAATATCGATTGCAAGAGGATTCCATGATCACCAGTGAAGAAGGCCAAGCAGGGGCGACGATAGTCTCGCACGCATCACAGGAACAGTCTGACTTTGCACAACTCATCAACCGCGAGTTCAATCCCAAAACCGATCAGGCACGCGAAGCAGTCAACCTGGCGGTGCGCACACTCGCCGAACAGGCATTGGCCTCGAGCTTTACCATCTCAGACGACGCATACAAAAGCATCGAGGCGATCATCGCCGAGATCGACCGCAAGCTCTCTGAACAAATCAACCTGATTCTTCACCATCAGGACTTCCAGAAACTGGAGTCCGCATGGCGCGGTCTGCATCACCTGGTTTCGAACACAGAGACTGACGAGAAGTTACGCATCCGCGTCATGGATATCTCCAAGACCGACCTACGTCGCACGTTGCGCCGTTATCGCGGCATAGGATGGGACCAGAGCCCCCTCTTCAAGCGCATCTACGAAGAAGAGTATGGTCAGCTGGGAGGAGAGCCTTATGGATGCCTTGTGGCCGACTATTATTTCGACCACACCCCGCCCGATGTCGAACTCCTCGGTGCGCTGGCCAAGATATCCGCTGCGTCACATGCTCCGTTCATCGCAGGGGCTTCGCCTTCGGTACTGCAGATGGATTCCTGGCAGGAGCTTGCCAATCCTCGCGATCTGACCAAGATATTTCAGAATCTCGAATACGCCCCCTGGAACAGCCTTCGCAATTCCGAGGACGCGCGTTATGTCGGTCTGGCAATGCCCCGCTTCCTCGCGCGCCTGCCCTATGGCATCAACACCAATCCGGTGGACGAGTTCGACTTCGAGGAAGACACCGATGGATCGGACCATCGCAAGTACGTCTGGGCCAATGCATCGTATGCGATGGCGGTCAACGTCAACCGTTCTTTCAAGCTCTATGGCTGGTGCACGCTGATTCGTGGCGTGGAGAGTGGTGGAGTGGTGGAAAGCCTGCCCTGTCATACGTTCCCGACAGACGACGGCGGCATCGACATGAAATGCCCGACGGAGATCGCTATCTCCGACCGGCGCGAGGCCGAATTATCCAAGAACGGCTTCATTCCGCTGATTCATCGCAAGAACACAGACTATGCCGCATTCATTGGCGCACAGTCTCTGCAGAAGCCGCAGGAGTACTACGACCCTGATGCCACCGCCAATGCGAATCTGTCTGCTCGTCTGCCGTATCTGTTCGCATGTTCGCGGTTTGCCCATTACTTGAAGTGCATCGTGCGCGACAAGATCGGGGCCTTCAGAGAACGTGAAGACATGCAACGGTGGCTCAATGAATGGATCATGAACTACGTGGATGCCGATCCCGCCAACTCATCGCAAGAGACCAAGGCACGGAGACCGCTTGCTGCGGCTGAAGTGGTTGTCGAGGACGTGGAGGGCAACCCAGGCTATTACCACGCAAAGTTCTTCCTGCGTCCGCACTTCCAGCTCGAAGGGTTGACCGTGTCGTTGCGGCTGGTCGCTCGCCTTCCTTCGGTCAAAGAGGCTGCCTGATTGATCGAATCATGGCCCGCCATGCGGCGGGCCGCGCCTCTGAAACGCAGACCCGATGAAACGGAGAGTTGCCATGCATGACATGACATACGACGGGCAATCCCTGTCTTGGAACGGTACGCGATATAAGGCGACAAGCGGGATGACAGGTTTCCAACATCCGGATAGGCAGAACATTCCCGATCTGGGGCCTATCCCTTCCGGCCACTACCGCATTTACCTTGCGGACCTAGGTATTGCACAGGCGAAGAGCCAACAGCAGTGTTCGCTGGCGCCCGCCTGGGGCATTGAATCGATCCCACGGGGCCCGGTTGCGGGGGTTTGCGAGCCCTATTGGGCGAACTGGGGAAACAACCGCGTACGGCTCGAGCCTATGGGTCGAACGGGCGAGAAATCGCGTGGAGGATTCTATCTGCATGACTCCACGAAAGGCTTCAGTCACGGCTGTATAGAGATAGAACCATCGTTCTTCACCGCGCTGCGGAACTATGTCCAGACCACAAGAAGGGCGCATCTGATGTTGCTCGTCGCCTATGTGCCGGGACAAACCACAAATGGTGGGACCCATGCACCCACTTAAATCCGGATGCGTCGCGGCGCTGATCATCAGTTCGAATTGTCACGCGGCCCCGCCCGCAATCACCATCGAGAACACGATCGCCCAGTGCATCGGCGTTCGTATCACATCCGTGGCCCGCCAAGGCAGTCGTCATATTGCGGAATCAAGGTTCATCGAAAACCACCCCACTTCGCGCTGCGGATGTACATCCAGGACGATCGGCTACTCCGTGGAGGCGAGCAACCGAGAAGTCATCGCACATGGCCATGTTCGACCCGAGGGTTCCCATGAATTGTACTTGGGGGAAGCATCGAGACTGGAAGACGAAGCCATGCTGACTATGCGAATTGGATGCGCAGCACCACCGTAGTACACGCCTGCTTCAATTCAGAAGCGGGCGTTGATCGGTAAATCGTGCGCTTTATCTACAACACGGAAACATAGGAGCAACAAGATGGCTCAGGATATTTTTCTGAAGATCAATGGAATCGATGGTGAATCCCAGGATTCCGCCCACAAGAACGAGATTGAAATCATCAACTGGGGCTGGTGCGTGCGGCAGGAATCCAATATGCATGCTGGATCAGGTGGCGGCGCAGGCAAGGCCACGGTGGATGATCTTGCTTTTGAGCACTATGTGGATCGCGCCAGCCCCAACCTGATGAAGTACTGTCTGACGGGTAAGCACATCTCCGAAGCGGTTCTCATGGCCCGCAAGGCCGGCGGCAATCCGCTCGAATATCTTAAATTCACACTGACCGATGTCATCGTCACGCTGGTTCAGCCTTCCGGCAGCGCCCAGGACGAGCGGATGCGCGAGCAAGTGCGCCTGTCGTTCTCAAAGATCAAGCAGGAATATGTCGTTCAGAACGCGCAAGGCGGCAGCGGTGGTGCAGTGACCGCCGGTTTCGACATCAAGGGCAACAAGGAAGCCTGATTGCTCCTCAGAGCTTGAGCGGGTTGCGCTGCCATTAACGCGGCACAACCCGTTTGAGCAATCCGACGAAATGGCTTCCTTGCGGGGGTTCCAGCATGGCTCTTCCGATTGTTGTCGTTGGCGACACCACCAGCCATGGTGGGCGCGTGATCAGCGGCTCGGGCAACTGCGCGATCAGCGGCAACGCCATCGCGCGCAAGGGAGATCTGGTTGCGTGTCCGATGGTTTATGCCGACGGACGCCCCCACGGCGTCAACCAGATCATTGAAGGTCAAGACTCTATATTGGTCGATGGATTGCCTGTCGCACTGCACGGACACCAAACCCAATGCGGTTGCACGCTCATTGGGTGCGGCGTTGGCTTGGCGGGCTGATCGATGATCCGTATCACTCCACAGCTCTGCCGCAGTTGTTTGGCGACGATCGGGCTAACGACCCTGGTCGCCTGCGCCCTTACTCCTTCGTCCGCTCCGGCTGCAAAAGAGGCTACGCGCCTTGCCATGCATGTCAGGGCAAGCACAGCCAATAACCCCGACGAAAAGGGCCGTGCCGGCCCGGTCATGGTGCGCATCTACGAACTCAGGAACGAAGCGGGCTTCGAGGGCGCCGATTACTTCTCCCTCGACACCAAGGACCACACGATTCTCGCCCAGGACATACTGGCCCGCGACGCATTCATTTTGCGCCCTGGCGAATTCCGCGACCTCGAACGCAAGATGAACCCGGAGACGATGGCGCTGGGGATTCTCATCGGTTACAGGGATCTCGGGAAAGCCAAATGGAGGGCCGTGTACAGGCTTCCTCCTGCGCCCGAAGCCGCGTGGTACCGAATGGCCATTCCTCTCCGAAAGGTCAAGCTGGAGATTCTGCTCGACCAACAGAACATCCTTATAACGAAGGTCGATTGAACGATGAGCTGGTACAACAAGGTCGTCTGGAGTGAAGGGCTGTTTCTACGCCCCCAGCTGTTTCAACAGCAAGAACGCTATCTCGAACACTACGTCCACAAGCGCGGCGGATCAATGCAGCCGTTCTTCTGGGGATTCGACCGTTACGCGATCGACTCCGACGCGCTACATCTGGGCAAACTGATCGTGTCGGGAGCCTCCGGCATCTTCCAGGATGGAACACCATTCGATGCTCCCGCACATGCACCTCTGCCGCCTGCATTGACCCTGCGTCATGAACACATTGATCAACTTGTTTATCTGGCAACGCCTATCCGCTCTCCCAACACCGAAGAGACCAGCTTTTCGGATGACGAAGCATCACAGGCCCGCTATCAGGTTTACGAAGAAGATCTACTGGATGCCAATTCGATCTCTCAAGGGCCCAAGCTGGTCCAGCTGTCCAGCCTTCGACTCCGATTGATTCCGGAGAAAGAACTCACTCAATCCTGGATCGGACTACCCATGGCGCGTGTCGTCGAACTGCGCGCCGATGGCAGTGCGCTCGTCGATGCGGACCACATACCTCCGGTGAACGTCTACGGTGCCAGCGCCCATCTGCGTACGTGGCTATCGGAGATTCACGGTCTCACGAGATTGCGGGCAGAAAGCCTTGCCAAACGCCTAACGACCAACGTGCGTAGCGGCGATGCGGCAGAGATATCCGAATACCTGGTTCTGCAGGTACTCAATCGATATGAACCCGACCTCCAGCATTTGACTCGTATCGGTAGAGCCTCACCCGAGCAACTCTATCGAATATTCACCTGTTTCGCCGGCGAGTTGGCAACCTTCGTGCGTCCTGAGACTAGACGACCGAAGGACTATGAGCCTTACCGGCACGAGGCGCCGTATATCTGTATCAGACCCATCGTGGACGACCTCCGACTCCTGCTCAATGTGGTGTTGGAACGCGGAGCCCGACGCATTGAACTACACGAGCAGCAGCATGGCATTCGCCTCGCCAGCGTGGACCCCGCTCATATTTCACGCTACGCGAACTTTGTCCTGGCCGTCGGGGCCCAGATGCCGTCCGACGCGCTGTCACGCACTTTCCCGACCCAGGCCAAGCTTGCCCCGTCGGGGATGATCGCCGACCTATTGCGCTTGCATCTGCCGGGCATTCCATTGCTGGCGCTTCCTGTACCGCCAAGACAGATTCCGTTCAACGCGGGCTATGTGTATTTCGAACTCTCACGCGAGCACCCGCTTTGGGGGCAGGTCGAACAGTACGGCGGGCTGGCACTTCATGTCGCGGGGGCCTTCCCGGATATGCAACTGGAGCTCTGGGGTATTCTGGAATAGATGACATGGAAGCCGTACTCAACACCACGGATGGTTCTACCGAATCTACGGGCAAACGCGCATCGGAACATCACATGCGCAATCCCCCGGAAGACGCAGCCTCCGCCGAAGTCGAATCGCTACTATCCAAACGCAATCCTCTGTTGGCGGCGGCGGGACCACTCTTGCGCGCTCTGGCCGACATGCCTGCCGCGTTGCCTACAGGCATTGGCATGGAAGAGACGAAATCAGCGCTGCGCGACGAAGTACGCCGCTTTCAGCAGACGTGCGAACGGGCCAACTTGCGACGCGACCATGTCCTGGGGGCTCGCTACGCTTTGTGTACCGCTCTGGATGAAGCGGCGGCAGCCACTCCGTGGGGAGGCACCGCCTGGATCAACGACAGTCTGCTGGTGCACTTCCACCAGGACAACGATGGCGGCGCCACGGTGTTCCGTTTGTTGGGCCTGCTATTGAACGCGCCGATCGAGCATCTGAATGTCATTGAGATCATCTACCATCTGCTGGGGCTGGGGTTCAGAGGCCGTTATGCGAGGATCACCGACGGATCAAGACAGATCGAGAGTCTGCGCCAGCAACTCTTTGATCTATTGAGCAGTTCGCGCGAGAAGGTCCCACGCGATCTGTCCCCCCACTGGCAGCCATATCCCGCCAGACGCTTCGGCATGATGCGCATCGTTCCTCTGTGGCTCACCATCGCCACACTGGGGCTATGCGCAGTCGGCGTCTATGCCTGGTATGAATACCACCTATTGCGCAGTGCGACCGCACTGAACAGCCGCATCATCACCATCGGCAATATCACTCCCGCTCCGCGGATACTGCGACTACGTCAGATCCTCAAAGAAGAGATTGCCGAGAATCGGGTAGAGGTCGACGAAGACGATCTGCGCAGCCAGGTAGTCTTCAAGGGCGACGATATGTTCGAAGGCGGTGCTTCGAACCTCAACGAGAAGATGTATCCGATTCTCGACAAGGTTGCTGCGGCCATTGAACGCGTAAGTGGTTCTGTCACCGTTGTTGGTCATACCGACAACACGCCTGTTCGTCCGAACGCGCGCATCTCATCAAATCAGGAGCTTTCGGAAGAAAGGGCCGTCGCCGTCATGGAATACCTCATCAGTAAAGGCATAGCGCGAAATCGCCTGATCGCGGACGGCAAAGGTGATACGCAACCTCTCGCTGGCAATAGGACCAAGGCAGACAAGGCAAAGAACCGTCGCGTCGAACTACTCGTGGATTACTGAGAATAGCCATGGACCTGCTCAAACGTTTAGGCGCACTTGTGTTTTCCAGGTACATGCTGCTTGCACTGGGCATCGTTCTGCTGGCCGGTCTCGTCTGGTTCATCGGCCCTTTGCTGTCTTTCGACGGTCTGCGTCCTTTGGAGAGTGTGGTGACCCGTATCCTGGTCATCCTCCTGCTCCTGGCCCTGCTGGTCTGTCTCGTCATGTCCGCGACAGTCCTGCCGGTCGCCATTGCGGCAGCCTGCCTTCTCGTCTGGCAGGGCGGACCGTTGTTCGCAATTGGCGCGATGCGCCCACTCGCTCCGCCCTGGGTGCGCCTATTGCTGATTGGTGGTGTCCTGTTGGCAACCGCAGCTTACGGGATTTGGCGCTTGTGGCGGTATGCACGCCAAAATCCGGCATTGGTCGAGAAATGGCTTAGACGTACCGAAGAGCCGGGCCAGGGCGAGTCGGATCAAACAGGCATACGCGCCATTGAAGAAGGGCTGCGCCGCACGCTACGGCGGCTGAAGGATGCGCGCAGGCATGTTGGCTGGAAGCGCCTGTTCGAAGGCAAACGCTACATCTACCAAACCCCGTGGTATCTCGTCTTGGGGGCTCCTGGCAGCGGCAAGACCAGTGCGCTCCTCAACGTCGGGCTGCGCCTGCCTCTACCCGAACAAGCATATTCGGCGGCCGTGCATCTGCAAGGCAACGGCGAAACGCCCAAGGGACACCCGGGAGGGGCCACCAAGTACATCGACTGGTGGCAGACCGATGAATTTCTGCTTATCGATAGCAGCGGCCGGTACGTCAAACACGACGACAGCAGTGCGGACGCGGAATGGAACACCCTCACGCGATTATTGCGAAAGGCACGTCCAGGCAATCCCATCAATGGCGCTGTCATTACGTTGAGTATCGAAGACCTGCTTGAACCCTCTTACGAGATGCGCATGATTCACGCGTCATCTATTCGGATGCGGTTGATCAATCTGCGCCAGACGCTGCGCATTCAATTTCCGATTTATGTCCTGGTCACCAAATCCGATCTCTTGCGCGGTTTCGTGGAGTACTTCCAGTACCTATCGAGCGACGGACGACATCAGGTACTCGGATTTACGCTTCCTCTATCCACCCGTCGTGGCACCTCACAATCCGGCAATACCGCAGAACACTGCCGTGACGAAATGAAGCTTCTCGTCGAGCGTCTGGAGGCGGGAATTCAACTACGCCTACATGAGGAACATGACCAAGAAAGATGTGATGCACTCTACGATCTGCCACGTGAGCTGGACAGCATGGGTAAGACACTCGTCGAGATGCTTGAGCAGATTTTCTTCGTTTCTCCGTATGACGACACGACACGCACCCACATGCTGCGGGGCGTCTATTTCACGAGCGCCGCACAAGGCGGGGCTACCCATGCAGCGGAATACACGGCTCTGTGGGAGACGTTGAGAAAACGGGGGGCCACTCTGCCGGTTGACGCCACCACGGCAAGCGCTCAGTCGGCACCATCTGCACAGAGCGCCAGGGCACCCTCACCATGCCCGCCCTCCAACCTTGTCCCGCATGGCAATCGCAGTTACTTCCTGCATGATGTATTCAGGCGAATACTGCTTGCGGAAGCACAACTGGTACGTCCCAATCTACGGTGGGTGATGCGTCACCGCCTCGTGCGGGGACTGATACATGTCGCGGCCTTCCTGATATTTCTTTGGCTCATTGCAGGCATGTCAGGTAGTTTCGAGCGCAATGGCGACTACCTGATTTCCGTCGACCAGAAGGTCGTTGCGCTGGATGAGCAGGTGCGCAGATTCTACGAAGAGGACCGCCTCGCCAACGTCCCTGAGGTTCTTGCCGCCAGCCACGGACTAGCAGAGCATCCTGGCTTGATGCGGGATTCACCAGGATTGGCTTGGCGCTATGGCATGTATGTCGCTGGAAGTATTGGTGAATCCTCTGAGAAAACCCATCGCAAACTGCAGG
Source organism: Rhodocyclaceae bacterium (assembly GCA_047605765.1). GTDB lineage: Bacteria > Pseudomonadota > Gammaproteobacteria > Burkholderiales > Rhodocyclaceae > JBGVSA01. The sequence continues at coordinate 23,948 of JASGFB010000031.1, forward strand.
AAAAAATGCTGTCCCCCTATTTGGTCAGACGCGTTGAATCGGTACTGACCACAGCCCTTCTCAACAAGGACCGACAGCGTACCTATGACACCCTGCGTGTCTATCTCATGCTATTCGATGCAGAACGCTTCGATGCCGCTGACGTGCGCAATTGGGTACATGATGATTGGTCACATCACGCAGGCGCCGATGCGTTCGGGGGACGCATAGCCGTGGTTGAACAGTTCGACATGCTGCTGAATGGGCAACATCCATTCGTCTCGCCGTTTGCGAAGGACGAAGGGCTCATCCGCCAAGCTCGAACCTTGCTCGATGGAAACACATCCATTGAACGGCTGTATGAACGTGCGAAGGCTTCAGTGGTCAGTGACTCGCCCCCGGACTTCACGCTCCTGCGCGCTGTCGGTCCGCAAGCGGGGACACTGTTTGCAAGAGCCAGCGGTGAGCCGCTGGAACGGGGAGTCCCTGGAATCTTTACTTATGTGGGATACCACGAAGTATTCAGTCCGCGCCTGAACGCTTTTGTACAAAAGGCGCTGCAGTTGGACCAATGGGTAATGGGCCGCTCGGAGGGCGCCCTCACACAGGCTCACAATCTCACTCGCCTGTCAGAGACTGAAACGGAGATTCGCCGCCTCTATCTACAGGAATATGCAAAGCACTGGAACGCCTTCCTGCTTGATGTCCGAATCGTTACAGGCGACAACCTCGCCTTCGACCAGGAAGTGCTCCGCCAGTTTGCCGCACCGGATTCGCCGCTGGCCCGTCTAGGGCGTGCGTGCGTGCACGAAACGACCCTCAGCCGCACCACTGTTACCAATTCCACATCCCTGGCAGACAGGGCACTGACTGCACTTGGGGCTACCGATAAAGGTGCGCAGATCGGACAAGCGGCATTGCGTGCTAGCGCCCGACAGGAACGCGAATGGCTGGACGCGCACTTTTCAGCGCTAAGAGAGATCGTTACCGGCTCCGCGGAAAGCCAGACATCGGACACGTTACCTTCTGCACGGTCGCAACTTGATGTAATCGCCAGTCTCGCCAACGCTTATTACACATCTTTGGTCATCGCTGATAACGCGCTCAAAGCGCGCACCATGCCGCCTCCATCAGAGGCTGCACACCAATTGAAGCTAGAAGCGGAAAAACTCCCCCCTCCCTTTCGTGCCGTACTCACCACGCTTGCTCGCCAGGGCGAGCGAAACGTCAGCCATGCCATCGGAGAAATACTCCATGCACAGATGGAAGCCACCGTCGGCGAAAGCTGCCGTCTTGCCATCGACGGTAAGTACCCGTTCTCACCGAAGGCATTACAAGAGGTCAACGCAGACGATTTCGTGCGTATTTTCGCCGCAGGCGGCGTACTCAACGGCTTTTTCGACAAGATCCTCGCTCCGTATGTCGACACCACCGTTTCTCCGTGGCGTTACAAGTTGACGACAGACGACGCTCATCCCATTGCAGGCCCTGCCTTGGAGCCTTTTCAACGAGCCCGTCAAATCAAGGATGTTTTTTTTCGGGACGCCAGCGGCAAAGAGCTTTTCTGGACCCTGAATCTGAAAGTCACCGAAGTGGATCCTGAGATTGTCGAATTGAGAGTCGACTTTGACGGCCAGACACAACGCTATGTCCATGGCCCAATCACACCGCTGCATGTCGTATGGCCCGGACCGCGTGGCGGCGTCAGCGCCGAAATCACCGCCAACCCCCGTGTACGCCCCGACACGTCCACGTTTTCGGCAACCGGCCCCTGGGCGCTGCTGCGCATACTCTCAAAGGGAAAGCTCGCAAACAGCTCTAGCGCGAATCACTTCATTGCCGACTATGATTTTGACGGGCGCAAAGCGCGCTTGGACGTCGATACGGGCAGCCAACCCAACCCCTGGACCACAGATCTCCTGACGGGCTTTTATTGCCCTTCCCGCTCGGATTCGTCCGTGCTCTAAGAATGCAAAAAGCCTCTGCATCAAGGATGCAGAGGCCTTCTGACAGTAGATTGGTCTGGCAGAATCAGAACGGGATGTCGTCGTCGAAATCGCCAAAGCCGCTGTTGTTGTTCTGCTGCGGCGGTGCCGAGCGCGGAGCACTTTCGCGCGCAGGCGCACGGGGCGCCTGCTGGCGTGCCGGCGGCGCGTCGTTGTAGTCACCGGAATCCTGCGAGCGCGAGCCGCCGCCCATGCCTTCACGACCGCCCAGCATCTGCATCGCGTCGGCTCGGATTTCGGTGGAGTACTTTTCTACGCCGTCCTTGTCCGTCCACTTGCGGGTACGCAAGCTGCCCTCGACATACACTTGCGAACCCTTCTTGAGGTATTGGCCTGCGATCTCGGCCAGCTTGCCGAAGAAAGAGACACGATGCCATTCGGTCTGTTCCTTCATTTCGCCGGAGGCGCGATCACGCCACCGGTCGGTCGTGGCAATGCTGACGTTGCAGATCGCGTCGCCGCTGGGGGCATAGCGCGTCTCGGGATCGCGCCCGAGGTTGCCCACCAGGATCACTTTGTTTACCGACGCCATTTAAATCTCTCCTCCGATCAGACTGCGCAGACGATGTTCGTCCCAGCGCTCAAGGTTTACTTTCAGAATTGCTACGCGCCGCTGCGGCTCGACGATCACTTCGCGCACGCCAGGCAAGGCGGCAATCTGATCGCGCAGGGCGACAATATCGATATGCGGCGCGATTTCGTATTCGCGCTGCGCCGGGACGGAGGGTACCACCATCGAGCGAGCCCACGCGCCCCACAGCACAGTAAGCAGCAATGATGTACCAAAGACGCCCTGGGGGCCGAAATGCAGGGCCAGCAGACCGCCGGCAGCGGCTCCCAGACCGGCCCCCAACGCCTGTGACGTGTTGAAGGCGCCAAGCGCCAGGCCTTTGGCAGACGGCGGTGCGATGCGCGAAACCAGCGACGGCATCGAGGCTTCGAGGAAATTGAAGGCCACGAAGAACAGGAACAGCATCGACACCAGCACCATAAAGTGATCGTAAGCCAGCAGCAGGCCGAGCTGGGACAAGGCGATGAGGGCGATGGCCACCATGAAATAAGGCTTCATGCGGGCGCGGCGTTCGGCCTGCATGATGGCCGGGGCGGCCAGCACGAAGCCGCCGAAGACGACCGGCAGGTACAGCATCCAGTGATGCTCGACCGGGATGTGCTGCTGATCGACGAGCAGGCGCGGCACGACCAGGAACATGGACATCTGCATCATGTGCTTGGCGAAGATGCCGAAATCAAGGCGCAACAGCTGTCCGTCCAGCAAGGCTTGGCGAGCGCCCTTGCTACCTTGGGCGACGATGTGCGGCGGGCGCGGCACCATGAACAGCACCACGCCGATAGCAGCCACGGCCAATACCGCGATGAGCAGGAACATGCCGCGCATGCCGATCCAGGCATACAGCGCTGGAGCGGCGACCAGCGAAACAGCGAACACCAACCCGATGGACGCCCCGATGATGGCCATGGTCTTGGTGCGATGCTGCTCGCGCGTCAGATCCGCCGCCAGCGCCGTAACGGCTGCCGAGATGGCGCCGGCGCCTTGCACCGAACGGGCCAGGGCCAGCCAGCCGACAGTCGGCGCGTAGGCGGCCAGTACGCTGCCCAGCGCATACAACAGCAGGCCGACGACGATGACCGGCTTGCGGCCCCAGTGGTCGGAGGCCAAACCGAAGGGAATCTGCAGGACCGCCTGGGTGAGCGCGAAGGCGCCCATGGCAATGCCGGCCCACATGATGTTTTCGCCGCCGGGCAAGGTCTTTGCATACAGCGAAAAAACCGGCAGGACCAGGAACAAGCCAAGCATGCGAAAGCCGAAGACGGCAGCCAGCGTGCCCGCCACGCTGAGCTCTGTGCGGCTCATACGATCGGGCGATGCGGAAGTGGGGCGTGAAGGCATGGGGTGGGGGTCATCAGGCCTTGCGCGCGATGCGCAATCGACCGCATATCTTATCAGCCCCCTGTACGTAATGCGCCAGGCAGTGTGTGGCGAATGCCCAGCATGGCTGGCCGAGACAGAATCGGCTTGGTCCCGGATGGTGCCAGCCGATATAGTGACGAGTTCGCCGTCGCACTGCGGCACGCAGACTTCAAGACAGGTATCAATGGACTGGATACGAATTCGCGGGGCGCGCACCCACAATCTCAAGAACATCAACCTGGACATCCCGCGTGATCGCCTGACCGTGATCACAGGGCTGTCGGGCTCCGGCAAGAGCTCCCTGGCCTTCGACACGCTCTACGCCGAGGGCCAACGACGCTACGTCGAATCGCTGTCGGCCTACGCCCGCCAATTCCTGCAACTGATGGAAAAGCCGGATGTAGACCTCATTGAGGGGCTGTCGCCGGCCATTTCGATCGAGCAGAAGGCCACCAGCCACAATCCGCGCTCGACGGTTGGCACGGTCACCGAGATTCACGATTACTTGCGCCTGCTGTTCGCTCGCGCCGGCACGCCCTACTGCCCGGATCACCACCTGCCGCTGGAGGCGCAGACCGTCTCGCAGATGGTCGACCACGTGCTGGCCCTGCCCGAAGGCACGGCGCTGATGATCCTGGCGCCTTCGGTGAGTGAACACAAAGGCAGCCACGAAGAACTCATCGGCGAACTGCGCGCTCAGGGCTTCGTGCGCCTGCGCGTTGACGGCGAGGTGGTAGAGATCGATGCGCTGCCGACCTTGGCCAAGAATGCCAAGCACACCATCGACGTGGTCATCGACCGCATCAAGGTGCGCCCAGACTCGCGCCAGCGCCTGGCCGAGAGCTTCGAGACAGCATTGGCGCATGGCGAAGGGCGTGCCATCGCGGCCGAAATGAACGGCGGCACCGAGCACGTGTTTTCGGCGCGCTATGCCTGCCCGGTGTGTGGCTTTGCGGTGCCCGACCTGGAACCGCGCCTGTTCTCGTTCAACAACCCGGCAGGCGCCTGCCCCACCTGCGACGGCCTCGGCCAACTCGATTTCTTCGATCCACAGCGTGTGGTGGTGCATCCGGAACTGTCGCTCGCATCGGGCGCCATTCGCGGCTGGGACAAGCGCAACCAGTTTTACTTTCAGATGCTGCAGAGCCTGGCGGCCGCGTATGGCTTCGATGTCGATGCGCCGTTCGAGTCGCTGGACGACGAATCGCGCAACGTCATCATGCATGGCTCGGGCTCGCGCAAGTTGCCTTTCAAGTACCTTTCCGAAAGCGGCCGCCTGGTCACCAAGGAACATAGCTTCGAAGGCATCCTGCCCAACCTCGATCGCCGTTATCGCGAAACCGATTCGGTGGCGGTACGCGAGGAACTCGCCAAGTACCGCTCAACGCAGGCCTGCCGCGCCTGCGGTGGAACACGCCTGCGCACCGAAGCGCGCTACGTACGCATTGGCGACAAAACGCTGCCTGAGTTATCGGCCCTGCCGATTAGCGATTGCCGCGATTTCTTCGCCACAACCACGTTGCAAGGCCACAAGGCCGCGGTGGCAGACAAGATCATGAAAGAGGTCGCCGCGCGGCTGCAGTTCCTGATCGACGTGGGGCTCGATTACCTGTCGCTGAATCGCTCGGCCGACACGCTGTCGGGCGGCGAGGCGCAGCGCATCCGTCTGGCCTCGCAGATCGGTTCGGGTCTGACCGGGGTGATGTACGTCCTGGACGAGCCTTCAATCGGCTTGCACCAACGCGACAACGACCGTCTGCTCGGCACCCTGCGCCGTTTGCGCGACCTGGGCAATACGGTCATCGTAGTGGAACATGACGAGGACGCCATCCGCACTGCCGATCACGTCATCGACATGGGGCCTGGGGCCGGCGAGCATGGCGGCAGCGTGGTGTCCTCTGGCACCCCTGGCGAGGTCAGCAGCGACGAGAACTCGGTCACCGGCGCATTCCTGTCCGGCCGACGCAGCATCGCGGTGCCGTCGCCCCGGCGCAGCCCCGATCCCGACAAGATGCTGCGGCTCACCGGCGCACGTGGCAACAACCTCAAGGACGTTACGCTGGAGATTCCAGCGGGATTAATGACGTGCGTGACGGGCGTGTCGGGCTCGGGCAAGTCCACGCTCATCAACGACACCCTCTACGCCATCGCGGCCAAGGAGATCTACGGCTCGGTCGCCGAACCAGCGCCCTATGACGAAGTTGAAGGGATGGACCTGTTCGACAAGGTCATCAACGTCGATCAATCCCCCATCGGCCGCACGCCACGCTCCAACCCCGCCACCTACACGGGCCTACTGACGCCGATCCGCGAGCTGTTCTCAGGCGTACCGGAAGCACGCGGCCGCGGTTACGGCCCCGGGCGCTTCTCGTTCAATGTCAAAGGTGGTCGCTGCGAAGCGTGCCAGGGCGACGGCATGATCAAGGTAGAGATGCACTTTCTGCCGGATGTGTTCGTACCCTGCGACGTATGCCATGGCAAGCGCTATAACCGCGAAACGCTGGAAATCCGCTACAAGGGAAAAACCATCGCCGATGTACTGGAAATGACGGTGGAGGAAGCGCAGCGCTTTTTCGATGCGGTTCCGGTAGTGGCACGCAAGCTCGACACTTTGATCGAAGTGGGCCTGGGCTACATCCGCCTTGGCCAGAGCGCCACCACGCTATCGGGCGGCGAAGCTCAGCGCGTAAAGCTGGCGCTCGAACTATCCAAGCGCGATACCGGGCGCACGCTGTTCATCCTCGATGAACCGACTACCGGTCTGCACTTCCAGGATATCGAGTTGCTGCTGTCGGTGCTGCAACGCCTACGCGAACACGGCAACACCATCGTCATCATCGAGCACAATCTGGACGTCATCAAGACGGCGGATTGGCTTATCGATCTTGGCCCTGAAGGCGGCGGTGGCGGCGGCTGCATTCTCATCGCGGGCACGCCGGAAGCCATCGCCGCACACCCCCACAGCCACACCGGCCGTTATCTGGCCCCCTTGCTCGCCCCTCGGCGAGAGCCCCAGACCACGCAATAGTTCGCGCCCCTCGGGCAAGACCAGGGCACCCAACAGCAGAGCGGGTGCCTGCTCGGCGCCCGGGGCATTCACCCGCCATGTGCACAACAAAAAGCCCACTATCTCGCGATAGCAGGCTTTTTGTTCATTCCGCTCACGGCGCCGAAACGCCGCTGGAACACTTACGCTTCGACAGCGTTCTCGACGTCGCCTTCCGGACGATCCAGCAGCTCGACGTAGGCCATCGGCGCATTGTCGCCGACGCGGAAGCCGCACTTCAGGATGCGCAGGTAACCGCCGTTGCGGCTAGCAAAACGCGGACCGAGTTCCTTAAAGACCTTGACCACCATTTCGCGGTCGCGCAGGCGATTGAACGCCAGGCGGTGGTTCGCCAGCGTCGGTTGCTTGCCCAGGGTGATCAGGGGCTCAACCACGCGGCGCAGTTCCTTCGCCTTGGGCAGGGTGGTCTTGATGACTTCATGGCGCAGCAGCGAATTGGCCATGTTGCGGAACATCGCCGAACGATGGCTGCTGGTGCGGTTAAGCTTGCGAAGGCCGTTACCGTGACGCATTTTAGTTTTCCTCTACCTCTGCCGGTCAGCTTTGCTTTTCCAGGCCTGCCGGCGGCCAGTTTTCCAATTTCATGCCAAGCGTGAGGCCGCGGGAGGCCAGCACATCCTTGATCTCGTTCAGCGACTTGCGACCGAGGTTCGGGGTCTTGAGCAATTCCGTTTCGGTTCTCTGAATCAGATCGCCGATGTAGTAAATGTTCTCTGCCTTGAGGCAGTTGGCCGAACGCACCGTCAGCTCCAGGTCATCGACCGGGCGCATCAGGATCGGATCGATCGTCGGCGCGCGGGTCGGTTCTGCAACCGTCGGCGTGCCTTCCAGATCCGCGAACACGGACAGCTGATCCATCATCACGCGGGCTGCGTAACGGATGGCTTCTTCGGGCTCGACCGCACCGTTTGTTTCGATGTCGATCACGAGACGATCCAGGTCGGTGCGCTGCTCAACGCGGGCGCTTTCGACTTGGTAGCTCACGCGGCGAACCGGGCTGAACGAAGCGTCCAACACGATACGACCGATGATCTTGTTCTCGGCTGCCGGGCGCACGTTGCCAGGCACGTAGCCACGGCCTTGCTCAACCTTCAGCTGCATGTCCAGCTTGCCGCCAGGGGCCAGGTGAGCGATCACGTGATCCGGATTGATGATCTCAACGTCATGCGACGTCTCGATATCGCCGGCCTTCACTACGCCTTCGCCCGACTTCGACAGGCGCAGGACGGCTTCGGTGCGATTGTGCAGCTTCAGCACAACGCCCTTGAGGTTCAACAGGATGTCGACGACATCCTCACGCACGCCATCCAGCGTCGAGTATTCGTGCAGCACGCCATCGATCGACACCTCGGTCACAGCGTAACCCGGCAGCGACGACAGCAGAATGCGACGCAGTGCATTGCCCAGCGTATGACCAAAACCGCGTTCGAACGGCTCCATGACGACGACGGCATGTACCGGCGACACGTTCTGGACGTCAATGATGCGCGGTTTCAGGAGGCTGTTACTCTGCATTATTAATCCTTCTCACGAGCCTGAGGGGTCTACTCGCACCCTGTGCGGGGGCAAGTACAGTTCGACAACCAGACTACTTTGCAGACGGTCTGGGCGAAATCTGATGACAGTCACGCTGTCATGCACTGGATGACCAGTGCATTTCGACTTCGCCGCACGCACCACACCACCCATCGGGTGGTGTCTAAGCGCAACCATCACGCCATTCAAAAATTCCGTTCAGATACGGCGACGCTTGGGCGGACGGCAGCCGTTATGCGGAATCGGCGTGATGTCCGTGATCGACGTGATCTTCAAACCAAGTGCATTCAGGGCGCGCACGGCCGACTCGCGGCCCGGGCCGGGGCCCTTGATGCGCACTTCGAGGTTCTTCACGCCGCATTCCTGAGCAACCTTGCCGGCTGCTTCCGCAGCCACCTGGGCTGCGAACGGAGTGCTCTTGCGGGAGCCCTTGAAGCCTGCACCACCCGAAGTCGCCCACGACAACGCGTTGCCCTGGCGATCGGTGATGGTGATGATGGTGTTGTTGAAGGACGCGTGCACGTGGGCGATACCCTCGGCAACGTTCTTCTTGATCTTTTTGCGAACCTTCGCAGCAGTCTTTGCCATGTTCTATCCCAGCTTCTTATTTCTTGCCAGCGATCGGCTTGCGCGGACCCTTACGAGTTCTCGCATTCGTGCGGGTACGCTGACCACGACACGGCAGACCGCGACGATGACGCACACCGCGATAGCTGCCCAGGTCCATCAAACGCTTGATGTTCATGGTAATTTCACGACGAAGATCACCTTCAACCGTGAACTTGCCCACCTCATCACGCAGACGATCCATCTGCTCTTCGGTGAGATCTTTAATCTTCGCGGAACGGGCAATGCCCGTCGCATCGCAAATCTTCTGCGCACGAGTGCGACCAATGCCGTAAATGGCGGTCAAAGCAATCTCGGTGTGCTTGTGATTCGGAATGTTTACACCAGCAATCCGGGCCATGAAATTACCTTTTGCTTACCCTGGCGTCGCCCGAAAATCGAGCGAAACTCAGAATTATATATAAAAACCTAACGCCAATCAACCTTGGCGCTGCTTGTGGCGGGGATCTTCGCAGATCACGCGCACAACACCCTTACGGCGAATGATCTTGCACTTACGGCAGATCGCCTTAACGGAGGCCTGAACTCTCATCTTTCAACTCCTCAAAACCTTTGCTCTCGCGGAGCATCATTCGACTGTCGGAGAGGGCGATCGCCTGACCGCCCCACACACAACACTCACTTGGCCGACAGCGCCGAGCCACTACCCTTGAAGTTCGCCTTCTTGAGCAGGCTTTCGTACTGGTGCGACATGATGTAGGCCTGCACCTGGGACATGAAGTCCATCGTCACCACCACGATGATCAGCAGCGATGTACCACCGAAGTAGAAGGGCACTTGCCACTTCAGGATCAGCAGTTCGGGCAACAGACACACCAGCGTGATGTAGATCGCGCCAACCAACGTCAGACGCATCAAGATCTTGTCGATGTATCGCGCCGTCTGATCACCCGGACGAATCCCTGGCACAAATGCACCGGACTTCTTCAGGTTGTCTGCAGTCTCCTTGGCGTTGAACACCAGCGCCGTGTAGAAGAAGCAGAAGAACACGATGGCCGCCGAATACAGCAACACATAGATCGGCTGACCTGGCGACAGGGTGCTGGAAAAATCCCGCAGCCAGCGCATGTTCTCCGAGCTGCCGAACCACTGCCCCAACGTCGCCGGGAACAGAATGATCGACGACGCAAAGATCGGCGGAATCACACCCGACATGTTGAGCTTCAGCGGCAGATGCGAGCTCTGACCGCCGTAGATCTTGTTGCCGACCTGACGCTTGGCGTAGTTCACCAGGATCTTGCGCTGGCCGCGTTCCACGAACACGACGAAAGCCGTCACCAGAATCACCAGGGCCACGATCACCAGACCCGCAATCGGGTGGATCGCCTGCTCACGCACCAGACTCAACAACCCAGCCACCGAATTCGGCAGACCGGACGCGATACCCGCGAAGATGATGATCGAGATACCGTTGCCCAGACCACGCTCGGTGATCTGCTCACCCAGCCACATCAGGAACATCGTGCCCGTCACCAGCGTTGCCACGGTCGTCAGCTCGAACAGCAAGCCCGGGCTACGAACCAGCCCCGCCTGACCTTGCAGCGCCATCGAGATACCGAAGGCCTGGAACAGCGCCAGCACCACAGTACCGTAACGCGTGTACTGGGTGATCTTGCGGCGCCCGGCTTCACCCTCTTTCTTCAAAGCCTCCAGCTGCGGCGAAGCAATCGACAGCAGCTGCATGATGATCGACGCCGAAATGTACGGCATGATCCCCAGGGCAAAGATCGTGAATCGCGACAGCGCGCCACCCGAGAACAGGTTGAACACCCCGAGAATGCCGCCCTTCTGCGTTTCGAACAGACGGGACAACTCGTTGGGATCAATCCCCGGAACCGGAATGTGCGCGCCGATTCGATAGACAACCAAAGCGCCCAGCAGGAACCACAGCCGCCGCTTGAGATCGCTGAACTTGCCAGACTTCCCGAGCACTGCAGATTGGTTTGCCACGCTTTACTTCCCCGCTTTGTGAGGCTTACTCAGCCAGAGAGCCGCCGGCCGCTTCGATCGCAGCACGCGCACCCTTGGTCGCGCCCACGCCGCGCAGGATCACCTTGCGGGAAATTTCACCCGACAGGATCACCTTGGCCGACAGCGCATCAGCGGGAATGACGCCCGCTTGCTTCAGCGACAGCAGATCGATTTCTTCGATCGGCAGTGCAGCGACTTCGGACAGACGGACTTCGACGTTGCGCGCCGCCGTCAGCGACACGAAGCCACGCTTCGGCAGACGACGTTGCAGCGGCATTTGGCCGCCTTCGAAACCCACCTTGTGGAAGCCACCGGCGCGCGACTTCTGACCCTTGTGGCCGCGGCCGCAGGTCTTACCCAGACCGCTACCGATGCCGCGGCCAACACGCTTCGCAGCGTGCTTGGCGCCAGCGCCCGGGTTGAGGTTATTCAGTTCCATTTATTCCTCGCACTTAACCAGGTACGAAATCTTGTTGATCATGCCGCGAACAGCGGGCGTATCAATGAGTTCGACCGTATGGTTGAGACGACGCAGGCCCAGACCACGAACGGTCGCGCGATGCGGTTGCTTGGTGCCGATCAGGCTCTTCACCAAGGTGACACGAATCTTCTTGTCAGCCATGACGCTTACCCCAGGATCTCTTCAACGGACTTGCCACGCTTGGCGGCAATCTCGGCCGGCGTGCTGGTGGCGAAGAGGCCATTCAGCGTTGCACGGACAACGTTGTAAGGGTTGGTCGAGCCGATGCACTTGGCGATGACGTCGGTGACGCCCATCACTTCGAACACCGCACGCATGGCGCCGCCAGCGATAATGCCGGTGCCGCTCGGAGCCGGTTGCATCAGCACTTCGGAAGCGCCGTGACGGCCGATCACCGAATGCTGCAGCGTACCGTTGCGCAGCGCAACGCGGGCCATCTTGCGACGGGCTTCGTCCATCGCCTTCTGAACGGCGACCGGCACTTCACGCGCCTTGCCCTTGCCCATGCCGACACCACCATCACCATCACCCACGACGGTCAGTGCAGCGAAGCCGAGAATACGGCCACCCTTCACCACCTTCGTGACGCGGTTGATGGACACCATCTTTTCGCGCAGGCCATCATCGCGCTCGTCGGCGGCCTGAACCTTTTTAGTCTGTTGCTTAGCCATAGGACTCTCGCTTAGAACTTCAGACCGCCTTCACGGGCGGCTTCAGCCAACGCCTTGACGCGACCGTGATATTGGAAACCCGCGCGATCGAAGGCCACGGTGTCGATACCCTTGGCCACCGCACGCTCGGCGATCAGCTTGCCAACCGCAGCCGCGGCGGCGACGTTGCCACCGTTGGCGACCTGGCTCTTCACAGCGGCTTCGACGGTCGAGGCCGATGCCAGCACTTGGTTGCCTTCGGCGGAGATCACCTGCGCATAAATGTGCAGGTTCGAACGGAACACCGTCAGACGAACCTTCCGCAGTTCGGCGATGTGAGCCCGGGTCTTGCGGGCTCGGCGCAAACGCGCATCTTTCTTGTTCATAATCGTCCGCCTTTACTTCTTCTTGGTCTCTTTCAGTGCAACCACTTCGTCGGCATAACGAACGCCCTTGCCCTTATAGGGTTCGGGAGCGCGGTAAGCGCGGATCTCAGCGGCCACTTGACCAACGACTTGCTTATCGACGCCCTTGATGACGATTTCCGTCTGTGTCGGGGTCTCAACCTTGATGCCGGCGGGCATCTCATGCACCACGGGGTGCGAGAAGCCCAACGACAGGTTCAGCTTGTCGCCTTGAGCCTGGGCACGATAGCCCACGCCCACCAGGTTCAGCTTGCGCTCGAAGCCCTTGCTCACGCCGGTCACCATATTGTTGACCAGTGCGCGCGTCGTGCCAGACATGGCGTTGGCGCCAACCGCACCGCCCACCGCCTTGCACTGCAGTTCATTACCTTCACGCTCGACGGTCACCGACGGGTGCAGACGCTGCTTGAGCGTACCCAGCGGGCCCTTGATCGTGATCTCGCCAGCGGCCAGCGTGACATCCACACCGGCGGGCACTGCGATCGGATTCTTAGCTACGCGTGACATCGTTATCTCCTTAAGCGACGATGCACAGCACTTCGCCGCCAACATTGGAGGCGCGCGCACGGCGGTCGGTCATGACGCCCGACGGCGTCGACACGATAGCCACGCCCAGGCCGTTCATCACGCGGGGCAGATCATCACTGCCCTTATAAACACGCAGGCCAGGACGGCTCACGCGTTCGATGCGCTCGATAACCGGGCGACCTGCGTAGTACTTCAGCGCGAGACTCAACTCACGCGTAGCGCCTTCACCGCGAACGGCGAAGTCGTCGATATAACCTTCATCCTTCAACACTTGGGCGATCGCCACTTTCAACTTCGACGAAGGCATCGCGACAGCGCCCTTCTGTGCCTGTTGAGCGTTGCGAATACGCGTCAGCATATCGGCGATCGGATCAGACATACTCATCGCTCGATCTCCTTACCAGCTAGCCTTGGTCATGCCAGGCACTTCGCCACGGAAAGCCACTTCGCGCAGCTTGTTGCGGCACAGACCGAACTTGCGGAACACGCCACGCGGACGGCCCGTCAGTTCACAACGATTGCGCAGACGCGAAGGACTTGCGTTGCGCGGCAGGCTTTGCAGCTTGGCGCGCGCTTCAGCACGGTCTTCGTCCGAACGATTCACGTCGCTGATCACAGCGAACAGCTCGGCGCGTTTTGCCGCGAATTTTTCCACCGTCTTGCGGCGCTTTTCTTCGCGATTGATAAGAGCAACTTTTGCCATTGTCAGCAGCCTCAGTTCTTGAACGGGAACTTGAACGCGGCCAGCAGCGCGCGCGCTTCTTCGTCCGTCTTCGCCGTGGTGGTGATGCTGATGTTCAAACCACGCAGAGCGTCGATCTTGTCGTACTCGATCTCGGGGAAAATGATTTGCTCTTTCACCCCAAGGTTGTAGTTGCCGCGGCCATCGAAGCCCTTGGCGGCAATACCACGGAAGTCACGAATACGCGGAATCGCAATGGTCACCAGACGATCCAGGAATTCGAACATGCGCGGACCACGCAGGGTCACCATGCAACCGATCGGATAGCCTTCGCGGATCTTGAAACCAGCGATCGACTTCTTGGCCTTGGTCGTCACCGGCTTTTGACCAGCAATCTTGGTCAAGTCGCCCACGGCGTTGTCCAGCACCTTCTTGTCGCCAACAGCCTCACCGACACCCATGTTCAGAGTGATCTTGGTGATGCGCGGCACTTCCATGACGGACTTGTAACCGAACTGCTTAGCCAGTTCGGGCGCGACCGTCGACTTGTAAAACTCTTGCAAGCGAGCCATGGTCATCCCTCTTAAGCGCCGACTTGTTCGCCATTCGACTTGAACACGCGCACCTTCGTGCCGTTTTCAAGCGTCTTGTAACCAATGCGGTCGGCCTTTTGCGTCGCGGGATTGAACACCGCCACGTTCGACACGTGGATCGGCATTTCGCGTTCGACGATGCCACCCACTTGACCCTTGATCGGGTTCGGCTTGGTGTGCTTCTTGACGCGGTTCACACCTTCGATGATCAGACGATCATCTTTCGGCGACACACGCAGCACGGTTCCGCGCTTACCCTTATCCTTGCCAGCCAGGACGACGACTTCGTCCCCTTTGCGAATCTTGCTCATACTCGCCCCTCAGAGGACTTCAGGCGCCAGCGAGACGATCTTCATGAAACGCTCGGTACGCAGTTCGCGCGTAACCGGCCCGAAGATACGAGTCCCAATCGGCTCCAACTTGTTGTTCAACAGCACAGCTGCGTTCTTGTCGAACTTGATCAGCGAACCGTCCGGGCGACGAACGCCCTTGGCAGTACGCACAACCACTGCGCTATAAACATCACCCTTCTTGACGCGACCACGCGGGGCAGCGTCCTTGATGCTCACCTTGATGATGTCGCCCACGCCGGCATACCGACGCTTGGAGCCGCCCAGCACCTTGATGCACATAACCGAACGCGCGCCAGTGTTATCGGCGACGTCGAGTACCGTCTGCATTTGGATCATTTTTTAAACTCCATCCAACTTGATGCCCGCGCCTTGCGGCGGTGCTCAGTATTGGATCCCGTCCGGGAGAAAACCCCTGCTTAACGCAGGTGATGAGCCGGCTATTCTAGCCAGACAAAAACAATAATGCAAGACCTCGTTGAAACGAGGCCTTGCATTCATCAGATCAGTCGATCAGGCCAGCGCCTTTTCAACGACCTTGGTCACCTTCCAGCTCTTGGTACGGGAAATCGGACGGCATTCCTCGATTTCCACCAGATCGCCCGCGGCGGCAACGCCGTTTTCGACATGTGCGTGATACTTGCGCGAACGCACGATCACCTTGCCGTACAGCGGATGCTTCACGCGGCGCTCGATCAGCACCGTCACCGTCTTGTCCATCTTGTCGCTGACGACGCGGCCGACCAGCGTGCGATGCATGACTTCTTTTTGCTCACTCATTACGCCACCGCCTTCTCACGCAAAATCGTACGAACGCGAGCGATGTCGCGACGAACACGACCCAGCTGCGCGCTGTTGGACAGCTGCTGAGTGGCATGCTGCATACGCAAGGAAAACTGCTCCTTCAGCAGCGCCACCAGCTCGTCATTCAGTTCGCTGGCGCTCTTGGCACGAAGATCATTGCTCTTCATGATTACCCCACTTGCCGCGTCACGAACGCGGTCTCCAACGGCAGCTTGGCGGCAGCCAGGCGGAACGCCTCGCGCGCCAGCGCTTCGTCAACACCATCCATCTCGTACAGCACCTTACCGGGCTGGATTTCTGCAACCCAGTACTCCGGGTTGCCCTTACCGTTACCCATGCGGACTTCGGCAGGCTTCTTCGAGATGGGCTTGTCCGGGAACACGCGAATCCAGATACGGCCACCGCGCTTGATATGGCGCGTCATGGCACGGCGGGCGGATTCGATCTGGCGTGCCGTCAAACGACCGCGACCGATCGCCTTCAGACCGAAGTCGCCGAAGCTGACCTTCGCGCCACGCGTCGCAACGCCCTTGTTGCGACCCTTCTGTTCCTTACGATACTTTCTTCTATTCGGCTGCAGCATCGCTCGCTCCTGCGTTCTTCGCACCGTTCACCGGCTTGCGCACGGCGCGGCGGGGGGCCGGCTTGCCATCACCATCGTTGCGGGACGGGCGACGACCACGACGGCCTTCGTCTTCCTTCGCTTCGACAGCGGGCTGCTCGTTGCGGCCCAGGTATTCACCCTTGTACACCCACACCTTGATACCGATGATCCCGTAGGTCGTACGCGCTTCGGAGAAGCCGTAGTCGATATCGGCACGCAGCGTATGCAGGGGCACGCGACCTTCGCGGTACCACTCGGTACGCGCGATTTCGATCCCGTTCAGACGACCCGAGCTCATGATCTTGATGCCCTGGGCACCCAGACGCATGGCGTTCTGCATCGCGCGCTTC
>JASGFB010000032.1:0-40498 GCA_047605765.1 Rhodocyclaceae bacterium
AGCTGAATCTGGCGGAGGGCGCGCGCGTGCGCGTGATCCCCTCGCAATTGAAGGTCTTCGAACAACCGAACCACGCCGCCCTGGCAAGGACAGGATCATGAATTTCCAGCAGCTTCGCATTATTCGCGAAACCGTCCGGCAGCATTTCAACCTGACGGAAGTGGCCAACGCGCTGTTCACCTCGCAGTCCGGCGTCAGCAAACACATCAAGGATCTCGAAGACGAACTCGGCGTCGAACTCTTCGTGCGGCGCGGCAAGCGCCTGCTGGGCCTGACCGATCCGGGCAAGGAACTGGTGACCATCGTCGAGCGCATGCTGCTCGACGCCAAGAACATCAAGCGTCTGGCCGAGCAGTTCAGCCAGCGTGACGAAGGCAAGCTGACCATCGCCACCACCCACACCCAGGCGCGCTATGCGCTGCCGCGTGTGGTGACCCAGTTCAAGCAGACCTTTCCCAAGGTCCATCTCGAACTGCACCAGGTCAGCCCGGCCGAAATCGTCGACATGCTGCAGGCTGGCGACGCCGACATCGGTATCGCCACCGAAGCGCTCGAAGGGCAGACCGACATCGCGTCGTTCCCCTTCTACGCCTGGCACCACGCCGTGGTGGTGCCGGCCACGCACCCGCTCAACGAGATCCGCCCGCTGACGCTGGAGGCGGTGGCCGAGTACCCGCTGATCACCTATCACGAGGGCTACACGGGCCGCGCCACCATCGACGCCACGTTCCAGAAGTCGGGCCTGTCGCCGGACATCGTGATGTCGGCACTCGATGCCGACGTCATCAAGACTTACGTCGAACTGGGGCTGGGCATCGGCATCATCGCGTCGATGGCCTACGGTGCCGAGAAAGACAGCGATCTGCGCCTGCTGGAAAGCGCGCATCTGTTCGAGCAGAACACCACGCGCATCGCGGTGCGGCGCGGTCATTACCTGCGCGGCTTCGGCTATGCCTTCATCGAGTACTGCTCGCCCAACCTGACGGCCGCCGCCATCCGGCCGGCCATCACGCCGGGGCGCGACGTCGAAGAGTAGGTCGCCCGGAGGGGGCGGTGCGGGCGATCTGGTCCGTGCGGCGGCGCAGCAAATATGGCCGTCAATGCACCCGCGACAGAATGTCACAAAAGCAGGCGGGCCACCGGCAGCGGGGCCCCCTGCTGTCAGCATGCGGCAGCAATGTTGTGCGGCGCGATGTCTATGGAGTTTCGCCGGGGTGGCCATACATAGGACAATCGTCCTTTGCGCAGTGCACCCCGACTCCCGCCCATGTCCGCCAAGCCCCCCGTCGTCCCACATCGCTATATCCGCATCCGCGGCGCCCGTCAGAACAACCTCAAGAACCTCGATCTGGACATCCCCACCGGCGAACTGGTGGTGGTGACCGGGCCTTCCGGCTCGGGCAAGAGCTCATTGGTGTTCGACACGCTGTACGCCGAAGGGCAGCGCCGCTACGTCGAGACCTTCTCGCCTTACGCGCGCCAGTTCCTCGATCGCATGGACAAGCCGCAGGTCGATCGCATCGACGGCGTGCCGCCGGCCATCGCCATCGACCAGGCCAACCAGGTGCGAACCTCACGCTCGACGGTCGGCACCATGACCGAGCTGGCCGACTACCTCAAGCTGCTCTATGCGCGCGCTGCGCACTTGCATTGCCGCCAATGCGGGCGGCCGGTGCAGCGCGATAGCGCCGAGACCATCCTGGCCGATTTCAGCGCCCGTGCGGCGGCGGCCGAAGATCCGCGCCTGGCGGTGGTGGCGCCGATGGCGATCCCCGACAACTTCAGCGCCGACGAAATGCGCGGCCACCTCGACCGCCAGGGCTATACGCGCGTGGTCGACACCGGCGACAAGACGCTGGCGGTGGTGGTCGACCGTTTTCGTGCCGGCGGTGTGGAACGTGCGCGCGCCATGGAGGCGCTGGAAAAAGCGTTGCAACTGGGCAGCGGGCGCGTGGCCATCCACGTCGGCGGCGAAGTCGTCACGGCCGCGACGGCCGACACCGTGTGGCGCTACAGCAGTGACCTGCACTGCGCACACTGCGACATCCATTACGCCGAAGCGACGCCGGCGCATTTTTCGTTTAACTCGGCGGTCGGCGCCTGCGAGACCTGCCGTGGCTTCGGTCGCGTGATCGGCATCGACGCCGGCCTTATCGTGCCGGACGAATCGAAGACGTTGGCCGACGGTGCCGTGCGCCCCTGGCAGAGCGAGAGCTACAACGAAAGCCAGCGCGACCTCATGCAGTACGCCAAGAAGCGCGGCGTACCGACCGACGTGCCGTGGCGCGAACTGTCCGCCGACCATCGCCAGTGGGTGATGGAGGGCGAGGCCAACTGGCGCGGCTGGCAGAAATCCTGGCCCGGTACCTGGTACGGCGTGCGGCGCTTCTTCGACTGGCTGGAGACCAAGGCCTACAAGATGCACATCCGCGTGCTGCTGTCGCGCTACCGGGCGTATACCGATTGCCCGGCCTGCCTCGGCGCGCGCCTCAAGACCGATTCGCTGTTGTGGCGCGTCGGCACGCGGCAGGAAGCCGACGCCGCGCTCGGCCCGGCCCGCCGCCGCTTCCGCCCCAACGGCGCTACGCTGCCCGAGGACGTGCTGCAAGCGCTGCCGGGGCTGTCGATCCATGACGTCATGCGCCTGCCGGTGGAACGCACGCGCGACTTCGTCGCCACGCTGACCCTGGCCGGTGCCAGCGGCGAAGCGGTCGATCTGGTGATGACCGAAGTGCGCGCGCGCATCGATTACCTGTGCGCGGTCGGCCTCGGCTACCTGACGCTGGACCGCCAGAGCCGCACGCTGTCGGGGGGCGAAGTCCAGCGGATCAACCTGACCACCGCGCTCGGGACTTCGCTGACCAATACGCTGTTCGTCCTCGACGAGCCCTCGGTCGGTCTGCATCCGCGCGACATCGATCGCATCAACGGCGTCATGCGCCGTCTGCGCGACGCCGGCAATTCGCTGGTGGTGGTGGAGCACGATCCGGCGGTGATGCTCAATGCCGATCGCATCATCGACATCGGCCCCGGTCCCGGCGCGGCGGGCGGGCGTATCGTCTTCGAAGGCTCGCCGGATGAACTGCGCGGCCGTCGCGACACCGTCACGGCGCGTTATCTCGGTGGCCACGAACACGTCGACGCCGGCCTCGCCAAGCTGGCGGTGGATACCGCCACGCCGCGCCTGCGCCTGACCGGCGCGCGCGCCAACAACCTCAAGAACGTGAACCTGTCGGTGCCGTTGGAACGGCTCGTCTGTGTGACGGGGGTGTCGGGCTCGGGCAAGTCGACGCTGATCCAGGATATCCTCTATCCGGCCATGAAAAAGGCCAAGGGCGAATCGACCGAAGCGCCCGGCGAGTTCGACGCGCTCGATGGCGACACCCTGGTCGATGCAATCGTCATGGTCGATCAGTCGGCCATCGGCAAGACCACGCGCTCCAATCCGGCCAGCTACGTGGGCGCCTTCGACGTCATCCGCAAGCGCTACGCCGCCTTGCCCGAAGCCGCACAGCGCGGCTACACCGCCGGCACCTTCTCGTTCAACTCGGGCGATGGCCGCTGCCCGACCTGCGGCGGCAATGGCTTCGAACACGTCGAGATGCAGTTCCTGTCCGACGTCTATCTGCGCTGTCCGGATTGCGACGGCAAGCGTTATCGCCCCGAAGTGCTGGAACTCAAGCTGCATGACAAATCGATCGCCGAGCTGCTCGAACTGACGGCCGCCG
This sequence comes from Rhodocyclaceae bacterium, assembly GCA_047605765.1. Classification (GTDB taxonomy): domain Bacteria; phylum Pseudomonadota; class Gammaproteobacteria; order Burkholderiales; family Rhodocyclaceae; genus JBGVSA01. Next base: position 3,729 of record JASGFB010000032.1, read on the forward strand.
AGGCGCTTGAATTCTTCCGCGATGACAAAGAACTGGCGCGCGTGCTGCAGCCGCTGGTGGATGTCGGCCTCGATTACCTGACCCTGGGCCAGCCGGTGCCGACCTTGTCGGGCGGCGAGGCGCAGCGCCTCAAGCTGGCCGGCCATCTGGCCGAAGCCAGCACGCAGGCGGCCAAGAAGGCCAGCAAGAGCACCGCCAAGAAGAACGCCGCACGGCGTGGCACGCTGTTCCTGTTCGATGAACCGACCACCGGCCTGCACTTTGGTGACGTCGCCAAGCTGCTGCGCGCGCTGCGGGCGCTGGTGGACGCCGGCAATTCGGTGCTGGTGGTCGAGCACAACCTCGATGTGATGCGCGCCGCCGACTGGCTGATCGACCTCGGCCCGGAAGGGGGCGACGCGGGCGGCGAGATCATTGCCGAAGGCACGCAGCAGACCCTCATGGACAGCGCCGCTTCGCACACGGGCCGCGCCCTGCGCGACTACGATGCCGCGCTGTCTTCGCCAGCCCCTGCGCTGATGGCGGCCGAGCCCCGGCGCACCTATCGGCCCGCCGCGCGCGAGGCGATCAACATCGTGCACGCCCGCGAGCACAACCTGAAGAACATCTCGGTCGACATCGGCCACAACAGCTTCACGGTGGTCACCGGTGTGTCGGGTTCGGGCAAGTCCACGCTCGCGTTCGACATCCTGTTCGCCGAAGGGCAGCGGCGCTACCTCGAATCGCTCAATGCCTATGCGCGCCAGTTCGTGCAGCCGGCGGCCAAGGCCGAAGTGGATGCCGTCTTCGGTATTCCGCCGACCGTGGCCATCGAGCAGCGTACCAGCCGTGGCGGGCGCAAGAGCACGGTGGGCACGCTGACCGAAGTGCATCACTTCCTGCGCCTGCTGTTCGTCAAGCTCGGCACGCAGTACTGCCCGACGTGCAACGTGCCCATCGAGCCGCAGAGTTTCGAAGCCATCGCGGCGCGCATCCTGCGCGACTATCGTGATCGGCGCATCGGCCTGTTGGCACCCCTGGTGGTCAGCCGCAAGGGGCTGTACACGGATCTGGCCAAGTGGGCCAAGAGCAAGGGCTACACGCACCTGCGCGTGGATGGCGAGTTTCTGCCGGTGGCGCCGTGGCCGCGACTGGATCGCTACAAAGAACACAACATCGAATTGCCGGTCGGCGATCTGACGGTCAGCGCCGAGGACGAAGCCGGCCTGCGCGCGCTGCTGACGCAGGCCCTCGAATTCGGCAAGGGCGTGGTGCAGGTGCTGGATGTCGGCAACGGGCTGGACGGCAACGCCACCGCGTTCTCCACACTGCGTGCCTGTCCGTGCTGCGGCACCAGTTTCCCCGAACTCGACCCGCGCCTGTTCTCGTACAACTCCAAGCACGGCTGGTGCGAGGAATGCTGCGGCACGGGCGTGGAGATCCCCAAGTGGATGAAGGACCCCGAAGTCGACGTGGCCGAAATGGAATTCTCCGGCCTCGACGACGAAGGCGAAGAAACGGTGTGCCATGCCTGTCATGGCGAACGCCTCAACCCCACTGCGCTGGCCGTGCGCTATCACGAGCGCTCCATTGCCGATTACAGCCGCCTCGCCGTGGGGGGCTTGTCGGCCTGGGTGAACGCGCTGCAACTGCAGGGGCGCGAAGGCGAGATCGGCCGCGACATCGTGGCCGAACTGCGCAGCCGCCTGTCATTCTTGCAGGACGTCGGGCTGGGTTACCTGGCGCTGGATCGTGCCGCCCCCACGCTGTCCGGCGGCGAGGCCCAGCGCATCCGCCTGGCTTCGCAACTGGGCAGCAACCTGCAGGGCGTCTGCTACGTGCTGGATGAGCCCTCCATCGGTCTGCATCCGCGCGACAACGGCGTGCTGCTCGACATGCTGTCGGCATTGCGTCACAAGGGCAATACGGTGGTGGTGGTGGAGCACGACGAAGAAACCATCCGCCGCGCCGACGAAGTGCTCGACCTGGGGCCGGGCGCGGGGACGCGCGGTGGCCGCCTGATCGCGCAGGGCGATGCCCCGGCGCTGATGGCGTCGAGCGAATCGGTGACCGGCGCCTGCCTGCGCGAGCCGCTCAAGCACCCGCTGCATACGCGGGCCGATGTCGGTGGCGATGACGCCCGCATCACGTTGCAGGGCGCCTCGCTGCACAATCTGCGCGATGCCACGGCGCATGTGCCGCTGGGTCGGCTGACGGTGGTCACCGGCGTGTCCGGATCGGGCAAATCGACGTTGGCGCGCGACATCCTGCATGCCAATCTCAAGCGTCTGGTCGGCGCCGATACGCCGGTCGCCAAGGGCCGCGCCAAGGCCGCCAAGGCGGCGGCGACCTACCGCCCGGTATCGACCGCGCTGCAGGATTGCGCGGCGCTCACCGGTTGGGAGGCCGTCGGGCGCGTGCTGGAAGTGGACCAGACGCCGATCGGCAAGACGCCGCGTTCCTGCCCGGCCACCTACGTGGGCTTCTGGGATGCCATCCGCAAGCTGTTCGCCGAAACCGAAACCGCCAAGCTGCGTGGTTGGGGGGCGGCGCGCTTCTCGTTCAACACCGGCGACGGGCGTTGCCCGGCCTGTGAGGGCGCCGGCCAGCAGACGGTGGCGATGAACTTTCTGCCCGACGTGAAGGTGACCTGCGATGTGTGCGGTGGCGCGCGCTTCAACCGCGAAACGCTGAGCGCCACCTGGCGCGGCAAGAGCATCGCCGAAGTGCTGGCGATGGAGGTCGACGACGCCGTCGAGTTCTTTGCCGCCCACCCGTCGGTGGCACATCCGCTCAAGCTGTTGCAGGACGTGGGCCTGGGCTACCTGACGCTGGGCCAGCCGTCGCCGACGCTGTCGGGCGGCGAGGCCCAGCGCATCAAGCTGGTGACCGAACTGTCCAAGGTGCGGCTGGACGGCGCCGTGCGCAATCCGCGCGCCAAGACACCGCACACGCTGTATGTGCTGGACGAGCCGACCGTGGGCCTGCACATGGCCGACGTCGCCAAGCTCATCCACGTGCTGCATCGGCTGGTGGAGGCGGGCAACACCGTGCTGGTGATCGAGCACGACCTGGATGTCATGGCCGAGGCGGACTGGATCGTCGACCTCGGGCCGGAGGGGGGAGATGGCGGTGGCGAGGTAGTGTTCGAAGGGCCGGTATCGGCCATTCTCGGCGCCGCCACGCACACGGCCGACGCCTTGCGAGCCTTCCTGGCACGCCACGGCAGGGCATGATGTGCCGACGATCCCGCCCTCGGGCGGGATCGTTCAAGGCGGCCGTCTACCTATTTATAGGTGATCGGTCTAATATCGTCGCCATGACTTCTCCCGCCGTCCTTCCCCGCCGCCCGCGCGGCCGGCCGTCCCGCAACGGCCAGGACTACGCCGATACGCGCGCGCTGCTGATCCGCAGTGGCCTGGAACACCTCACCTGTCATGGCGTGAGCGCCACGGTGATCGACGACGTGCTCAAGCAGGTGAACGTGCCCAAGGGTTCGTTCTATCACTACTTCGCCAGCAAGGAAGCCTTCGTCGAGGCCGTCATCGACGCCTATGCCGAATACTTCGACCGCAAGCTGAGCCGCGTGCTGGGCGACACCACCCTGGCGCCGCTGGCGCGGCTGCGCGCGTTCGTCGATGAAGCCTGCGAAGGCGTGGCGCGGCATGACTTCATGCGTGGCTGTCTGGTCGGCAACCTGGGGCAGGAGGTGTGCTCTTTGCCGCCGGCCATGCGTGAGCGTCTGGAAGCCATTTTCGGCGATTGGGAGCGCCACCTGGCGGGCTGCCTGGAAGCGGCGGCGGTGGCTGGCGAGATTGCACCGACGGCGCCGTTCGCCTTGCTGGCGCACACCTTCTGGGTCGGTTGGGAAGGCGCCGTGCTGCGCGCCCGGCTGGCGCGCAGCACCTTGCCGATGACGCGTTTTCTGGATCTGTTTCTGCAGGCTCTGCCACGAGCCTGATTTTTTCGGTCATTTATAGATGGGTGGTCCAATTATGCAAGCGATGCAGTTCAAGGGCGTTCTGATCACGAAGGACGACGGGCAGTACGAAGCGCGATTGGCCGATCTCGACGACAGCGTGCTGATGGAGGGCGATGTCACGGTGGCGGTGGAGTGGTCCACGCTCAACTACAAAGACGGCCTGGCGATCACCGGCAAGTCCCCGGTGGTGCGGCGCTTCCCGATGGTGGCCGGCGTCGATTTCGCGGGGACCGTGCTGGCAAGCCAGCACCCACGCTGGAAAACCGGCGACAAGGTGATCCTCGACGGCTGGGGTGTCGGCGAGACGCATTGCGGTGGCCTGGCGGGCATCGCGCGGGTACGCGGCGATTGGCTGGTGCCGCTGCCGGCGCCGCTCACCACGCGCCAGGCCATGGCCATCGGCACCGCCGGTTACACCGCCATGCTGTGCGTGCAGGCGCTGGAAAAGCACGGTGTGCGCGCCGCAGACGGGCCCGTTCTGGTAACCGGCGCCAACGGGGGCGTCGGCAGTATTGCCGTGATGCTGCTGGCCAAGCGCGGCTTCAAGGTGACGGCCTCGACGGGGCGGCCGAATGAAGGCGATCACCTGCGCGTGCTCGGCGCCAGCGAGGTCATCGACCGTACCGAACTGGCGCTGCCCGGCAAGCCGCTGGGGCGTGAGCGCTGGGCGGCGGTCATCGACTCCGTCGGCAGCCATACGCTCGCCAACGCCTGCGCCACCACCCGCTACGGTGGCGCCGTGGCGGCTTGCGGCCTGGCGCAGGGCATGGATTTCCCGGCCACCGTCATGCCTTTCATCCTGCGCGGCGTCACGCTCTACGGCATCGACAGCGTGATGGCGCCGCTGGCGGTGCGCGAACGCGCCTGGAACCAGTTGGCGGCCGAACTCGACCTTGCCACGCTGGAAAAAGCGGTCAGCGAAATCCCGCTCGATGAAGCCATCGACAAGGCCGCCGAACTGCTGGCAGGCAAGGTGCGCGGGCGCATCGTGGTCAAGGTGGCGAACGCTCCGCAATGACCTGCCGGTGCGCCGTGACGGGGGGCGGGCTGCCTTCTCCCGTCATGGTGCGGCGTCCGCCGTGCTCAGATGGATAAGCCTTCCGGGTAGAGGGCGGGATGGGTGATCTGGCCGTAGTGCTGGAGCAGCGCGTCGAGAAACGACTGGATGTCGTCGCGCGACGCGTCGGCCGTATCGCGCAATGTCAGCGCATAGCTGAAATTGGCGTCGAGGCAGTCTTTCATGGCGTGCGAGCGGATGGCCTCCAGACAGTCCGCAAAGCGCTCCGTGATCAGCGCGGGGCTGCCCGCTTCGTCCGCACCGCTCGTCATCGGCTGATACAGCGGCCAGCGGGGAGGCTGTGCATAAAGGCACAGCAGATCGTCGAGCAAGGCCAGCCCGTCGACGTAGTGGTGAAGGTCGTCGGGGCTCGTCGAGCGCGCAAAATCGTGCAGGGGTGGAGCAACGAACGCCATTGCTAAGGGCTCCATTTCAGGAGTTCGTTCACCGCATCCGCCTTGCTCGCAAAATATCCCGGCGCCATCCGCAGTTGATCGAACTCGTAGGTGTAGTGGTCATTGAACAGCAGTTCGTATTCGTGTTCGGCCATATCTGGAATCAGATATTCGCGTGAGCCGGTCAGACCCGAGCCGGCGACGGTGAGGCCGGGCCGGGTACCGTGCGCGTGCGCTTCACTGGCATCGAAGTTCAGCTTGTAGACCACCGGGTAAAAGAACACCAACGCGGCGCGATCTGCGACCCTGCGCAGGTCACGCGCGATGCGCGTCGACACCACGCCGTCCTTTTCCTTGGCCAGGATGCTTTTGCGGACAGCCAGCCGATGCTGCAGAACGAATTTGTCGTAAGGGTCCTTGTCTGCCCAGGGTTGGTAGAGATCCATGTAGATCAGCAGCGGGTTGGACGACTTCGGGTTGCCAATGCCATACGGGTAAAAACCCTCGCCGACATAGGTGTAGTGCAACCCGTCATACAGGTGGCGGTTGATCGCCAGCATCAGGAACGTCGTGGTCGAGTAATACGTCTTCTGCACGCAAGCCTCCGCGCCTGGTTCGTCCCGCACGCGCGGGATGACATGCATGGCGGTGTCGCCGTCTTCAGCCTAGGTAAGCGGTAGGGGGCCCACCGTGCGGACTGCCCTTCTTGCCATCGGCGAGGCGCGGCCCGTGCCATGGGAGGGGTTGAACCACGCAGCGCTCAATCATCCCCTGCATGAAACCGGGATGTCGGCGGTCACTGTGCGGTTATGCAATGCGCGGCGGCAGACAGGCCGCGATCGCCGGCGTCCACGCGGACGAGATAGGCGCCGCCATCGGGCAAGGGGGAAACATGCATGATGCCACCGGCGCCACTCGCCTGCAGGGCAACCACGGCAGCCTCCGGCGGCGAGCAGTGGCGGGGCGTTGCCTGATACCTGTTGAGGATGGCGTGGGGGGCGAAGAGCCATGTGGCGCTGGCCAGCATGGCGCCGGCGGCGGCCAGGATCAGCGCCGCCGCCAGCAATGCACTCGGCCCGAAGCGGCGCGGGTGCGCCGTCGATCGAGTCACCAGCGATAGCCCACGGTGGCCATGGCCGTGCGCGGGTAGCCGCTCCAGCAATAACCCGATGCCACGGTCTTGCCGCCGCAACTGCCGACGTAGGATTCATCGAACAGGTTCTTGACGTTGACGTCGATCCGCAACCCGCGCCAGGCTGCACCGAGCCGCGAGAAGTCGTAGCGCAGGGCGAGGTCGGCCAAGGTCGAGCTGGGGGCGTAGAAGGTGTTTTCGGCGTTGGCGGGCGAAGAGCCGACGTAGCGCACGCCCAGGCCCAGCTCCAGCCCGGCGAGCGCCCCGCCGAAGGCATAGTCGGCCCACACCGAGGCGGTGTGCTCGGGCACGTTCGGCCGGCTTTGGCCGACCTGGTTGCGCGCGCCGCGCGTGATTTCGCTATCGATCCAGGTATAGGCGGCTGTCAGGCTCAGGCCTTGGGTCAGGGCGATCTTGCCTTCCAGTTCGACGCCGCGCGTGTGCACCTCGCCGAGTTGGACGTTGAAGCGCGGATTACGGTCGTCCGGTGTCGTGATGTTGTCTTCGGTGAGGTCGAACGCTGCCGCCGTGAACAGCGCATTGAAGGCATTCGGCTGCCATTTGACGCCCACTTCCGTCTGGCGGCCGCGTGCCGGTTCGAAGGGTTTGCCGCCGGCATCGGTGCCGCTGACGGGCTGGAACGATTCGGCGTAACTGACATAAGGCGCTACGCCGTTGGTGAATTGATACACCGCGCCGGCACGCCAGGTGGTGGCGTTGTCGGAGACATTGCTCTCGGTCCCCTTGAGCCGGTCGATCGTCTGGTTGGTCGTGCGGTCGTGGCGGCCGCCGAGCAGCAGGGTCAGGCCACCCAGCTTGATCTGGTCCTGCAGGTACAGGCCGGTCTGCGAGGTCTCTTGCCGGATGTCCATGCGCGGCTTGGCGAGCATACTGACCTTGCTGCCGTAGACCGGCGCGAAGATGTCGATGGGTGCCACCCGCCCCACGTACATGCGGTTGTCGTATTGCTCCTCCTGGTAGTCCAGGCCGGCGAGCGCCGTATGCGTCAGCGGGCCGGTGCGGAATCGCCCTTCGACCTGATTGTCGACGGCGAACCCGGCGCCCGATCGCGCCATGCGAGTGGCATAGCGGTCGGCGGTGCGCAGATCGGGGCGCAGCATGCCGAAGCCCGTGATCTGCCAGTCGTAGTCGGCGTCCACGTAGCGCAGGTTCTGACGCAGCGTCCAGCTCTTGTTGAGGTGGTGCTCGAAGGCATAGCCGACGGCGGTGTATTCGCGTTCGGAAGCGTTGAAGTCCGGCTCGCCGGCCGAGAAGTTATCCGATACCTGGCCGTTCGGATTGTCGAAGGCCGTGCCGATGGCGGGGCGCGTGTCGTAGTAGCCGAGCTCGGGATCTTTCTGGTAGCTGGCGAGGAAGGTCAGCGAGGTCGCCGACGTGGGGCGCCAGGTGAGCGAAGGGGCGATGCCGAAGCGCTGTTCCTGGACGTTGTCCACCGGGCTGTCGGCGTCGAGGCCGATGCCGACCACGCGGTACAACAGTGTCTTGTCATCGTTCATCGGTCCGCTCAGGTCGATGCCGGCCTGTGCGTAGCCATAGTTGCCGAGCGACAGCCGCAGCTCGCGCATGGGGTCCTCGGTCGGTCGCTTGCTCACCATGTGGACCAGCCCGTTGGCCGCGCTCTGCCCGTACAGCACCGAAGACGGTCCCCGCAGCACTTCCACGCGTTCCAGGAAGTAAGGATCCGGCGAAGCCCCGCCGATCGACCCCATGGCCGGGGTCTTCAGGCCGTCCCAGAAGGCGTCCACGGTATAGCCTGCCGAGCCGCGCACCACGATGTGGTCGTACTTGGCCGACGACATGCCGCGCCATTCGGCCATCACGCCGGGGGTATAACGCAGGGCCTGCCCGATGGTGGTGGCGGCCTGCGCTTCGATCTGTTCGCGCGTCACGACCGAAATCGATTGCGGTGTTTCGAGCAGTGGCGTATCGGTCTTGGTCGCCGCCGAACTGGTTTTCGGCACCGTCTTGTCGGCCGGGGCGGTCACCGTGATGTGCGGCAGGTTGGCTTTATCGCCAGCGGCCGCGGAGGGCGGCTCGGCGGCGTCGGCGCGGGTCAGCGCGCCCATGGCGATGGCCGCCAGCAACAGGCGGGAAGAAGGGCGCAGGCGGGGCTTGAAAAGCGGCGCGGGTGCGGCGGCGCCAGCGTAGTGCATCGTGGTCGGCATGGAACTGATCGGCAGCAACGAGAATGATTCCCATTATCGGCATCATGATCAGCCGGCCAGACGTCATTTCATTTGTGCGAACCGACATGAGCTTTGCGCGACACGACAAGCTGGAAGTGCCCGTCGCTTCGAGCGGCGCCGTACTGGAGGTCCAGCCGGGGTTGATCCTGCAGGTGGTCGATCTGCGCACCGACGGCCCCCTGGCCCACGAGGCGGCAATCGGGCCCTCGCTCAACCTTGCGCTGATGCTCGAAGGCCGCGCCGAACTGCGCTTTGCGCGCAAGCACTACCGTTTTGCGACCGATACCCCCGGCAGCACGCTGCCGACGCCGCGCATGACGATCTTCAGCACGCAGGAGACCATCGAATTCTGGCGTCGCATCGACGCCGATTCGCGATTGCGCCACCTCGCCATCCAGGCCTCTCCCGAATGGCTGGAACGCAACGGGCTGTCGCGCTATCAACTGAGCGCACCGCAACTGCGCGATGGCGATCCGTTCGAGCCGGCATCGGCGCCGCCTTCAACCGCCATGATGCTGCTGGCCGAGCAACTGTTCGCCGCCGGCGAGCCGGCCACGCCGCTGGCGCGCTTGCGCTGCGAGAGCATGGTCCTCGATCTGCTGTGCCAGGCGTTGCGCCCGTTCGACCCCGCGCCGCCGCGCCCGGTCCATGACACGCGTACCCTGCAGCGCCTGTACCGCGTGCGCGACTGGCTGGAAAACGCCAGCAGTCGACCGGTGTCGATGGACGAGCTCGTGCGCGAATTCGGCATGGGTGTCGATACGCTGCAGCGCGCGTTCCGGCAGGTGTTCGGCACCACCGTGTTCGCCTATCTGCATGAGCATCGCCTGCAGCGCGCACGGCGCATGCTGGAAAACGGCACGCCAGTGTCGGTCGCTGCCTATGCGGCCGGCTATGGCAACCCGGCCAATTTCTCGACGGCCTTCAAGCGGCGCTTCGGCATTGCACCGAAGCTCATCCGGGGCGCGCGCTGACTGCCCGCGTGGGCTAACGCTTCAGCCAGCCATACCAGATCGACACGCACACCGGCAGGCTCAGCAGGAGGGTGGCAACCTCATCCCAGACGTTGTCGAACAGCAATCCAACGGCCAGGGCGGTGGCGCTGAGGGCGCCAAGAACGATGGGCCAGCGCCACATTTTCATGACTGTGCCCCCGTTGTTATCTCAAGCAGGTCGTCATCGCGCTTGCCGTGCTTCTTCCACCACAGGTAGACGCCGCTGCCGAGCACGATGATGGTCAGGATGTCGAGCAAGGCCCAGACGATTTTCAGAGGCAGGCCGCCATAGTCGCCGAAGTGCAACGGCATCGAGAGCAGCAGGGTCTTGATGTACCAGGGCATTTCGCGTGAATCGGTCAGTTGGCCTGTCTGCGCGTCGATCAGTACGGGCCGCAGCAGGCGCGAAGTGAGCGCCGTGTTGCCGCGCATGAACACCGTGAAATGATGCGGGCTGGAATAGAACGTCCCCGGGAACGCGACGAAGTAGACCTCCATGTCGGACTGGTGCCGTTGTGCGGTGTCGAGGGCGATCTGCAGCGAGCCTCGCTGTGTGAGCGGCGGGGCGTTCTTGTACGGTGCGATCATGTCCGCCATCTGGTCTCGTTGCCAGATGCCTAGCAAGACCTTGCTCAGGGTGTTGATGCTGCCGGTGATGCCTACCGTCAGGGCCCACACCACGATGACGATGCCGATCAGATTGTGCAGATCGAGCCACTTCAGGCGCGTGCGGTGCCGGCGCACCGTGCCGAATTCGAGCCGGCGCATGAAGGGGCTGTAGAGCACGATGCCCGAGATGATCGAGGCGGCAAACAGCAATCCCATCACCCCCAGAAACAGCAGGCCCGGCAGGCCGATGAACAGGTCGGTGTGGAGCTTGCGCATCAGATGCATGAAGCCGCGCTCGTTCGGTTCGTCCAGCATGGCACCGGTGCGGCTGTCGAAGATCACGAACCAATAATCGTCGGGGGGCGCATCCAGCGCGGTGGACATGCTCACCAGCGTTTGATGGGGATGCTCCTGTGCATCCCAGCCCAGGTAGCGGACCACCTTGTGCGGCTGGTGCGCGAGCGCCGCGTCGACGATGCGATCCATGTTCAATGACGGGGTGTCCGCCGGCATGGACGGCGCTTCGACCTCGCCGGAGAGATGGTCGATCTCGTCGTGGAAGATAAGCGGCAGACCGGTGAGGCACAGAAGCAGGAGAAACAGCGTGCAGATCAGGCTGGTCCATTTATGGATCAGCCACCAGCGTCGAACGTTCATGTGTGTCCCGAGAGAGCCGAATGGCGGCGCACGAGATTGACTCGCACGCCGCGTCAGCGGCTGAGTGATGACGCCGTCAGAAATCGACCGTCGCGGAAACGAGGATCGTGCGGGGCGTGCCGATGAACAGGTAGCCTTCGTTGGAGGTTGCCCAGTAGTCGCTGTCGAACACGTTTTCGACGCTGGCGCGCAGGGTGGTTGCTTTGCCGCCGATGCGCGTCTTGTAGCTGGCGCCGATGTCGAAGCGGGTCCACGCCGACAGCCGCAACTGATTGGCCTGGTCGGCGTATTGGGCATCGGTGTAGACGACGCGGGCATTCAGGCCGAGCCCCGGCGCCAGGCTGTTGTCCCAATCGACGCCCAAGTTCGCCTGGATGGGCGGGACGCCGATGGCATCCTTGCCGTCCAGCTTGCCGCCGGCTGTTTTGGTCAGCTTGCCGTCGAGGAAGACGATGCCGCCGAGTAGGCGTACGTCACGCACGATTTCACCGAAGACGTTGAATTCCGCCCCCCGATTGCGCTGCTCGCCGTTCATGGCGTAGACGTTGCCGGAGACGAACCCGCTCGGGCGCGTAATCTGGAACAGGCTGAGCGTGGTTGCGATACGTCCCCAGTCCGCCTTGGTGCCGATCTCATACTGCTTCGTCTTGATCGGCGGGAAGACCGTGCCGTAGTTCACGGTGCCGACCGGCGCGCTCGGCCCCTGCGACAGCCCTTCGACGTAATTGGCATAGAACGACAGGCCTGTCCTCGGCTGGAACACGATGGCTGCCACCGGCGTGGTTTCCGATTGGTCGTATTTGCTTCCCGACGGCTGACCGGTGCTGAAGTTGTAGGCCTGGGCTTCGACCGTTTGGTGGCGCGCACCCAGGGTCACCTTTAACTTGTCGTCGAAGAAGGCCAGCGTATCCGCCAGCGAATAACTGGTCAGCTTGGTGTCGTTGAAGTTCTTGAGCGCGACGATCCCTTTGCCGGTATCGGGGGTCGGCGTGTAGATGGGGTCGTAGAGATTCGACGTGCGTGCCGCCCAGAAGGCATCGAAATCGATGGTCGCATGCTGTTCGACCCTGGCATAGTTGGCCGCCACCTTGTGCTTGACCGGCCCTGTCGAAAATCGCATGTCGGCGCCGGCATCATAGGACGTGTTGGTCACTTCAAAGACCTGCCGCGCCGGCGACGCCGAAAAATCTCCCTTGGTGTTCAGCAGCGACGGGTTGCCGGCGAGCGCATCCATGTGGTTCGACCGCTTGCCGGCGGCGCCGTACACGGTGATGTGGTCGGTTATATCGTATTCGGCACGCCCGACGATCATCGTGTCGTCGGCATTCAGGTATCCGTAGCCCGGGTAGTTGTGGTTGGCATCCGGCGCTTCGGGCATCGAGGTCAGGTTCTGGCCGGCCATGAATTGGCGCGACACTTTGTCGATGTTCTGCTCCTGCTGCATCAGATCGAGTGATGCGCGCAGGCGCTCGCCACGATAGTCGAGTGCCAGCGTGTAGATCTGATCGATCTGCTCTTGGCCCTCGAGAGTCGTATCGCCCCCGCGATAGGCGCCGTTGAAGCGTACGCCGAAGGCGTTGTTGTCGCCGAAGCGGCGGCCGATGTCGACGTGCCCGCCCAGGATCGAATCGGATACGTAATTGGCCGTGACGCGGGTCAGGGGGGCGTCGGCGGCGCGCTTGGGCGTGATGTTGATCGAGCCACCGACATTGCCGCTCGGCGGCATGCCGTTGATCATGGCCGACGGCCCCTTGAGGACCTCCACGCGTTCGGCCATCTCAAGCGGTACGCGCCAGTAGGGCGTGAGTCCGTACATGCCATTGAAGGCCACATCCGAGGCGCCCACGGTAAAGCCGCGAATGGAAAACCCTTCGTTGATATTGGTGCGCGAGCTGGACATGCGCACCGAGGGGTCGGTGATCAGCAGATCGGACAGGGTGCGTGCCTGTTGGTCTTCGATGGCGTCGACGGTATAGCTGGTCTGGTTGAACGGTGTGTCCATGAAGCTGCTGTTGCCCAGTACGCCGAGCCGCGCGCCGGTGGCAACCTGGCCGCCGGCGTATGGCTTGGGCAGCGCGTCCACGGGGCCGTCCGCTTTGATGCGCACCGGTGGCAAGCCTGCCTGAGCGGAATCCGAAGACGCCACGATGACGGCACGGCCTTCGTCGACGGTAGCGACCAGCCCGCTACCGGCCAGCAGTGTGTCCAATGCCTGGCTGGGTGTCAGATTGCCGGAGACGGCCGGCGCCTGCTTGCCAGAGACCAAGGCGGGGGGCGCCATGATCTGCATGCCCGACTGCCTGGCCCAGGCATCGAGTGCTTGTGCCAACGGCTGTGCGGGAATATTGATGCCGCGTGCCTCGGCGGCGGTGGCGATTCGGGCGGTACAGGCGGTAGCAAACGCGCTGCCAGAAGCCAAAGCGACGGCCAGCGCCAAGGTCGCCAAAGGAACGTGATGCATGGGGTCTCCTGCCGAGATGAGTGATAATCATTCTCAGCTTCGGGGCCGCCGTGCGATTTGACCCTGCCCCGGATTTCGGACCGGCTTTAGGTGGGAAACCTCTGTAATTACGATGCCAAAATCAATTGCATACGAAGTTCCATGCCGCGCCGCGCGGGGAAAATTCCGGCGCTTGACGATGTCATGAAAGCAGGCTCGGCGTCACTGATATGGGCGTACTGCGAGATGCCGGCGTCCGCGTCTCGTCGAGCGAGGAGGGGCGCGGTTCTGTGTCGTGGAGGGATGCCCAGGAAATAGCCCTCGATCGGGGCGGATGCCGGCGATCGAGGGCTGTCGTGCGCAAGCCTGATTACTTGTTGTAGCTCAGCCCGAAACCGAACTTGTACTCACTGCCTTTGGCATCTTTGTAGGCATAGGCGAAGTTCTCATAGTGGCCCGGCAAATCTGCGGCGTTGCTGGTCAGGGCGCTCTGTCCCGCCGGGATCGACATCGGCAGGCGGCCGGTGGGATTGAACGCACCCTTGATCACATCCAGTAGGGCATCGACCGTGATGTCGTAGGTCGCCACGACGGCCGACGCATTGGGCTCGACATCGTTGAGCAGGAACGGGTTGCCCAGATTGACCATCACCACCGACTTGGTCTTGGCCTGGATCGCCTGAATCTGCGTCAAGCCGCCGGCACCAATCGTGAAATCATTGATGCCGATTTCCTGGTGTGAGCGCGTGAGCCCGCTTGCCAACGCCGACGGCGGTGCTGCGCATTCGACATACCCCACCGCGCCCTCTTGCGTGCACAACGTCGTGTTGGCGGGCGTGATCATCAGGAACGCGACGCTCGCCTGCGTGTAGTCGTCGACGAAGGTGGCGTTCGGATAGGCTTCCTTCAGCTTGGCTTTCAGGCTGCTTGTCAGCGAAGCCTTTGCCGTGCCCTTGGCAAAGCCCTCGGCATAGATCCTGACACCGGCGTCGGCGCTCTTCAGGGGCAGCACGTCGTTGTTTTTCAGCAAGACCACGGATTTGTGCTGGGCTTCGAGCGCTTTGCTCTTGCTCTCGTTGGCCAGGGTCGTGGCATACGCTTCGTTCACGTAGCGTGCTTCGAACAGGCCCAGACGGAAGATCTCCTTGAGCAGGCGTCGCGTGGAATCGTTGATCTGATCGATCTTGACCAGGCCCTGATCGAGCGCCGCGCGAATGTCCTTGTGCGCCACCGCCTCGAACACGCCGTTGCGATATTCGCCCGTGCCGACCGATATCAGATTGACGCCCGCATTGATCGCCTTGGCATCGCGCTGGATGGAGGTCAGGTTTTCGACCCCATGCGGTTCGCCTTCATCGAGCACGATCCGGCTGTCGGTATTGATGATGCCGTTGAATCCCATGCCTTTGCGCAGATACGCCAACAGCATGTCGTTGAAGCCGGCGCCGACCTCCTCGAATTGTTGCGACGGCGAATACCAGAAATCCTTGGGCAACTGCTCGACCGAGCCGGCATTCTTGGGCGCCTGATAGTAGGTCATGATGGCGCTGGTCCCCGCATCGACGGCCGCCTGGAAGGGCTTCAGGTGATAGCTGAGGCTCTTCGGCGACGCGTAGACGGCGTACATCCCTTCGTGCCCGTGAGAATCGAGGCCATTGGGGGCAATGCCGTTGCCGGGGAAGTGCTTGGTCGTCATGGCCACGCCCATGCGCGCGACGAGCTTGGAGGACGAGACATTTGCGGGGGACTGGAAGCCCTCGATGAGCTGCGTCTGAATTTCGGAGATCAGGTCGGGGTCGTCGCCAAACGTGCCGTTGACGCGGCTCCAGCGCGGCTCGGTTGCCAGGTCGGCCTGGTACATGTAGCCCTTGCGCACACCGGTGGACACCCATTCATTCATCGCCAGCGTGGCGAAGTCGTGGATCAGGGTCTGGCTGCCATGCGCCGACTTGTCCCCGAGTGCCGCGGCCGCCATGCCGAGCGTGCCCGGCCAGTGGCCGGAGGATTCCGAGAAGCCGAACCCGCTGGCGGCGTGATCGCGCGGGTTGGAGACGATCACCATCGGGATGCCCAAGGACGACGCCTCGGCGATCTCCTGCATCTGGTTGCTCCAGCGTGCCAGGGTGGCCGGCGCCGGGCTGGCGTCGCGCGTCACCACGTAGCGGGTGTTGTATTCGTTGATGAGGGTCGAGGTCGGCACGCCGACCGCCAGGCCGCCGTACAGGGCGAATCCCGTTTCGCACACGAGGTCGCGGTTGCCGAGCATCGGCGTGGACGTCGGGCAGAGCGCGGCGGCCGAGTCGCCGGCGCGCATGTAGCCGTTGTCCACGGTCATCAGGCCGACCTTCTGGTCGATGGTCATGCGCGAGAGCAGGTCTTCGGTGCGCTCGTTGACCGACTTGCGGTAATCCTCGTAGGGATCGAGGATGCCATTGCCATTGAGATCCTTGAAGCTGAGGTTATCCACCTTGATCAAGGATTTGCCGGTGACGTGGGCGGTGGCGTCGGCAACGATCTGGGCCGACACGGCAGGCATGTCTTCGGTGGCGTACAGGGGCTTTGCGTCGAGCTTGGCCGGATCGACGTATCCTGTACCGGTGTTGCCATCATTGATGGGCGCAACGTCCCCGCTCCCATCGCCTCCGCAGGCGGAAAGCAATGCAGCGCCCGCGAGAGCAATACAGATCTCGCGCATGCGCGGCGTATGTTCGAATAATTTCACAACAGTCTCCTCCAGCAACAACAGGACGTTAAATTCAGGTCGCTACGCGGATCGCGCACTGCGGAATCACTCCGCAAAAAAAGCGTGCACATCCGTGTCGCCGGACGAATTTATCGGGGCTGCGCGGGAGACTGTCCAATGCCGTTTTTACATGCGCACATGTCGAGTCCGCGTGGTTTTGGGGCGGATCGACAGCGTTGCGATCCGGATATGGGGAATCTCCCCAGCTAGACTTTCGTGCCGGACAGGCCATAGTGCCGTCGCTTGAATCGCAGGAGAGCCGCGATGGATACGCGCTTATTGAAATCGTTCATTGTCGTGGCAGAAGAGAAGCACCTCGGGCGCGCCGCCGTTCGTCTGCACATTACGCAACCCGCCCTGACGCGCAAGATTCAGGTCCTGGAAGATCACTTCGGCACGCGCCTGTTCACGCGTACGAATGCGGGGATGCACCTGACGCCCGCTGGTGAGGCACTGATCAGGCGCGCAGAAAACATCCTGTCGGAACTCGAATTCGCCAAGGCAGAAGCCCTGTCCGCCGAGACCAATGCGCCGATGCGGATGGACATCGGGGTCTACGGGTCGGCGATCTTCAACATCATTCCAGACATCATCGACCGCTTCTCCGCGAGCAATCCGAACGTCAAGCTGGCCTTGCACAACACGCGCAAGGCGCAGCAGATCGAATTGCTGCGCCAGGGGAAGATCATGATCGCCTTCGATCGTTTCCTCCCTGAAGAGCGGGGGCTGACGCGCCTGACCGTGTGCAAGGAAACGCCCCACGCGGTACTCCACGCCAGCCATCCCCTGGCGCGTCGGCCGACCTTGCGGCGAGCCGACCTGCGCGATGAGCCGTTCATCGGCGCACACGAAGACGTGAGTGACGACGACTGGAAAAGAATGCTCGGCTTCGTGCCTACGCACGGGCAGATGGTTGATGACGTCATTACCGCCATTGCCTTGGTCGGGCGTGGACTGGGCGTCTCGCTGGCGCCCCTTTCGCTGGCCTCGCTGCGCATTCCCGACGTGGTCTACAAACCGCTGATCGATCCGCCCGGGTTCCACTTTGAATTGCAATGCCTGTACCGTGAAGGCGAATCGTCACCGCTGCTGCAAGCCATGCTGGATACCGTGCGCGCGTATGAAGTGCCCGCTTGAGCTCGCCTTGGTTCATCCGCGTGACACCGACTGAGCACGCATCATGACGCGGCACGCACAGGCGATCACCCCTCTACGCTGGCAGCATGTCCTTGGCTACGGCCTGGGCGATTTTGCCAACAACCTCGTCTTCAGCCTGGGCGCGATCTTCCTGCTCAACTACTACACGGACATCGCCGGCATCAGCGCGGCGGCGGCGGGGACGCTGATCTTCATGGCGCGTGTTTTCAGCGCCGTCACCGATCTGATTGCGGGACGCACCATTGACCGTGTCGGATCGCGGACCGCACGCTTCCGGCCCTTTCTGCTGTGGGGCGCCGTTCCGTTGATGCTGGCGAATTGGGCTGTCTTTTCGATTCCGCCGGGCTGGGATGGCAAAGCGAGCCTGACCTATGCGGCCATCAGTAGTGGCGTTCTCGTGGCGGCTTATTCGTTCGTCAATATCCCGTACGGTGCGTTGGCGTCGGTGATGACCCAGGTGCCGCACGAACGCACCATCCTTGGGGTATCGCGCACTGCCATGTCGCTGATGGCAGGGCTTGGGCTGGCATTCTTGCTCGGGCCATTCCTGAGCGAAGCGCTGGACAAGCAGGCCGCCATCACCCACATGATGCTGCTTGTCTCGGCACTCGGTTTCGCGTGCCATCTGGCGTGCTTCAAGCTCACGCGCGAAGAGGTCCCGCGCACACCGTCGCGAGCCAGCACGCGGCACAGCATTCAGATCGTGCTGGCCAACACGCCGCTCATCGTGCTGTGCGCTACCGCGTTCATGACGCTCGTGGGCGCGTTTGCGATGAGCACGTCGATCATGTACTTCGTCCGCTACGTCCTGAACGACGCCTCGCAATTGTTGGTCATCGTTGGCATGGCGACGGTGCCCGGCACCTTGGTGTCCAGCCTGAGCACTCCGTTCCTGGTGCGCAGGATCGGCAAAAAGTCGGTCTGCATGGCGGGCTTGGCACTCGCCTCCGCCAGTTATTTCGCGCTGTTCCTGCTCACCCCCTCCGACCTGCCTTACCTCTATGCGGCGTTCGCGCTGGCCGGCTACGGTCAGATGGCGGCGGGCATGACGATCTGGGCGCTGGCGGCGGACACCGTCGAATATGGCGAATGGAAATCCGGCATCCGCATCGAAGGCCTGACCTACTCGGTATTTTCGTGCACGCGAAAAGCCGGGCAGGCCCTGGGCGGCGCGCTGCCGGCATTCCTGCTCGGCGTTACCGGCTACGTGCCGAATGTTCCCGTGCAGGGCGATGCCGCGCGGTTCGGTATCTGGGCCGCCATATCGTTACTGCCCGCCGTCGCATTCCTGGTCGCCTGCCTGGCCATGTACCGCTACCCGCTGAGCGATCGGCGCTTCGAGCAACTCGTCCAGGAGATCCGCGCTCGGCGCGCTGCGGATTCATCGTTGCCCGCATACTGAGGCGGCGCCTGCGCCATCCGCGTATCTGTTGTGACGATCGACTCCGCCCTGGGGACGTTGGCCGAGATAGACGTTGCATCGCTCACATTGCGCTTATTGCGGAGGTTTGACCTTCTCTTGCAGGCGCTGCATGAAGCGGGCTACCTCGATGATTGCCCGCCGATGGGTGCCTTCTCCAATCAGGCCCGCGTCATCGCGACACGAGACTTTGAACAGCAAGGCCCTGCGGTCTATTTCGATGAGCTCGATATCGGCCGTCACCTTCATGCCGATCGGCGTGGCCGCCACATGGCCGACATCGACGTGGGTACCCACCGTGTGCTGTCCGGGCGCCAGATAAGGGCGTAGCCCCATGACGCAGGTCTGCTCGATGAAGGCCACCATCATGGCGGTCGCCAACACCGGTGGCATATCCTGAAAGCCTGGCCAGGACGGGTCGAGCTCGGGAACGGTGTGGCGGAGGGCGACCGTAAATTGTTCGCTGTGCCGAAGTCCGATGGTAAGCAGGGTCATGGTCTTCCAATCCGCATGGTGATGGGTCAGACAATCGAGCAGTGGGTGTTCGTATCGCCCCCGCTTTGCAGGCGGGGGAAGTCCGCGCATGGGCGGAATCCTTCGTGCATCGGTAACGCGCCCAACCTCCGTCAGCCGATGTGCGCGGAGTCTCCAAGCCGCGGAGGGAAGCACTCGAGCAGCCAGTCCATGAACACCCTCAAACGGTGTGTCACATGCCGCGCTTGAGGGTAGACCAGGCTGAACGGATATGGGGCGGGTCGCCATGGTTTCAGGATTTCTACCAATGAACCCTCGCGCAGTCCAGGCGCGGCCGCGTAGGCAAATGTCTGAACAATGCCCAGGCCTGCAAGGCATGCAGCCAAATGCGCATTGCTTTCATTGATTCCGATACGGTGCTCTGGCCTGAATTCAATCTTTTCACCATTGCGCTCAAATCTGAAGGGGATGGCCCGACCGGTCTGGCTATCTACATAGCTCACCAGGCGATGGCCGTTTTTCAGCTCGTCCGGATAGGCCGGCGTGCCGTACCGCTTGAGGTAAGCGCGTGTGGCGCACGTGCCCCCGGGCCCATCCGCACGCCCGGCCTGGGGGGCTTGGTGCCCGATGAGGCGCGTCAGAGCCTGTTCGATTCCCTGGCCTCGCAGGTGCCATTGGGCCGACTGGGCGAGCCTGGCGAGATCGGCAAAGCGGTCGCCTTCTTGGCGTCCAACGCGGCCAGCTTCGTCAACGGCATCGAACTGTTCGTCGACGGCGGCATGGCCCAAGTCTGACGACGCAACGGTCTGGCCGTCGCTCGGACCGTCCTCTGCTTCCCGTTGATCCGTACTCGCTGAACGACCGCCCTGTTTTCCAACGCGGTCGTTCGGGGGGTGGAGGCCGATTTTCGCGTCTGGCCGAATGGCTGCCCGTGAGCAGCACCCGCCCTCATCGTCCCTTGGCCGTTTTTTAGGGGCGAGCCCTGGCATGCAACAATAAAGTTGGTCGGAGCGTGTTGGTAAAGTCTTGTGTTGCATCCACTGGTTGGGTTCGCATCAGAAAGCTGTCGGTTGGCCAATGGCCCCCTTCGGCCAAAGCCGGCAGCTATAGCGGAGGGAAGTACCGTGCGCTGCCCCCTTGTTAGCAGCCCCTTCAAGTAGTCTCGGATACCGCCTTAAAGGCCCATCTCAAGTATGCTTGTTCCGTGCTACGCCGACGTGCCGCTTTTTATCCCGATTTAGTAGGGTGAGTTTTTGATCGAAAACAACGAAAAGCTAGGCAGAGAGCCACTTTTGGTGGAATTTTCGGCGGAATGCTATACAGCAGCGGGCGCAGTTATACGGCAGAATTGCTGTCCAAATAGATAGTTAGGCTAAATTGAGTGGCATTCATATGAGCAAACTTAATCATCTTTATTTCGGGCTGTTGGATACCGACGCACTCAAAAAGGTTGATGTCATTTGGGAACAATCGTTTTTCCTGAATGACGCTGCGTTCGATATATCGCTATGGGCCGGTGATGATCCCGGTGCGCCGCTGGACGCGCCAATGCTCGATGCCTTTGCAAAGTTGTTGCAAAACCTGCCTGCGTTGGATATTTATGCGCGCCAACAGCTAGAGAAAATGTTGGCACAGGACAAATCCTACATCGAATTTCACGCTGAGGAATTGGCAGAGGATAGCGAAACTATTTCCAAGCTGCTTGCCGAGGTAGATGGCGGAGAAATTTCGATTCAGATTTTTGCCGCTGCGATGCGCCTAACCAATATCGGGCTGTGGCTGGATGTTCCCAATGCTCCGATCATCATGGATTACATGATCGACCCGGAAAATAGCGACGAAATCCTAGCCGTAAAGCTAACGGCGGAAGGTCAGCTTGTTTCCATCGATTGGGAAAGCTGAGATGCTACTTTGGCCTAACATTGCATTCAACCGGACTGCCTTCGGCAACCGGTTAATTAGGCGTTGAACCTCATGAGGAAGCAATACCATTTTCGCGAGAGCGAGCGAGGACTTTTGGCTTGGGATGTGGGCAAACTGATCGTCTTAGTCTCAAGCATCGAATCGGAAGGCGTTCCGATCGACTCGCTCCGAGAACTTGATGAGCCCTACTGGTATGGAATAGGGGGCGAAAGACCTACCTGCCGTTCTATCGCCGATCACATGCGCTTGGTGCGGGCGTCCGACTTGAGCTATCCGATCATCCTCTCGCCAGATGGTCGAATCATGGACGGCATGCATAGAGTCGTTAAAGCTGCCCTGGATGGGCTGACGTCCATTCAGGCAAAACGCCTTGCTGTACTTCCCGACCCTGACTTCGTTGGTATGCATCCGGACGAGCTTCCGTACGATGAGGTCCAACCATTTGCGCCAGCGGGCGGCTTCGCCGCCCGCTGATCTTGCACGTTAGGCGTTGCGAGCTATGCGAGTCATCCTTACAGGCGGGCCGGGCGCGGGAAAGACTTCACTCCTGCATGAACTACATAAGCGTGGGCTACCTACGTTCGAAGAGGCCGCCCGATCCATCATTAAGGCTCGTCGAGCGATAGGCCTTCCTTCAAGACCATCGGCCATGGAGTTCGCCGAGCAGATCTTGCGGGCCGATATCGATAACTACGAACGTGCCGAAAAGCTACGCTTGGCTTTTTTCGACCGTGGCATTCCCGACGCGCTGGCGATGATGCTCCGCGTTGCACCTGCTCGCCATGGCGAGTTAGTCTCGTTATCGCAAAACTACGCCTATTACCCGAGTGTCTTCTCACTACCACCTTGGGAGGAGATTTATGCAAACGACGACGAGCGCGATCAAACCTACGAAGAGGCAGGGCGTGTCTACGATGAGCTCAATGCTTGGTATCGAGCATGCGGTTACACCGTCATTGTTGTTCCCAAAATTAGTGTCTCGGAGAGAGCTGACTTTGTTTTGGGAATGCTTAGGAAGGGCAACGCCTGACGCTTCCATCAACCGGACGTTCAACGGGCTTCGCCTGCTGGCCGCCGGTTATGTCAAACGTTGAGCATCTCAATGAACCCGCTCGAAGTCATCAAGGCCAAGCGTCAGCACCTCGCTCGGATGGCGAATCAAAGCGGTGCGTCCGGTGAGCTGAGCGCATTGGCCGAAATGGAACACTGGGCCCCTCGGCCACGGGGTGCTGGCCAAAAGGTCTTGTTGTCCGCCTTGGCTGAAACTGGCGTGGTTATCAAGGGGTCAAGCTTTGATGCCGTTGCTTTTCCAACTGCCGAGCAAATTGATCTCACTAATCTTGTTGCGGTCCGTTCTGCTCTGCCAAGAATGACCTTCATCGAAATCAAGACCGCTAATCAAGAGCGGGTTCGCCCTGGCTTTGCAGGCTTCTTTTTTGCGCTTACCGAAGGCGAGATCGCCGCCTCCGACGCTTTGAAGGAAAGGCACCGCGTTGCTCTATACAACAATGTGTCGGGAGAGCTACTTCTCACTTCGGTACCCGAGATTTTGGCGCGGACGAAATCAATGAACTGGCAGCTTTCAGTTCAACTATAGGCATCGGGCTACTGTGAGCACACGATGCCCAACTCATCATTCCACCGGACCTGAGCTATAAAGCTGCGCAGCGTCGGTGAATTCAAACGTTAGGCTCTTGCGCTAGAAATTATGCGAACCGCTCTTCTCCTGTCACTGACCTTGATTTCATGTGCCGCTCGTGCGGAGCTCAAGACGCTTCTCGTACCGACGGCTGCTGATGGCGAAGTGTCAGTAGTCGTTGACACCGAAAGGCGCTTACCAGTTGGCGCTTCTGACGAGCGAGCCACAGTTACCGATGCTTCTCTAACGTTCCCGCCGAAGAATCCAGGAGACCCGCTACAGATCACTTGGCGTTATTCCATACACTTCTCCTCTGATGTCAAGGTCAGTGCTGTGCTGATTGAGAACGAGCGAGACAAGGAACTAGAAACGGTAGTTCAAGATGCGAATCCACAATTGATAAATTCGACATGGGTGGGACAGGAAGCACCCAAAGAGTTAACCAAGGAAATGTTCGCGGCGATGAACTCCAATGATGTCTGGATGCTGCTACGACGAATCACCGTTGAATACGAGGACGGTAAGTCATCCAAGCTCCATCAACTCATTATCGAGTCGCCGGTGCAGCGCCGAAACCTGCTTAACAAGCTATGGAATCAACTGCAGCCACAAGCCAAGTAGCTGGATGGCCTAACCCCCTATATGGACTCCCCGCAAAATCCAAGAGCGTGATCGGCGTTTGGCAGTCGGGGAGCGCTTGCAGTCGTATATCCGGCATCTGAAATGGGCGCTGCGTGGCCCGTGCCGCAATGGAATCTGCTGAAGAACGCGAGCGCCAATCGGTACGAACGGCTGCAGGGAGAGCCGGAAGAGTTATCGGCGACGGTGCGTTCGGGTGCGACCCATGGTTGCCATGATGGCGATCTTCTCCTGGCAAAGCTGCTTTTAGTGAGCCGTTGCAAAGCTGCTTCTTTCCACCTTGCGCGCCATGCGCGTCGACAATCCAAACGCTTCCTGGTCGCGCAACACGGCAAAGCAGATACGCGCGAGCTTGTTGGCCAGCGCACACGCGGCCTTGTTGTGACCCCTCGACCAACTTTATTGTCGCAATCCAACAGTAGGCATGCGCGTCGATGCGAGCCAGCCCTACATGGCATTGCGGAATATGCAATGCATCATTTGTTCGTTCCTCTGCATAAGCGTTCCCCTTACAGTGCAACAAAGGGCGGCGGCTTTGCCGTGCCTTACCCACACCAGGAGAGCGCCTCAATGAGCATTCAAGCGATCAACGTTCGCAATCAGTTCCGTGGCAAGGTCAAGGAGATCGTGCGGGGCGATGTCGTCAGTGAAGTGGATGTCGAAACGCATGCCGGCATTGTCACGTCGGTGATCACTACGCGTTCGGTGGATGAGCTGGGGCTGAAGATCGGCAGCGATGTCGTGGCCTTGGTGAAATCCACCGAGGTGTCGATCGCAACACTCTGACGGGCACGCAAAGGAGTCCCCCCACCATGTCCACCGTGCTCATCGTTCCCGGCCTGCACGGCAGCGGGCCCGATCATTGGCAAAGCTGGTTCGAGACGCAGTTGCCGGATACCGTGCGCGTTGAGCAGAGCGATTGGGACGAGCCCTATCTGCCGCGCTGGGCCGGGGCGGTGCGTCATGAGCTGGCGCGCGCCAACGGGCCGGTGTGGATCGTGGCGCACAGCTTTGGTTGCCTGGCATCGGCCCATGCGGCGTGGGATTTCCGCGATCGCATCGCCGGGGCGATGTTCGTGGCGCCGGCCGATCCGGACAAGTTCGGTGTGTCGGCCATGCTGCCGGATCAGCACCTGGGTTTTGCGAGCGTGGTGGTGGCCAGCACCAATGATCCGTGGGTGCGTCTGATGAAGGCCGCCTACCTGGCCGATCGGTGGGGCAGCCACTTCGTCAATATCGGCGCGGCTGGCCACATCAATGTCGATGCCGGATTTGGCCCATGGCCAGAAGGTCTGGCATTGTTCGAGCAGTTGCGCCGCGCGCAATCGGATCTGCCACTGGGCCGCGTCGATGAGGCGGGCAGGGGGGCCGCACCGCGCAAGCACACCGGTACGACACGCCGGGGCACGTTCAATTGGATGAACTACCTTCAAGGAGAGGCATCATGACTTTGCGGCTGGGTGATACCGCCCCCGACTTCGAGCAGGAATCTTCAGCGGGGCGCATTCGTTTTCATGAGTGGCTGGGCAATAGCTGGGCGGTGCTGTTCTCGCACCCCGCCGACTTCACGCCGGTGTGCACGACCGAGCTGGGACTGACCGCCAAGCTCAAGGACAAATTTGCCGAGCGTGGCGTCAAAGCGATCGCGCTGTCGGTCGACCCGGTCGATTCGCATGAAAAGTGGATCCAGGACATCAACGAGACGCAGCAGACGGTGGTGAACTTCCCCATCATCGCCGACGCCGACCGCAAGGTGTCGGAGCTCTACGATCTGATCCACCCCAACGCCAGCACGACCTCGACGGTGCGCGCGCTGTTCGTGATCGACCCCAACAAGAAGATCCGCCTGACCATCACCTACCCGGCCAGTACCGGGCGTAATTTCGACGAGATTCTGCGGGTGATCGATTCGCTGCAACTGACTGACAAGCATTCGGTGGCGACGCCCGGCAACTGGAAGCAAGGCGATGACGTCGTCATCGTGCCTTCGTTGCAGGATCCTGAAGAGATCAAGCGCCGCTTTCCGGAGGGTTACCGTGCCGTGCGCCCCTACCTGCGACTGACGCCGCAACCCAAGTAGACGCACTCACCTGCACATGCAACGGCCCCTGGCATCCTCCGATGCCAGGGGCCGTTTGCTGTGTGCGGCAGGCGTGATCGCCGAGGCTTACTCGCCGAGATCCTCGCCGTTGGCTTCGGGCTGCCAGGTGACGTCGGTCACGTGCAGTTTGACGTCCTTGCCGTTGGGCACCGACCAGTCGATGGACTGGCCGGCGCGCAGGCCGATGAGGGCGCTGCCGATGGGGGTGAGCACCGAGATGCGCGGCTTGTCGTCCTTGGCGGCGTCGCGCGGAAAGGACAGGGTGTATTCGCGCGCATCGTCCGGTTCGATGACGAAGCGCACGGTGGAATTCATGGTCACCAGGTCGTGTGGGGCCTGGCGCGGTTCGATGATGTCGGCGCGATCCAGCTCCTGCCCCAGTTGCGCGCGGGTGGGCGCGGTGCGGCCGGCCGGCGAATCGAGCAGTGCGCAAAGGCGCTCGTAGTCGAACGAGGTCAGCGTGATGGCGGTGTTCATGCAGGTCTCCTCCCGGGAACGGGCAATAAAAAAAGGGGCTGTTGCCAGCCCCTTTTTTTGCAGCGCTTGGACTGTGGTGTTACTTGACTCGGTTGCGGTACTCGTCGGTGCGGGTGTCGATTTCGATCTTGTCACCGATTTCGACGAAGGCCGGCACTTGGAGTTCGAAGCCCGTTGCCAGCTTGGCCGGCTTCAGAACCTTGCCGGAGGTGTCGCCCTTGACGGCCGGTTCGGTGTAGATGACTTCGCGCACCACCGAGGTCGGCAGTTCGACCGAGATGGCCTTCTCGTTGTAGAAGACCACTTCGCATTGCAGGCCGTCTTCCAGGTACTTGAGCGCGTCGGTCATGTTTTCCGCTTCGATCTCGTACTGGTTGTAGTCGGCGTCCATGAACACGTACATGGGGTCGGCGAAGTACGAGTAGCTCACTTCCTTGCGGTCGAGTTGAACGACTTCGAACTTGTCGTCGGCCTTGTAGACCGATTCCGACGGGGCGCCCGTCAACAGGTTCTTGAGCTTCATCTTGACCACGGCCGCGTTGCGGCCGGACTTGTTGTATTCGGACTTTTGCACGACCAGAGCGTCGTTGCCGACCATGATCACGTTGCCGGAGCGCAGTTCTTGAGCAGTTTTCATTAATACACCTAGCGGGTTTCGGCTCCCGCAAAAGGGCGCCTAACGGGTTTTATAACTGGTTGAAACCAAACCCATTATTCTAGCAAGTCTCGGCAGAAAAACGCTAGGTTCTGGGCCAAGTCACCGTGTTTTGCGACCCTTTCCGCCCATTCGTCCGCCCAGGCCTGCACGGCGGGCAGGGCCGCAGCGAGGGGGGCCCAGGCGGGGCCGATGTCGCCCTGTCCATTCCACGCCCACCAGGCCCCGCGCACGGCGTGCGCCACGTCGGCCGGTGCGCCATCCAGATAATGTTCGAGAAAGGCATCGAGCTTGATGCGGTGGGCGTCGTCGTCCTGCGGATAGATGTGCCATACCAGGGCGCGCCGCGCCCATTGGGCGCGCACGAAGGAATCCTCGCCGCGCACAAAGTTCACGTCGCACAGCCACAGCAGGCGATCGTAGTCGTCCTGCGCCATGAAGGGCAGCACGACGATCGTCAGCTGGCCGCGTGACACGACATCGCCAGCGGCCAGATTCGCGCGCCCGCTCCAGGCCGTCACGCGCGGCAGCACCTTGCCGACGGGGATGTAGCAGCACACCGGTTGACTGCCCTCTGCCCAGGTATCGAGCAGTGCCGGCAGCGCCGCATTGTCGTAGGCGAACAGCGAGACGCGCACGGCCTCACCGGGCGGCGCGGCAAGGCCCAGGCGGCGCCAGAACATGGCTTGGGCGCCGGGGGCGGACGACCACGCCGTGCGGCGGGCGTCGACGTCGCGCTCCTTGAGCAATCCCCCGGTGCCGTCCACCACGCCCGGAAAGAAAAAGTGCTTGCGCAGCGGCAGGCGTGGGTGGGGTGAGGCCAGGCCGTGGCAGCCGGCCACCCAGTCTTCGGCCGACAGGTATTCCAGATTGATCCACACCGGCGGCGGCGCGGAGGCCGCCATGCGGTCGAGATAGGCGGCCGGCAGTTCGCAGGCGAAGGCTTCGATCACCCGATGTGCCGGCTCGATGGCCGCTGGCCATGTCGGTAGCCAGCGGCATACGGTCACGCCGTCGATGGACTGCCGATCCTGATCGAGCAGGGCCGGTGCCAGCGGCCGCAGCGTGGCGAGGTCGTCGATCCACAGCCGCACCTCGCCATGGCCCTCGTGCGCCAACTGGCGCGCCAGGCGCCAGCACACGCCGGCGTCGCCGAAGTTGTCGACGACGGTGCAAAAGATGTCCCAGTCCGGGCGGGCGACGCTCATGACGCGGAGGCTTCCGCACCGGTCGCGTCGAGCAGGTGTTCGACGTGGGCGCGGATGTCGGCCGGCCACTGCGTCATGTGCGTGGCGAGGGCGGCACGATCACCGCGATACAGGGCGCGGGTTGCTTCTTCGTAGCCCGGCCGGTCGCCGGCCATGGCCAGCATGAAGCGGTCTGCCGCCTCGGTCGCCTGGCGCTGGCGGTCGGCCCCCTGCGCATCGACGCGAGCCCGGTCGACCAGACGGCGCAGTGTGACGGAGGCGCCGCCGGGCTGGCCATTGAGCCATTCCCAGTGGCGCGGCAGCAGCGTGACTTCGCGCGGCACCACGCCGAGCTTGGGTCGGCCGGGGCGGCGTTCGGGGGCGACGGGGGTGGGCTGGTCGCGCAGATCC
The DNA here is from genome assembly GCA_047605765.1 of Rhodocyclaceae bacterium. GTDB lineage: Bacteria > Pseudomonadota > Gammaproteobacteria > Burkholderiales > Rhodocyclaceae > JBGVSA01. Next base: position 32,009 of record JASGFB010000032.1, read on the forward strand.
ACATCCTGTTGGCGGCCGGTGGCATCGTCGAATGCCAGCAGGGTCTGCGCTGGATCGGCCACGCTGGCGGCGCGCATCGCTGTGGTTACGGCGGCCAGCGGGCCGCGCACCAGCAGGCGTTCGCCCTGGAAGACGGTCACAGAGGTCGGTTCGGTCATGTCGGGGTCTCCGTCGATCAATGTCGCGAATTATTACCCGGATAAATATCGTTTGGCAATATACCCGTATAAAAATGGGCATGTGTGGAGGATGGGCGGTCTTCCGGCATCTGTGACGATAAAGTTGTTTGGCAAATAGCAGTACAATCGGCCAGGCATGAAGCCGATTCACGTCAATCCCCAGATTTTTTCGCTGATCGCGGTATCCCTGTTGGCCCACGTGACGATGTCCGGTGGCCGCGTCACGGCTGCGCTCTATGCCTTGCAGCACGGCGGTTCCGAAATCCTCGCCGGCGTCGCCTACAGCCTGTACAACCTGCTTCCGGTTTTCTTGTCGCTGGCCTGTGGACGCTGGATCGATCGCGTCGGTCCGCGCCGTGTGATGCGCTGGAGTCTGGCCATGATGGTGGCCGGTCTGGCGCTGCCGGCCGCCTGGGATTCGATCTATGCCGTCTTCGGCACGGCGATTCTCAGCGGGCTGGGGTTTTCCAACTACATGCTGGCCGCGCACGTGGCGGTGGGGCTGATGCCTTTCGAGCGCGAAACCGATCGCGTCGGCATGTTCGGCTGGTTGCAGATGGGCAATTCGATCTCGGCGGTGGTCGGTCCGTCGATCACCGGCGCGATGATCGATCTGTCCGGCTTCCGCGCCGCCTTCGGCATGCTGGCCGCCATCGTGATGGCGAGCCTGATCTGCGCGTTCCGCGTGAATCTGCCGGATGGGCGCCGCGCCCAGGCGGCGGTGGCCGGGGGCGCCAACAACCTCATCGCCACCGTGTTGCGCGACCCGCGCCTGATGCGCGTGTACCTGGTGGCGATGACGATTTCATTGTCGTGGGACGGCTTCGTGTTCATGGCCCCGGTGCTGGGGCATGCGCGCGGCTACAGCGCGACCGAAGTCGGCATGGTTCTGTCGGCGTTTGCCTGCGGTACGTTCTCGGTGCGTGCGCTGCTGCCCTGGCTGTCGCGCGTGATGTCCGAATGGCGCATGCTGGCGGTGGCCTTCGGTATGTCGGCGGTGGTCTTCCTGGCCTTGCCGTTTGTGCACCTGGGCTGGTTGCATGCGCTGATGGGCTTTGTCTTCGGTCTTGCCGCTGGCGCCGGGCATCCGAATACGGTCAATCTCATCTATCGCTATGTCCCCCGCGAGCAGGTCGGCGAAGGCGTCGGGCTGCGTTCGATGACGGGGAACCTCACCGGTCTGTTCGGGCCGTCCCTGTTCGGCGCCATCTCGGCCCTGTTTGGGGTGGTGCCGGTGTTCCTGCTGGTCGGTGGCGTCATGGGTGCATCGAGCTGGCAGGCGCGCGTGGGTGGCCGTCTGGCCGCCGCCATGCGCTAGTTCAGACGGCCGCCAGCGCCTCGTCCAGTTCGGCCAGGCGTCCTTCCAGGTCGCCCAGAGCCAGTCCCGTCTGTTCGGCATCGTGGGCGCGCCCGGCTTCTTCCAGCCTGACGCAGGCGCTCATCGCATCCTGCGCATCGATCATCCGCAACGGCCCCAGTATCTTGTGTGCAAGGCGCGCCACCTCGTCCAGATTGTTGGCGTCCAGGGCCAACTGCGCGTCGCCCAGGTCGCTGCGATTGTTGCGCTTCATGGTGTCCACGAACTGGCGGGCGATGTCGAGCTTGCCGCGGAACAGCGCAGCGAGCGTCTGCGTCACCGGCACGCGGGCCGGGGGCAGTTCCACCGGTGGCGGAACGTGCGTTCGCCCAAGGTGGCGCAGCACGCTGCTCCATTGATCCAGCCCCACCGGTTTGGCCAGGCAGTTGTCCATGCCCGCCGCGCGTGCGCCGGCCAGGATGTCCTGCTGCGGTGTCGCGGTCAGGCCGATGACGCAGATCGGCGGCGTGCCGCGCGCGCGTTCGATGTCGCGCAGGCGCCGTGTCATGTCGTCGCCCGTCATGTTGGGCATGAAGAAGTCGGTGATGACCAGCGCGTAGTCGTCCTCCTGCCAGATCAGCAGGGCTTCGTCGCCGTCCTCGGCTTCGCGCACCGTGCAGCCGAAGAATTCCATCTGGCTGCGCAGCACGATGCGATTGGCCGGGTTGTCGTCGACGATCAGCACCTTGAGTCCATGCAGGCTGGGCTCGGCATCGCTGGGCGCGGCCGCTTCGGCGGGGGGTGCTTCGGTGGCCGGCAGCGTCAATGCAAAGCTCAAGGTGGTGCCCTGTCCGAGTGCGCTGCGCATGCGCAGTTCACCGTTCATCAACAGCACCAGCCGATAGCAGATGGCCAGCCCCAGGCCGGTGCCGCCGGCCCGCGAGCGCGGACTGTCGCCGACCTGTTCGAAGGGGCGGAACAGCCTGGGCTGGTCGGCCGGCGCGATGCCGACGCCGGTGTCGCTGACGTCCACGTTGATGTGCCAGTCGTCGCCCGTGCGCGTGGCGTCGTAGCGCAGGGACACGCGCCCGCGTTCGGTGAACTTGATGGCATTCGACAGCAGGTTGTTGATGATCTGGCGCAGGCGGAAAGGATCGGCGTGTACCCACCGCGCGCCGGGGTCATCGGTGAGCAATTCGAGTGTGATGCCCTTCTTGCGCGCCAGCCCTTCGAAGGTATCGATGCTCATGCGCATGAGGGCAGTCAGGTCGGTCGGCTGCGGCAGCAACTGGAGCTTTTCGGCTTCGATCTTGGACATATCGAGGATGTCGTCGATCAGCCGCAGCAGGCTATGGGCGGCATCGCACGAAATGGTCAGCGCCTGCCGCGTCGGTGCCGCCAATTGCGGGGTGCGCAATTGCAGTTCGAGCAGGCCGATGATGGCGTTCATCGGCGTCCGGATTTCGTGACTCATGGTGGCCAGGAAGGTGGACTTGGCGCGGTTGGCCGATTCGGCTTCGTCCTTTGCCTGCATCAGCGCGTGTTCGAGTTCGGCCCGTTCGCTGATGTCCAGCCAGCCCCCGATCAGCCAGGTGTCCGACCCGCGTAGCGGGGCCAGCGGGGCGGCCCAGCAGTACAGCCGATGGGGCTGGCCGGTGACGCTCGCGTCCAGCTCGAAGGTGTGCGTGCGGCCCTCGCGTAGCGCCTGGTCATAGGCTGCTTCGTGTTCGAGTACGGCCTCGGCGTCGAGCAGTGCGGGCGTCAGGTCTTGCAGGCGGCTGCCCTCCAGCGCCGACCAGGGCAGGCCGCAGGCCTGGATGAAGGCTTCATTGGCCGCTACCAGACGCCGTTGCCCATCGCGCACGAATATCGGCAGGGGTACGCCCTGGATGAGCGAGGACTGGAACGCGACTTCTTCGCGCAGGCCCGCTTCGGCCTGGCTGCGGCGCCGCACCTGGCGACGCATCGACACCGTCCACGCGGCGAACAGCGTCGCCAGCGAGGCCAGCACGCAGGCGGCATAGATCATTTCGCTGCGATAGCGTTGCCAGCCGCCGGCCGGGCGCGGCACGTAATACCAGCGTCGGTAGAGGGTGTCGATCTCGCTGGGCGTCAGGCCGATCAGTACCTTGTTGATGATGCTCAGCAGCTCGACGTCGTCTTTCCTGATGGCCAGCGAGACTGGATGCGGGGCATCGTTGACGGCGCCTGAGATGACCAGGCTCGACGGATGGTCGCGGCTGATCAGGTATTGCGCGATGGCGATGTCGGCCAGCGTGGCGTCGGCGTGGCCGTCCGCCACCATCTTGAACGAGGCGCGCGTGGAGTCGGCGCGGCGCAGCCCTCTTTCGCCCACGTAAGGCGCCGCCGCCGGCCACAGGGGCGAGCCGTCGACCAGCGCAACGGTCTTGCCGGACAGCGCGGCGGCGTCCTTGATGCGTGCCGCGTTGCGGCGTGTCACGATGACCCACAGCCCCGTGCTGTAGGGCCGGCTGAAGGCCAGCGCCTGATGACGTTCGGCGGTGTCGACGGCCGCCGGCAGCAGGTCGGCTTTGCCGTTGACGAGGGTCTCCAGGGCACGTTGCGAGGTCGCGTCCGTGATGCCCTCGAATTTCAGCCCGGTACGCTCCGAGATGGTTGCCAGGACATCCAGCGCCATGCCGGACAGACGCCCGTTTTCGTCACGGAACATGTAGGGCGGCGCGTCGGCGAAGGCCGAATAGCGCACCACCGGATGCCGGTGGATCCATTCCATCTCTTCGGGCGTGAGCCGGACCTGGCGCGACAGCGCCAGATGGCTGCTGGTCTCCCAGCGCGAACGGATTTCCATCTGGAAGGTGGCGGGCAGGGCATCGAGTGCACGATTGACCAGGTCGAGCAGCACATCCTGGTCGCGCCGCATGGCGAAGAAGAAGCCCTTTTCGTCGAACGCCGCGAAATCGGTGATCTTGAGCGTGACCAGATGCAGGCGTTCGATGAGGTAATTGGCTTCGGCCAGATTGCCGATGTAGGCGTCCACCTCGCCGAAATACACCGCCTGCAGCGCTTCGATGGCGCTGCGCCTGGGGGCCAGATGCCAGCCGGGATAGTGTTCGCGCAGCTCGCTCATCTGCACGTGCTCGGGCACGTAGCTCAGTGTGCCGGGCAGCGCGCCGCGCGCCGCCGCGCCTTCCTTGCGGGTGACGCGCACCAGCTTGTTGGGGATGTACTCGCGGCTGTAGAGCAGGGCGCGGTTGTCGAGCCCCGGCCGCGCGTTGGTGGTGGTCACCAGGTCGATGTCGCCGCGCCGGGCAGCGTCCTTCATGTCGGCGCGCGAGGCAAACGCCCGCCATTCGACTTCGACGTTCAAGGCCTGGGCGATGGCATTGACGTAGTCGACGGTGCTGCCATAAAAGTGCTCGCCGTCGAACATGTCGTACGGCGGCATGTCGTTGGGCACGATACCCACCGTCAGCACGTTCCGCTTGGCGGTGAGGTAAGACTGTTCGGCGGGCGTCAGCGTCAGGCGCGTGACGCGCGGCCCTCCCTCGGCCCATGCCGGCACGTGCGCCAGCATCAGCAGCAGGCTCATGGCAAATACCATCCAGCGCGCCAGGCGCGGGCTTGCGCGGCGGGCGCACAGGGCTGGCAGCGGGGCGCGTAGCATGGTCTTTGCCTCGTCCGATCAATCGATCAGGTGATTGCCCTTGGCGAAGGTCACCAGGTCGGCCACGCTGTGCAGGTGCAGCTTTTCGAGTATGCGCATCTTGTAGGTGCTGATGGTCTTCTGGCTGAGGCAGAGCTTCTCGGCCAGATCCTTGTTGCTGCTTCCGCTGGCCAGCCCAAGGAGCACCGTCATCTCGCGCACCGACAGTTTGGCCAGCAGCCCCGCTTCGGTCGCCGAGCCCGCTTCCAGTACGGGGAAGCAGCTGAAGCCCGAGGTCACCACCGTAGCTGCATGCAGGATGTCGTTGATGTCCTTGGATTTGTTCACGAAGCCATTGGCGCCCGCCTGCATCACCTTCAGGGCATAGAGGCGTTCGTCGCGGGCCGACAGCACCAGCAGGCGGATGCTGCTGTCGAGGGCGCGGATCCGGTTGATCAATTCGAGCCCGTCGATATCGGGCAGGCTGAGGTCGATCACCACCAGGTCCGGCGAGGTGCGGCGCACGGCATCCAGGCCACTGATGCCATCGCCGCATTCGGCGACGACGGCCAGCGTGCCCTGGCTCTCGATGATGCTCTTGATGGCGACGCGCACCGCCGGGTGGTCATCGATCAGCACCACCGACCGGGCATTGGCGGTGTTTTCATTTTCGGCGTCGGGCATGGTGCCGCCACCGAGTTGGGAGAGGATCGACATTTGCAGTTTGTTGGGCGAATTCATGACTAGAGTCCTGTGGCGTGCACCGCACGGGGGGGCAATCTGCCTGCGGGCGATGGCGCGGCGAGTTGGGATGCGTCCGATGGCTCGAAACGCCGTGCGTCAAAATAACCAATCCGTACTGTCAGAAACTTGAATTGTTCTGACGCCGCGGCAGATTGTTGATGGGTTTATGTTCGAGCGCTAGAGTTTGAATTTAATAAGTTGTGCAGAATCAAGCATTTAAATAAATGAGACGTTTCGTGGGATTTCTCCTATATTGAAACGGCATTTGTCTTTCATATAAGCGCGGCAATAACTGCATTTATGAAAGAAAACTCCGATCCAAAAGGATGGATGGCGAAATGATCGAGATCATCCAATCGCCACATATGCCGACGGTATGGAAGTGCGCAGAGATGTGAAGGCGGCGGCGCCTGTCAATCGGCGTTCACGCCGTCGTGCCCTCGCGAGGGCGGCGGCCCGCGTCCTGCACGCGGTGGCGCGGTGATCATGTCCGTGGCATGCTGCGGAGCCGTGGATCAGGTGGCGCACGCGTGCGAGGCCGGTTGGAGGGCGCGCCGCCCGACGCTGTCCAGCTCAACCAGGAGGACCTTCATGAGTCGCCAGACACAGGGCACGACCTACACCAGCGCGTTGGTGGCGCTGACCGTGCTGTTCTTCATGTGGGGCTTGATCACCTCACTCAACGACATCCTCGTTCCCCACCTCAAGGCGCTATTCACCCTCAGTTATTTCCAGGCGATGCTGGTGCAGTTCTGCTTCTTCGCCGCCTACTTCGTCATGTCGTTCCCGGCCGGTTACGTCATCGAACGGCTCGGCTACAAGAAGGGCATCATCATCGGCCTGCTGATGGCGGGCATCGGCTGCGTGCTGTTCTACCCGGCCGCCGCGATCAAGTCGTATCCGTTCTTTCTGGCGGCGCTGTTCATCCTCGCCTGTGGTATCGCCTTTCTGCAGGTGGCCGCCAATCCGTACGTGACGGCGTTGGGGTCGCCCGAAACGGCGTCGTCGCGGCTCAACCTCACGCAGGCCTTCAATTCGCTCGGTACCACGCTGGGCCCGTTCCTGGGGTCGATGGTCATCCTCGCCGTGGCCGTCAAGACCGCGCCCGAATTGCAGGCCCTGTCGCCACAGGATCTGGCTGCCTATGAGCAGGCCCAGGTCAGCGCCGTGCAGGTGCCTTACCTAGGCCTGGCGGCGGTGCTGTTCGCCATCGCCGTCTTCATCGGCGTGTTCAAGCTGCCGCGCGTCGAAGACGCGATGGAAGATCCGAGCCACGGCGCATTACCTGCCCGGCATAGCGTGTGGGCCTATCCGCACCTGGTGCTGGGGGCGCTGGCGATCTTCACCTATGTGGGGGCAGAGGTGTCCATCGGCAGCCTCATGGTGAGCCTGCTCAGCCAGCCCGATATCGCCGGCCTGGCCCCCGAGGTCGCCGGCAAGTATCTGTCGCTGTACTGGGGCGGGGCGATGATCGGGCGTTTCATTGGCAGTGCCCTGATGCGCACCATCAAGCCCGCGCACCTGCTGACCTTCAACGCCATCGTCAATACGCTGCTGGTGCTGGCGGCGATCACCCTCGGCGGCAAGGTCGCCATGTGGGGGCTGCTGTTGGTCGGCCTGTTCAATTCGATCATGTTCCCGACCATCTTCTCGCTGGCCCTGACGGGGCTCGGCCGCTTCACCAGTGAAGGGTCCGGCGTGCTGTGCATGGCCATCGTCGGCGGTGCCATCGTGCCGTTGATCCAGGGCTACACGGCCGACCATACGGGCCTGCTCATCTCCTTTTTGGTGCCAGTGGTGTGCTACCTGTACATCGTGTTCTACGGCGCGCGCGGCCACCGTCCGCGCTGACGCGCCACCGGTGCGGCAAGCAACGGCGCGGGATTTTCCCGCGCCGTTTTTTTTGATCTCCGGGGGCGAGTGTTTCAGGGCTGATACACCCCCCTGCCAGCCTGCGCATAAAAAACGACTGCCGCTTCAAGCGCTTGCACGTACGCGCTCCGCGAGATGCCGAGAAGGGTGTAACGCCCTCGATACAAGTGGTGCGAGCGAGGGTTATCCGCTTGATGAAAAACACCTTTAAAACAATGGATTGCGCAATTGGCACATGCCATGCATTAGCGCGGCACCAAGCATGGCGTCGGGCCAGGTCTTGGCTTTTTGCGGAGAACAGCGATGAAAAGAACCTTGATGTATAGCGCGCTCGCGCTCGCCCTCGGCTTCGCCAGCCAGGCATGGGCCGACGCAAACAATGACGCCAGCGGCGACTACGCGACGGCCACCGCCACCGACAGCAGCACGCACGACCTGTCCGATCGCAACAACGACAAGAGCACCGGCGACAACCGCAACAATGCCGGTACGGCCAGCACCCTGGGCCAGGGCACGGCGGCGGCGGCGACCAATTCGACCGCCACCTCCAACCTGTCGAACTCGTTCAACAACACGTCAGTCGTGGCGTTGTCGCGCCTCGAAGGCACGGTGTCGAACATCAGCATCAGCGGCCTGGGCAACCAGGTGAGCAATAGCGGCAATGCCAATGGCGGTGCCAGCGGCACGGCCGCGGGCGGTAACGGCGGCCGTGCGGTCGGCGGGGCGGCCAGCGGTGCGAATGGCGCCAATGGCGGTTCGGCCAGCGGGGCGGC
>JASGFB010000033.1:0-39947 GCA_047605765.1 Rhodocyclaceae bacterium
CCACCTGCGCGGGGCGCGCGGGCTGCGGCGGCGCAGCGGGAGGGGGTGGAGAGGAGGAGGACTGGGTGGACGGATCGGTGCCGGGAGAGGCCATGACGATTCACTGGGCTCAGCGAGCCAGATTTCATTGCAGGCTATTGAACCCTCCCCGCCGATCGCTCATGCGTCCTGCGTCACCCTCCACAGCATGTAACCGTTCTCCCCTGGATTTGGTACCCGTATCGGGGTGATCGAGGTCAACGATCGAGATGGGCTCGCATGACGATTCAATGAAGAAAATTCCCGCATGCGGGTGCTCGCACCGGTTCATACGTCTGAACGATGCCGAAAAACCGGTCCACAGGCCGGCGCGATCCGTCGGGTTGTCCTTAAGCGGCCGGCACGGGCTGAGGCGCCCTTGCACGGCGAGACTGTGGCCCCGTCGTCAGCGAGTCAGCCATGCAACGGAAGGACAGGCGATGCCCGGCAAGTCAATGGACAGACTTTGTATCCGCCGTTCTGACCTGTGTGAAAGGAGCGCTCACCTCAGTCGCGGCAGATCATTCCGCTTCGTCGCCTGCGGTAGGCACCTAGCCGCCGAGCGCAAAGCCGTGCTGGCGCCAGGCTTCGTAGACGATGATGGCGACACTGTTGGACAGATTGAGGCTGCGGCAATCGGGCCGCATCGGGATACGCAGGCGCTGCTCGGGAGCGAAGGATTCGCGCAGCGCCTCGGGCAATCCGCTCGATTCGGCGCCGAACACGAAGACGTCGCCGGGCGCAAAAGCCACCTCGGCGTACGGCCGGCTGCCGCGCGTGGTCAGCGCAAAAAAGCGATGCCCGGCCAGGGCCTGCTGGCAGGCTGCCCAGTCAGGATGGCGCGTGACGTTGATGAGATCGCGGTAATCCATGCCGGCGCGCGCCAAATGCTTGTCCGACAGATCGAAGCCAAGCGGCTCGACCAGGTGCAGATGGACGCCGCTGTTGGCGCACAGGCGCATGACATTGCCGGTGTTGGGCGGAATTTCCGGCTGGTGAAGGACGACGTGGAACATGGGCGCAGATTCTAGCGCCCCTGGCCCTCATTCGAGTACATAGAACGCCGCCGCCAGCGGTGGCAGGCCGTGGCGGGCGCGCGCGTCGTTACAGGCGCGATTGCCGATGCCCAGCACGCCGTGGGCGGCGAACTCGCGGCACGGGTCGGGGCGGTATTCATAGATGCCACAGCGCACCGCCTGCCCCACCGTGCCGACCAAGGCCACGCAGCGCGGTGGCGAGCGGTCGGTGCCGCGCATGCGACACGTGCTGGCGGTTTCCTCGTCGGCCAGCGCCGCCGGCACGTACCCGCCCGGCTCGGAGTCGAGCTGGCTGTGGTGAAAACTCACGCGGAAGGTCGCGCAGCAGGCGCCGCATTGTTGGCAAGGATCGAGCTGCGCGCTCATCGGGCGGCCTCGCCATCACGCACGGGCCTCGGCAAATCGACCACGACGCGATACAGGGCCTGGCCCGAATCGCGGTACTTGCGTTCGAACGGCGTCATCGGCGATGCCGTGACCCAGGGCTCGGCCGTCGCCGGCACGCCGCTGAGCACATGCACCGCACGGGCAAACTCCTCGGCATAGATGCGCCAGTTGGTGCGGCATTCGAGGCGCCCGCCCAATGCCACCACGTTCGGGAACACCGCCATGCCATGCCAGCGGCGCGCCAGATGCCCGATCTTCGGCCAGGGGTTCGGATACAGCAGGTAATGGCGCGCCAGGGGCAGGCCATGCTGCTGCCACAGGCGCCAGAAGTCGGTGAGATCGGCGCGCACGAAACAGGCGTTCGGTGGCACGGCCGGCTTGCCGCGTGCCAGCCGGTCGGCCGACTGATCGACACCGATCACGAAATGATCGGGCCACTCGCGGGCCAGGTTCAGCGTGCTCCAGCCCACGCCGCAGCCGGCGTCGAGCACCAGCGGCGCGCGCCCGTCCCATTGCCCGAGCGCGGCCTCGAAGGCGCTGCGGTTGTAGTCGGCGATGGGTTTGCGGAACACGCTGTCGCGATGGCGCAGCACGCAGGCGTCGAGCTTGTCGTGCGGCCCCGTCTGGGCGCTGCTGATCACATGAGAATTGGCGTACATCGATTCAGGCCTGCGCCAGCAAAGGGGATATCTCGGCCGGCAGACGCAGCGTGCGCACACGCTGGTAGAGCACTTCGGCCTGCGGGTAGTGTCGCCGCAGCAGGTTGAGCCACTGCTTGAAGCGCCCAGGCGCGTGGCGCGCCTCGACCTTGTCCTGCACCGCCGCCCAGTAGGCGTGCAGCAGCGGACGCAGGCGCGGCCAATCGTCGCTGGCCAGGCGCGGCAACTGGCCGGCCTGGTGCGCGCGCAACCGCTCGACAAGAAACGGATCGGCGACGGCGCCGCGGCCGAGCATCACGTCGCGCATGCCGCTCTCGCTGCGGCAGCGCTGGTAGTCGTCCACCGTCCAGATTTCGCCATTGGCCACCACCGGCACCGACACCGCCTCGGCGACGCGCGCGATCCACGGCCAATGAGCGGGCGGCTTGTAGCCGTCCTGCTTGGTGCGGGCATGCACCACCAGCATCTGGGCGCCCCCTTCGGCCAAGGCCTGAGCCGCCTCCTGCGCCCGCGCGGTGTCGCGCACGCCCAGGCGCATCTTGGCGGTGAGCGGCACACGATCGCCGATGGCGGCTGCCACGGCGCGAACAATGCGGTAGAGCAGATCAGGCTCGTCCAGCAACACCGCGCCGCCACGATGGCGATTGACGGTCGGTGCCGGACAGCCGAAGTTCAGATCGATGCCGGCGGGCGCCAGGCGGGCCAGGCGGTCGGCGTTCAAGGCCAGCATGTCCGGGTCGGAACCCAGCAATTGCACGCGAACGGCGGTGCCGGCAGCCGTGCGGGCGCCCTGGCGCAACTCGGGCGCCAGGCGCGTGAAGAAGCGCACCGGCAAAACCGTGTCGGTGACACGCGCGAATTCGGTCACGCACCAATCGTAGGGCGCCGCGCGCGTGAGCACGTCGCGCATCAGGGCGTCGACCATGCCTTCCATGGGCGCCAGCAGGATACGGCCGGCGGGCCGGTCCTCTATAAGACTGTCGGTCAATTTATCGGGCGCCTGCATGTCTGACATGGGGGCGCATGTTATCTTTGCTTATTTGCTGTTGAAAGCACCCGTCGTGATTGTTTTGAATCTTACGTGCGCACAGGATCACCGGTTCGAAGGCTGGTTCGCCTCCCACGAAGCATTCGAAGAGCAACTGGCCGCCAGCATGGTGGCCTGCCCCGTATGCGGCGCGCATGAAGTCCGCAAGTTGCCCTCCGCCCCCCACGTGCAGCGCGTGCGTGCCATGGAGCAATATGCCGGCCCCAAGCCGGCCGAGCAGATCCCCGAACTGGCGCAGTTGATGGAACAACTGCGTGCCGCCGCCGATGCGTCGGAAGACGTCGGCGAGCGCTTCCCGGAAGAAGCCCGTCGCATCCATCGCGGCGACAGCGAAGAGCGCGCGATCAAAGGTCAGGCGTCGGCCGACGAAATGAAGTCGCTCCTCGAAGAAGGCATCTCCGTCCTGCCGGTGCCCCCCGCCAAGGAAGACATGCACTGAACCGCCGGCGTGCCTGTCAGCGCGCCGCGCCCGTGCCCGCTTCGGCCGACGTGGCCGGCTCCGGCAGGAAGTCGTCTTCGATGACGACCGATACGTGCTCCGGCAGCGAATACAAAGGCGCATCGCCCACCGTCTTCCACCAGTGGCCCCGTTCGTCCTCGGAGACGTGCCGGGCCGCTCCGTAGCGCAGCCACTGCTGCATCGTCTGCGTCAGTTTCATGGTTCGTCCTCCCCGCTGCATGCCTACAATCCTGTTGTAGCCTAGCGTTCGCGCGTGACAAGCACGCGACAGGACAAAAAGACGGGCGGATCAGCGTCCCACGATCAGCGGCACGTACATTTCCTGGCGCGACGGGCCGCCGTGCATGCCGATCATGGCGTGCTTCCTTTCCCCCGGCAGCGTATCGCGCACGGTCCAGTCACCCCGGGCGATCAGCGTCCAGTCACCGGCGCGGCCCCGCGCCAGGGGCGAATCATCCGGCCCGAACAGACCCGCATCGAACAGATCGGCCGATGGCACGGCCATCAGTGCATGGCCCAGCTCGGCTTCGACCGCCTCGCCGAACTGCGCGGCGTATGCCGGCTTGACGCGGCAATACGCCATGCGGGGCTCGCCCGTCAGCGGCGCGGCCAGCATGCCGTACAGCGCGGGCCAGGCCGTCAGCTCGATGCAGCGCTCAGCCGGCGCATCGATGAAACCGTGATCGGCCGACACCACCAGCAGCGCCTCGGGCAAGGCGGCGCGCATGGCGACGTAGGCTGCCTCGACCTCCGCCAGAACGCAGCGCGCCTGTGGCGATGCGATACCGAAATCGTGTGCCGTAGCGTCCAGCGCCGGCGTGTAGCAATAGATGAAATGGGGCTGCATCTCGGCCTGGCTGACCTGCGCCAGGACCTCAGCCAGTTGCCCCAGACCGGCGTAGGCATGGCTACGCGCGCCATCGGCGTGATGCAGCGAATAGGCGCCCGCGGTAAGGTGCGGCAGCGTGACGATGTGGGTGGCGCGCGTAGCGCTGGCGAACATCGACGGCGTACGCAGGATGCGTTCGATGGTGGTGGCCTCGCGCACGGGCTCACCGCCGCGATAGCGCATCGGCAGCGGCGCCACGATGCGCCCGCTCACCGTATCGTCTACGTGCCAGCCGAGCAGACCGTGGGTAGCGGCCGATCGCGCCGTCAGCAAGGTGGTGATGGCGGTGGCGGTGGTGCTGGGAAAGACGGAGGTCAGCGCGCGGAGCCGGTCGGCCCATAGGCGCGGTGCGATATCGCGATGGGCGAAGAGGAAATCGTCGCCCAGGCCATCGACCAGAAAGCACACGATGGCGTGCCGGCTGGCCCAGTCGTGCGATTCGGCCAGGGATGCGTAGCGCTCAGGCACATCAGCCCCGCACGCACGCGCCAATGACACCGCCAGGTTGAAAAAGCCTGCGCCCGCGTAATCGGGCAAGATTGCGTCACCAGCGGCGACAGCGGCCTGGAAGGCGCCCGTTTGCCGGCGCGTCGGGTCAATGAAACGCATGAACGGCCAAAAGCAAAAAGGGGGAAAGGCATGGCCTTTCCCCCTTGAATTCTGGAGCGGGAGACGAGTCTCGAACTCGCGACCTCAACCTTGGCAAGGTTGCGCTCTACCAACTGAGCTACTCCCGCTTAGAGCGTCTTGATTCAGCACGCCGAATCAAGGAGAAGAATAATAGCACGCACTTTCAGGGTTGCCAAGAATAAATTTCAAAAGCATGACGCACCGGACCACCGGGATCATCGGGTGGCCTGGGTGGATGAGGCCTCCCAGCCCCCACCCAAAGCGAGGAACAGCACGGCCTGGTCATCTGCCAGTTGTGCGTCCGAGGTAGCCAGCGCCGCTTCGCTGCTGGCCAGGGTGCGCTCGGCGTCGAGCGCCTCCAGGTAACCCGTCTTGCCGTTGCGATACAGGGCGCGCGCCTGCTCCGCCACGGTGGCGCTGTCGTCACGAGCAGCTTGCAGCGCGGCGCGGCGGTCGAGTTCGCGCGCGTAGGTCGCCAGCGCCGTCTCGGTTTCGCGCAGGGCCGTCTGCACGGTGCCGTCGAAATGCGCCAGCGCCAGGCGCGTGCCCGCCTCGGCTTGAGCGATGCGTGCCTGCACGGCGCCACTGTTGGGCAGCGTCCACGAAATCAACGGCCCCAGGCTCCAACTCGTCGTGTCGCCACGGGCAAAGCCCGCCACCGGACCAATGGAGCCGGCCGCCAGACCCAGCGTAACCTTGGGATAGAGATCCGCCGTCACCACGCCGATGCGCGCCGTGGCGGCGGCCAACTGCCGCTCGGCCTGGCGGATGTCCGGCCGGCGACGCAGCAGCGCGGTGCCGTCTCCCACGGGGATCAAGCCTTGCAGGCGTGGCGGCGCCGCGCAGTCCTCCACGCCGACCGGGGCCTCGCGCGGCACGTTGCCGGTCAGGGTAGCCAGCCGGTACAGCGCGCCCTGCCGCTCGGCCAGCAAGGGCGGCAGCGCCGCCTTGAGCTGGTTGAGCTGACCACGGGCGCGCGCGATGTCGGTCGCCCCGGCGCGCCCTGCCTGCTGCAGGCGCATCGAGACCGACACGGCTTCTTCCTGCAGCGACACCGAACGTTGAGCGGTGCGCAGGCGCAAATTGCCGGCGCAGATCTGCGCATAGGCACGGGTGGTGGCGGCGACGACATTCACGCGTGCCAGATCGAGGGCAGCCTGCGCGGCCTCGCTGCCGGCCTGTGCCGATTCGATGGCGCGCCGGATCTGGCCGAACATGTCGAGCTGGTATGACAGCGACAAGGCGCCGCTGTAGTGGTAATCATTGTCGGGCGTGTAGTTCTTTTGCAGCAGCGACAGCCCCGACACGTGGCCGTAAGTCTCACCGGCACTCACCGCCAGCGTGGGAGATTGCGCCCCCTGCGTTTCGCGCAGCAACGCCTGCTCGCGCTCCAGGCTGGCCATCGCCACGCGCAGATCGGCATTGTGAGCAAGCGCACGCGCGATCAGTTCGTCCAGCGTCGCATCGCGATACAGACGCCACCAATGGGGCGGCAGAGGCGTCTCGGCAAACGCGGCGCGCGCGGTATCGTCGTCCGCCGCTCCGATGAAGGCGCCCTGCGCCGCCGGCGCATTGACGGCCGCCTGCGGCGGCAGCACGTAGTCAGGTCCGACAGGCGACGTACCGCATGCCGTCAGCATGAGCGATGCCAACAGTGGCCATGCCCGCAATCGAAAAACGAACGGCGAGGCGCGCATCAACCCTGCTCCTTCGGCGCCGATGCCGCATGCGTCGCCGTTGGCGCGGAGGCTTCGACGACCTCGACCGTGACTGTCTGGCCGGCAACCAGATAGACGCCCCTCGGCAACGGATCGAGCCTGACACGCACCGGGATGCGCTGCGCCAGGCGCACCCAGTTGAACGTGGGCGTTACACTGGGCAACAGGTTGGCGCTGGTAGACCGATCATGGTCGGCCACCCCCGCCGTCACGCTGTCGACGGTACCGCGCAGCTCGCCCCCGCTCATCGGTCGAATGCGCACGGCATCGCCGATGTGGATGCGCGGCAGCTTGGTTTCTTCGAAATAACCTTCGACATAGAACGAATGCGCGTCGACCAGCGCCAGCGCGGCGCGCCCCGTCGTCGCGTAGCTCCCCTGACGCAGTTCGAGGTTGGTGATCTGGCCGTCGGCGGGCGCCACCACGCGCGAACGCGCGAGATTCAGGCGCGCCGCATCGACGGCGATCTCGGCCTGCGCCACAGCGGCGCGAGCCTGTTCGACGCGCGTGTGAGTCTGTTCGCGCGCTTCCTGCGAAACCAGCGTCCCCAGACCGGTGTTGCGCGCATCTTCGCGCACGGTCTGGGCCAGGGCGGTACGTTGCGCGGCCAATGCGGCGGCGGCCTGGCGTGCGGCCAGTTCATAGCGGGCACGGTCGACCTCGAACAACAATGCACCGGCCTCGACCGCCTGGTTATCGCGGACGGGGACTGCCGTGACCAGGCCCGACACGTCGGGGGCGATCTGCACGATATTGGCGCGCACGCGCCCATCGCGCGTCCACGGCGCCTGCTCGTAGTGATCCCACAGGCGCAGACCGGCCCATACCGCGCCCGCCACCACGACCACCGTCACCAGCATCGGCACGCCGCGACGGGCGTGGCGCAGGAGATTGCCAACTGTTGAATTCATGAACGACTCACAACCAGAATGAAGTGGCGCTGCTGATGCCATAAAGCAACAGCACGTATAGCGCCATATCGAAAAGCGCCGGGTGCCACACCCAGCGATAGAAACCGACCGGCGCCAACACGCGGCGCACGGCCCACAAGGCGCACCAGGCACCGAGCGCCCACAGCATCAGCCAGGGCAGATACAAGCCATACAGACTGGTCTCGCCGATCATGCGTGCGCCTCCAATGGCGAGCCCAGCGTTGGGGCCGCTTGCGGAAACAGATTACGGCGCAGCCCCACCAGCGAGGCCAGCGCGCTGCG
The DNA here is from genome assembly GCA_047605765.1 of Rhodocyclaceae bacterium. Lineage (GTDB taxonomy): Bacteria > Pseudomonadota > Gammaproteobacteria > Burkholderiales > Rhodocyclaceae > JBGVSA01. The sequence continues at coordinate 8,061 of JASGFB010000033.1, forward strand.
GGCAGCATGCGTCGGCGCCTGCCCCAGTGACGCCAGGCTGGCCTGCAACGCGGCGTCGATACGCCCGAGCAGGGCCGGCGGCGGCGCTGCGGTATGCCCCGCTCCGCGCGCATTGAACAGCGCCGCGATGTCGTCGAGCAGGGCACCGCACGATGCGGCATGCGCTTGCCCGCGCATCTGCTGCAACGCCACGATGTCGGCGCCGACGCGCAGATCGCGCAACACGTCGTCGGCCAGCACGCCTTCGATGGTGCCGCCCGCCTGCGCCACTCGCGGCGCCAACAGACCGATGCGGTCGATCATGCGGACAGCATAGGCTTGGTCGTGCCCCGGATTGCGCATCGTGGCGAGCACGCCGAGTTCGCGCCAGATAGCGCGCTGGATGCGGCGCGCGCTCCAAGCGCCGCCAACCGAGCGCATCAGACGCGTAACCCAGGCGGCCGCGACGATGCCGATCACCTGCGCCAGGGTGCTGTTGATGAAGCCAGGCAGATCGGCGTTGGCGGTGTCATAGAGGGCCAGTGTGCCGGCCACGCCGAACAACATGGCCATGCCCGAACCGGTGGTGGCCGGCCGCGCCACGAACAGACCAAGGACGATGAAGGTCGGCGCGCAGATCAGCGCCAACATGCCCACATCCTGGACCAGCGGAAACAGCACCAGCACATACACCGCCGACAGGGGCACCGACCACAGGGTGTACTTGAGAAACCCCTGAATCAGCGGCACCGGATCGTCCATGCCCGCAAAGAAGCAGCAGAACACGGCGGCCATCATGGCGGCGCCGGAACCCGAAGGCCAGCCGGTGAGAATCCAGAACGCGCAGCACAATGCAATTGCCACCATGGCCGCCAGCCCTGACAGCAAGGCCATGCCGTAGTCGCGGTGCAGGACGCGATTGCCGAGCGCCGCCGTGCGGCCCGGCACAACGCCGCCGTGCAATGTGGCATCGATATCGGTGCGCAGTCGCATGCAGGTGCGCCAGCCGTGCAACAGTTCTTCGAGGCGACAGGCCAGCCCGATACGTAGTGCACGACGCCAATCGTCGGCATCCGGAGCCTCGCCCAAGGCGCGAATATCGGTCAGCAGCGCCTCGAATTGCGTCTCCTCGTGGCGCCCCGGACCGACGGCGGCGCGCTGCCGTTCGAGCCAGGCGCGCGTACGAGCCAGGCCATCGGCGATATCGCGCGGCACATGCCCGTACGCGGTCAGTAATGCATTGAGGCGGTCGTCCACCGCCGACAAGGCGGGTGTCATAGCGGCGATACGATCCTGCATGGTGCGCAAGGCGCCCGCCGTCCAGCGCAAGTGGGTCGTGTCGAACGGCACATGCGTCGACAGCAGTCGCAACTGCGTCATGTCGGCGGCGAGGCGGCGGCGATCGGCGGCCAGCGTACGGGCATCGCGCGTCTCACTGGCGAATTCCAATCGCATGAGATCTGCGGCCCAGTTGCGCGCATCGCGCAACGTGCGGTCGAGCAGGCCCAGCACCGTCGGCGCCAGGCCGACAGGCAGTACCAGGCTGTGGACCAGCGTGGCGCACAGAATGCCCAGGCCGATCTCTTCGACGCGCGCCACCGCCGAAGCGAACATGACCTCCGGCGTCTGCACCGAAGGAAACCCGATGAGGGCCGCCGTGTAGCCCGCCAGCATGAAAAGATAGGCGCGCGGCGTGCGATCGAGCAGCGAAACGAACAGGCAACCGGCCACCCACAAGGCCAATGCCAGCGTCAGCAATTCGGGAGCGTTCGACAAGGTCGGCACCAGCAGAACGGCCGCCGCGCTGCCGAGCAGCGTGCCGCAGAACCGGTAGATGGCCTTGGAGCGGACGGCGCCGGCCAGCGGATGCGCCACCACGTAAGTCGTCATCAAGGCCCAGAACGGGCGCGGCAGTCCGGCGCGTGCGGCCAGGTACATGGCCAGCATGGCGGCGGCGAAGCTCTTCAGCGAGAACAGCCACTCACTGCGGCCAAAACGCGGGACCTGCGGCCATTTCATGGCGCCGTAGCCCCGCCCTCCGGCGCGATGCGCGCGCCCAGGTGAGAAATATCGGGCGTTGCGCACCCCAGGCGTTGCTCGAGCACCGCGAACACCTTCAGGCAGGCGCGAATATCGGCGTCGGCAATGTCGGCGTACAAACGATCGCGCAAGGCCGCCAGCGCGGCCTCGACCTGGGCCGCCATGGCATGCCCCCGCTCCGTCAGGAACAGGCTGCGGGCACGGCGATCCGTGCGGTCCTCGCGGCGTTCGACCAGACCGTCCTCGACCAACTGGTCGACCAGGCGCACCAACGACGAATCATCGATTGCCAGCACGTGGGCGACCGCCCCCTGGCGCACGCCGTCCCCCAGGCGCCCGAGCATCACCACCGGATACGCCAGCGCCTGCGACAGCCCCAGATGCGCCACCGCCTTGTCGGCCGCGCTGCGATAGGCGCGACGCAATACGGCGAGCGACATGCTCAGGGTCATGCGATCCACGTCTCCCGGCAAGGTGCCGCTCAAAGCCTCGATCATTGGTTAGCCAACCATCAACTAGGTAGCTAATAATTCTAGTCGTTATTTTTGCCGGAGTGTGGTTTTTTTGACTTGGATCACATCCAAACAGGTGAATGGGCGCGGTGTTTGCATGACCGCCTCTGCGTTCCGTGCCTGCAAGCAGAAGTCGCCACGCCAGAAGTTCGGACGCGTTGGGGTGATTCAGAAAATGCCGAATAGCAACAAAGATTTATCTGACTTGACGCGCGACAAACGGATAGATGAAACAACGCGCACGAGATAGGACCAAAGGCCATACGAGTACTTTTTACCTACGGTACTCTGCTATCACGCTGACAACGGGGCTGCCTTTTTCCACTTGGGCACCCCATGCAAGCGACACACCATTTCGCACTTCGCGCGTCTGTAAAGGGAGGTCATGATGCAGACAGATGTTGTCGAGACGATCATTCGAGCCATGCAAGCGCAAGCCGATGCCTACGACGAAGTTTTCATGTTCGGCCAGGCCCGGCTCATCCGCGACCAGATTCGCTGGCTGCGGCGCAAGGTTCCAGGCAGGCGCCGGCGCGCGCCGGCCTCGTGACCCGGCAGGTTCGGCTTCGTGCCGGGCATGTCGGCTCGGCTGCGGCCCCTGTCGTCTCAACGCAAGAAAAAACGCGGCCCACGGGCCGCGTTTTTTCATGCGCCGATCAATCCCACTCCTCGAGCGCGACGCGCCCCTTGCCGCCCCGCTTGGCGGCATACATGAGGGCATCGGCGATCTTCACCAGTTCATCCGGCGAGCGCGTGCCGCCAGCGCGATATAGCGCCACGCCGACACTGGCCCCGACGGTGCCCACCATGCGCCCTTGCAGGGCGATCGGCTCGGACACGCGCGCAACGATCTTCTCGGCCACGCGCCGCGCCTCGGCAGCCCCTTCCATCAGGCCTTCGACCACCACGGTAAACTCGTCCCCCGCCAGCCGCACCACGCTATCGGTGCGGCGCACGCAGGCACGCAGGCGCTCGCCCACCACGCGCAGCACGTCGTCGCCGGCGTCGTGACCGAAGGTGTCGTTGATCTCCTTGAACCCGTCCAGATCAATGAACATCACCGCCAGGGTCAAGGTCGTGCGATCGGTACGCGCCTGCGCCAACGGCAGCATTTCGGACAGTGCGCGCCGGTTGGGCAAGCCCGTCAGGGCGTCATGGCGCGCCTCGCGATCACGCCGCAATTCAAGCGCCTTGCGATCGGTGATGTCATGGAGAAAGGCGCAGAAGATCTTGCGATCACCCAGGTCGACCGGGTGCACGCGGACTTCCACCATCAGGCTCGAACCGTCCTTGCGCCGCGCCGGCAGTTCCAGACGTTTGTGCAGGATCGGCGCATGGCCCGTCGCCAGATACAGCGCGGCGCCATGGCGATGCGTGTGGCCCATGCTGGAGGGCATGATGAGCCCGTCGAGACTGCGCCCCACGGCTTCCTCGGCGCTCCAGCCGAAAATGCGCTCGGCCTCGCGATTCCAGGCCGTCACGATGATGTCTTCATTGATGCTGATGTAGGCATCGTTGGCGTATTCGATCACCGCGCGCAGTTCCGCCTCGCGGCTGCGCAGCGTCTGCGCCGAGCGAGCCTGGTGTTCGATCGCCGTGCTCAGCATGCGGTTGGCATCGAGCAGTTCGGCCGTGCGCGCTTCGACGCGCGCCTCCAGATCGAGGCGCAGACTGTTGAGGCTTTCCTCGGCGTCCTTCTGGGCCTGGATGTCCTGCACGATGGACACAAAGTACTCTAACGATCCGCCAGCGCTGACCTTCTTGGTCACGCTCAGCGACGCCCAGTTGCTACGGCCGTCCTTGCGCAGATAGCGCTTCTGCAGGTGGTAGCGATCGATCTTGCCCTCCACCAGTTGCTGCAGCAGATGCAGGTCGGCGTCCAGATCGTCCGGATGGGTAATGTCGCGGAAAGTCAGGCGCGCCAGGTCTTCGGGCTCATAACCGACGATCTGGCACAGTGCGTCATTGACGCTGATCCAGCTCCCATCGGGCGCCACCAGCGCAATGCCGATCGACGCCAGCTCGAACATCGAGCGGAAACGTGTTTCGCTGGCGGCCAGCACGGCGTCGGCGCGGTCGGCATGCGATTGCGCCGCCACCACGGTCTCACGGGCCCGGATCTCTTCGGCCACGACATCGCCCATGTCGAGCAGTGTCCGCAATTGCACGTCGCTCAGGCTGCGCGGGCGCACGTCCATCACGCACAGGGTGCCGACCGCCACGCCCCCCCAGGTGCGCAGCGGTACCGCGGCATAGAAGCGGATGCCACCGGCGCCTTTGATCAGCGGGTTGTCCTTGAAGCGGTCATCCTCGTGCGCGTCGTGAACGACGGTCGGCCCATCGACGGTAATGGCGTGGGCGCACAGAGAGACCTCGCGTGGCGTCTCGTGCAGGTCGAAACCATGGCGCGATTTGAACCACTGGCGATTCTCGTCGATGAGCGACACCAAGGCGATGGGCATATCGAGGGCTTGCGCTACTACGCGCGTCACCCGGTCGAATGCCGGTTCGGGCGCAGAATCGAGCAGGCCTAACTCGCGCAGGAGGGCGAGTCGTTTACGTTCGTCCGCAGGCAATGGAGCTGACATGTCAGGGGGATCCGGGCTCGTCTGTCGATAAATTCGGGGCTTGCCCGATTAACGTCCCTTCCATACGCCTCTGAACGGCGTGTGACAGATGTCAACGATCCACGTGGGCAAACTGCCCAAGAAGGCCCTTCAAGCGTGTGCTACTATACGAAACATATACAAATCGTATTACTCTCGCACCCATGGGTATCGTCAAAATCTCCGAACATATGCATGAGGCGCTGCGCCACACCAGCGCCGCCCTCAGCCGCTCCATCAATGCACAGGCCGAGCACTGGCTGCGCGTCGGCATGCTGGCCGAACTGAACCCGGCCCTCACCTACCATGAGATCTGCCAATTGCTGGTGCAGGCCGAACAGGGCGCGCCACTGCGGGACAGTGATCAGTTGAACGAGGCGGCATGATGGCGCGACACGAAAACGTAGCCATCCGCACGCCGGCCGAAATCGCCATGGCGCGACACGCCGGCGCCCTGGTTGCCGACGTGCTGCGCATGATCGGCCCCTATGTCAAACCGGGTGTCACCACCGACGAACTGGACGCGCGCTGCCGCGACTACATCGAGAACGTGCTGCATGCCACGCCCGCCAATATCGGCTACCACGGCTATCCGAAGACGATCTGCTCGTCGGTGAACCACGTGGTGTGCCATGGCATCCCCTCGGCCAAACGGCTGGCCCAGGGCGACATCGTGAACATCGACGTGGCGCTCATCAAAGACGGTTGGTTCGGCGATTCGAGCCGCATGTACTTCGTCGGCAAGCCGAGCGTGCTGGCCAAGCGCCTGGTGCGCACGACCTACGACGCCATGGTGGCCGGCATCCGCGCCGTACGTCCTGGCGCCACACTGGGCGATGTCGGCTACGCCATCCAGACGGTGGCGCACCGCGAAGGCTTCAGCGTGGTGCGTGAATACTGCGGACACGGCATCGGCGACATCTATCACGACGCGCCGCAGGTTCTGCATTACGGGCGCCCCGGCGAAGGTCTGGTGCTGGAAGCCGGCATGCTGTTCACCATCGAACCGATGATCAACGCCGGCAAGGCCGAGACCCGTCAGCTCGGTGACGGCTGGACGGTCGTCACGCGCGACCACAGCCTGTCGGCGCAGTGGGAACACATGGTTCTGGTAACGGACAACGGGTTCGACATCCTCACGCCCTGGCCGGACGGCTACGGCGAGTATGCCGCCATCGAGGCCGCGGCCCCGCTCGCGGCGACGACGCCGTAAGGCAATGCGCCAGCCGTGCCTGCAAACGGGCACGGCGGTGCGATGAGTCGAGCCGCGCACGAGCGCAACGACGGTAAGGGTGCTGGGAAATCACGAAAAAGGATGGAGGCGCGAGCCGGAGTCGAACCGACCTAGATGGATTTGCAATCCACTGCATAACCGCTTTGCTATCGCGCCGTACTGCGTCACACCGGGCCAGGACGGCACGTCGTGAACCAAAAAGGGAAAGCACTGCTTTCCCTTTTTTGCATTCTGGAGCGGGAGACGAGTCTCGAACTCGCGACCTCAACCTTGGCAAGGTTGCGCTCTACCAACTGAGCTACTCCCGCGTTAGGAGCCGCGCATTTTAATCGACGCAGCCAGAAAGTCAACATCCAGTTGGCGCCGCATCACGAATGGCGCATCAGCTCCGGCGCAGCGCGGCGCAGGTAATAGGCCATCGACCACACGGTAAGGGCGGCGGCGACGAAGATCAGCACGGTGCCGATCATCTGGATCGGCAGGCCGAACAGGCTGTCGTGGTAGAGCAGCATCGGGATCGCCGTCATCTGCGCGGCGGTCTTGAGCTTGCCGACGAACGACACCGCCACGCTTTTCGATGCGCCCATCTTGGCCATCCATTCGCGCAGAGCCGAAATGGTGATCTCGCGACCGATGATGACGAATGCAATGATGGCGTCGCAGCGGTTCAGTTGCACCAGGATCACCAGGGCGGCGCACACCATGAGCTTGTCCGCCACCGGATCGAGAAAGGCGCCGAACGCCGAGGTCTGGCCCCAGGCGCGCGCCAGATAGCCGTCGAACCAGTCGGTGACGGCGGCGATCACGAAAATGGCACAGGCCGATACGTTTTGCCAGTGCGGCGACAGGACGCTCTCAGGGAGGTACAGCACCCCGACGAACAGCGGAATCAGGATGATGCGCGCCCAGGTCAGCGCGTTGGGTATATTGTTGAACATGCTTTTCTGTTGGCACTCTGGGCCCGGTACAAGGTTTCGCATGAAAGCTGCGGTACGCGTGGTCCGGGCGTTCTAACGCAGCGCGTTGTAAATCTGTTCCGCGATTTTACGATTGATCCCCTCGACGCGGCACAGATCTTCGATTGTCGCCGCACGCACGCCGGCCAGGCCGCCGAAGGTTTCGATCAATTTCTTGCGGCGCGTCGGCCCGATACCGGGGATGTCCTCCAGCTTGGAGGACAGACGCGCCTTGTTGCGCCGCGCACGGTGGCCGGTAATGGCGAAGCGGTGCGCCTCATCGCGCACGATCTGGACCAGATGCAGGGCGGGATGCTCGCCCCCCAGGCGCACTGGCTCGCGCCCATCCGTGAAGATGAGCTGCTCCATGCCCGCCTTGCGCTCTTCGCCCTTGGCCACGCCGACCATGCGGATCGATTCCAGGCCCAGCTCCGTCAGCACTTCCAGTGCCACGCCCAATTGCCCCTTGCCGCCGTCGATGAGGATCAGGTCCGGGCGCACGCCCTCGCCGGTGGCAACCTTTTCATAGCGACGCGTCAGCGCCTGACGCATGGCAGCATAATCGTCGCCCGGTTCGATCCCCGCAATGTTGAAGCGGCGGTACTCGGACTTTTTCATGCCACCGTCGTCCCATACCACGCATGAGGCCACGGTCGCCTCGCCCATGGTGTGGCTGATGTCGAAGCATTCGATGCGGCGGATCGGCTCAGCCAGCTCCATGGCCACGCGCAGCGCTTCGAGCTGCACGCCGGCACGACCCGTCTCGCGCAGACGCGTCTCGATGGCCAGTTGCGCATTCTGCTCGGCCATTTCGATCCATGCCTTTTCCGCCGCGAAGCGCGCCTGCGTCACCACGGGCGGCGACTCCAGGGTTTCTTCCAGGGCCGCGCGCACCCATTCCGGCTCGGCGGCACTGACTACGATCTTGGTCGGCGCCGGATGTTCCAAGTAATGCTGTTCGACGAAAGCCAGCAAGGCATCGACGGCCGTCAGTCCTTCGGCAGCCTGCGGGAACTGCGGCCGGTCGCCCAGGTGACGGCCACCGCGCACCATCGCCAGATTCAGGCACACCACCCCGCCCCGTTCGATGGCCGTGATGATATCGACATCTTCGTCCTTGCCCGAGTCGACGTACTGTTTGTGCAATACCGTCTGGATCGAACGGATCTGGTCGCGAAAAGCGGCGGCTTCTTCAAAGGCCAGCCGTTCCGATGCATTCTGCATACGCGCCGCGAGTTGATCGACCACCTCGTTGTGACGGCCATTGAGGAACATCGTGGCGAGTTTCACGTCACGCGCATAGCCGTCCTGGTCGATGTGGCCTACGCAGGGGCCGGTACAGCGCTTGATCTGATAGAGCAGGCATGGGCGCGAACGGTTGGCGAACATCGAGTTCTCGCACGTGCGCAGCAAAAACAAACGTTGCAGCAGATGGATGCTCTCGCGCGCGGCGCCACCGTTGGGATACGGCCCGAAATAGCGCACGCCCTTTTCAAAAGCGCCACGGTAATACGCCAGGCGCGGATACTCGTCGCCCGAGATAGTGATGTACGGATACGACTTGTCGTCGCGAAACAGGATGTTGTAGCGCGGCCGGAACGACTTGATGAGGTTGTTTTCGAGAATCAGCGCCTCAGCCTCCGAACGCGTGACGGTGATGTCCACGCGTTCGATGCGCTGCACCATGAGACCGATGCGCGGGCTGCTGGGCGTCTTCTGAAAGTAATTGCTGACCCGCCGCTTGAGATTCTTGGCCTTGCCGACGTAGAGCACTTCGTCTTCGAGGCCGATCATGCGGTACACCCCGGGCTGCTCGGTCAGGGTTCGCAGAAAGGTCTTGGCGTCGAACGGCATAATCAGCAAATGGGCAGCAAATAGTCGGACATTATCACCTGAGCACTTCCGCTGGGTGAGACCAATCTTTGTCAGACACGGCCTACATGACGCCAACGGCCCGACAAAGCTGGACTAGGCTTACAGCGTCGCGGCGCCTGGAGAACGGCACGCGCGATGGCGCCGCCGGATGGCGTCCATTCCGAATCGCCTTAAGGAGACATAACGTGAATAAGCTCAGCATGTGCGTGGCAGTCGCCGTCTCGACCATTCTGGCCCAGCCGGCGATGGCTGCCGACGCCTCCAAGGCCGACAAGCAGGCCCAGGTACGCGCCATGTGCGATGAAGCGCTGGCCACGCTCTACAAGTCCAAGCCCGCTGTCCGCAAGGAGATCTCCGGCGCGGCCGGCTATGGGTGCTTCTCCAGTTTCGGCGTGTCGTTCCTGCTCGGCGGGGCCGGCGGCACCGGTCTGGTCCACGACAACAAGTCGAAGAAGAGTGTTTACATGAAGATGGGGCAGGCCTCTGCCGGCGTTGACATCGGCATCAAGGATTACCGCGAAGTGCTGGTCTTCCATGACCGCGCCGCCCTCGACAAATTCATCGCATCGGGCTGGGAATTCGCTGGTACGGCCACCGCCACCGCCAAGGTGGACGAGAAAGGCGCGACCGCCGAGAAGGCCGGCACGGCCCGTCAGGAGAAACACGGCAAGGATCCGATCGTCATCTATCCGATGACCAAGACCGGCTTGGCGGCCGGCGGCGCGGCCACCGGCCGCAAGTACTGGAAGGACGACGATCTGAACTGAGCGCCAGCAGCGCACGCAAGGCGGGGCAGACGCCCCGCCTTTTTTGTATCTGCCGCCCGCAACAAAAAGGGCCCGGCGCATGGCGCAGGGCCCTTGGACCATGACATCACCGCGCTCGGCGCGGGAGGCCGGCAACGGTCAGCGATTGGCCTTCAATTCTTCGAGGTTCTGCTTCTTCTCGGCCTTCAGTTCGCGCTTGGCGCCGCCCACGTCCTCCTTGTACTCGGCCTTGGCTTCTGCCTTCTTGGCCTTGTATTCATCCTTGGCGGCCTTGTTTTCCACGCGCCGCTGCACATACGGGTCAGTGGCCGGCGCGGCCTGGCCGTACGAAGCCAACGGGGTCGCCAGCACAGCCGCGAGGGCACCCGCCAGGGTCAGGGTTTTGATCTGTTTTTTCATGGCGTATCTCCTTCGTCTGTTTTCGACAGGACGCCGCGAATCGTTCCGCGACGATGGCTTCATGATCGCCAAGTCGGCTGGCGGTGCCTGTAGGAGCGATGCCCCCTCGCCTGTCGTCCTGCGACCAGCGCAGTGTCGGCAAAATATTCTGAGCCTGACGCAGCAAAGCATCCCCTTCCCTCTTGAAGCTTCTTGCATTCCATTGGCCTCAATGGAATGCACCGACAGTCGCATCCGACACGCGCGCCCAGGCGCTTGACGTGGCACAGGGGACGGCGCTTCTTGCCGCAAACCACATTGCCGCCCGCCATCGCACGCTGCTAGCGTGCGCCCTCTCGCGCCGCATTGTCGCCGCGACGTTTTTCAGGAGATTCAGATGGGACTGTTCGACTTCGTCAAAGACATTGGCAAACGCATTTTCTCGAAGAGCGTTTCGCCTGAAGAGGCCGCTGACAAGATCAGCCAGGAAATCGAGTCGGCCGGGCTGGGCATCACCGGACTGGCTGTCGCCTACGACGGCACCGACTGCCGGCTCAGCGGCCAATGCCCCACCCAGGAATCGCTGGAAAAAGCGGTATTGATCGCCGGCAACATCGAAGGCGTCGCCAACGTGACTGCCGAGGGCATGACCGTGACGACCCCGGCGCGGGTCAAGATCGAGTACTACATCATCCAGCGCGGCGACACCCTGTCGAAGATCGCCAAGAACTTCTATGGCAATGCCAACCTTTACCCGCGCATCTTCGACGCCAACCGCGAAGTCATCCGCGACGCCAATCTGATCTTTCCTGGCCAGAAAATCCGTATTCCGCTGGACTGAGTCACGCGCGCCGGGGCGCCGCCGACCGCTCATCCGCCCATGCACGGCAACGCCGCGCGCCGGCATATGATCACGGCCATCCGCGCCTTGGCGCCCCGTTTTTTTCGTTCGCCCCTCACCATCATGTCATTGCAACCGACCGCGCCCAATGGCGCACCTGTCGCCGAAGCCGCCGACCGCGCGCAGTTCATCCGCCGCACGTATTTCCATCTGGCCGCTGCGCTCGGCGCCTTTGCCCTGCTGTCGGCATTCTTCCTGTCCTCCGGCCTGAGCCTGAAAACGGCTCGCCTGGTTGCCAACTCCGGCCAGTTCGGCTGGCTGGTGGTGCTGGGGGCGTTCATCCTGGTCGGGCGCCTGGCCTCGAACATGGCCGACAACGCCTCGCCGCAAACGCAGTTGATGGGCCTGGGCCTGTACGTGGTGGCCGAGGCGGTGATCTTCATGCCGCTGCTGGCGATCGCGCAGATCGTCGATCCCACCATCATCCCCACCGCCGGCATGCTGACGGCGCTGCTGGTGGGCGGCATTACCTTCACGGCGTTCACCACGCGCAAGAACTTCTCGTTCCTCGGCCCGATCCTGAGCATCGCCGGGCTCGTCGCGCTGGGCGTGATCGTCGCCAGCGCCCTGTTCGGCTTCACGCTCGGCCTGATGTTCTCCGCCGCCATGATCGTGCTTGCCGGCGGCATGATCCTGTTCGACACCTCGCGCATCATCCATGACTACCCCACGGACCGCCCCGCCGGCGCCGCGCTGCACCTGTTCGCCTCGGTCGCGCTGCTGCTGTGGTACGTCATCAACCTGCTGCTCAAGCTGCGTCGCTGAACCAGCCGGGCGCCTCGCACCCCCCAAGGGCATGCCATGCGGCATGCCCTTTTTTTCGCCCGGCCGCCGCGATCTGCGTTAGCATGGCCGCCGGGCCGAAGACAGTCGGCCCGCGTCGCTCGGACGGTTCCGGGCGCTTACGTGAAGGACACCCATGTCTGCCTCGACTGGCAAGCGCCGCTTTGCGCGCATTGACCGCCTCCCCCCCTACGTCTTCAACATCACCGCCGAACTGAAGCTGGCCGCGCGCCGGCGTGGTGAAGACATCATCGACATGAGCATGGGCAATCCCGATGGCGCCACGCCGGCCCACATCGTGGCCAAGCTCACCGAGGTGGCCCAGCGCCCCGACACCCATGGTTATTCGTCCTCGCGCGGCATCCCGCGCCTGCGCCGCGCCATCTCGCGCTGGTACAAGGATCGCTACGCCATCGACATCGATCCGGACAGCGAAGCCATCGTCACCATCGGCTCCAAGGAAGGCCTTGCCCACCTGATGCTGGCCACCCTCGACCGTGGCGACACCGTGCTGGTGCCGGACCCCAGCTATCCGATCCACATCTATGGCGCCGTCATTGCCGGCGCACACGTGCGCTCGGTGCCGCTGATCCCTGGCGTGGACTTTTTCGCCGAACTGGAAGATGCCATCCGCGGCAGCTATCCCAAGCCCAAGATGATGGTGCTGGGCTTCCCATCCAACCCCACGGCGCAATGCGTCGAACTGGATTTCTTCGAACGCGTGATCGCCCTGGCCCGCAAGCACGACATCCTGGTGGTGCACGATCTGGCCTATGCCGACATCGTCTTCGACGGCTGGCAGGCGCCCTCGATCATGCAAGTGCCGGGCGCCAAGGATGTGGCGGTGGAATTCTTCACCCTGTCCAAGAGCTACAACATGGCCGGCTGGCGCATCGGTTTCATGGTGGGCAATGCCGACCTGGTGGCGGCGCTGGCGCGCATGAAGAGCTACCACGACTACGGTACCTTCACGCCGGTGCAGGTGGCGGCCATCGCCGCGCTCGAAGGTGATCAGCAATGCGTGCACGACATCGCCGACCAATACCGTCGGCGTCGCGACGTGCTCTACAAGGGTCTGATCGAAGCCGGCTGGGACGTCGAACTGCCCAAGGCTTCGATGTACATCTGGGCGCGCATTCCGGCCCCCTATCGCGCACTGGGCTCGCTCGAATTCGCCAAGCAGTTGCTCGACAAGGCCAAGGTATCGGTGTCGCCCGGCATCGGTTTCGGTGACCACGGCGATGATCACGTGCGCTTTGCGCTGATCGAGAACGAGTCGCGCATCCGTCAGGCGGTGCGCGGCATCAAGGCGATGTTCAAGGCCGACGGGCTGATGAACGTCCCCACCCCGCACACGGCCTGAGCCCTGCCCGCCGCCTGCCCTTTTTTGTGGCAGGCGGCACCTTGTGTTACGGATCAGAGACTTAAGAACACTGTCCGCGCCACATCCCCAAACTTATCCACACGTTCTGTGCATAGTCCGCCACGGTCGGGCGCCGCGCCGGCTCAAGCCGCGTCCGTGAGCCCCTGCACCGTCTGCCACGCCTGCTGGAAGCGCGTGTCGAGCGCCAGCGCCGTGTGATCGGGGCGGCCGCTCGGCGCAAGCGCCGCGATGCGTTCGCGCGTCGCCGCCGGTACGTCGGGATGCCAGCCCGCCAGCAGCTCATGGGTCAGATCGGGACGATTGCACACCAGCACCATGTCGCAGCCGGCGCCAAAGGCGGCCTGCGCGCGCGCCACGATGCCGCCGACGCCGGTGGCCCCCTCCATGGTCAGATCGTCGCTGAAGATCACGCCCTTGAAGCGCAGGCGCCCACGCAGGATGTCCTGCAGCCAGTAGTGCGAGAAGCCGGCCGGATGAGGATCGATCTTGTCGTACACCACGTGGGCCGGCATCACACCACCGAGCATGCGTCCGATGCTCTGGCGATACGGGGCGATGTCCTGCTCCCACAAGGTGTCGAAGTCGCGACTGTCCACCGGCATCGCCACATGCGAATCGGCCTCGGCGAACCCGTGGCCGGGAAAGTGCTTGCCCACGCAACGCATGCCCGCCTCGCGCAGGCCCATTGCCAGCGCCTGCGCCAGGTCGGCCGTCACCAGCGGATCGGCATGGAAAGCACGGTTGCCGATGACGCCGCTGCGGCCGTAATCGAGGTCGAGCACCGGCGTGAACGACAGATCGACGCCATGCGCCAGCAATTCGGCAGCCAGCACGAATCCGGTGTCGCGCGCCGCATCGCGGGCCAGGTTCTCGTCGCGCTCGAACAACTCGCCCAGCACGCGCATCGGCGGCAGGCGGGTGAAATTGGGCCGGAAGCGCTGCACGCGCCCGCCTTCGTGGTCGACTGCCACAATCAGGGCCGGCGAACGCAGCGCATGGATCTGGGCGGTGAGCGCTTCGAGCTGTTCGGGGCTCTGGTAGTTGCGCGTGAACAGAATGACGCCGCCCACCAGGGGGTGGCACAGCGTCTCGCGCTCGGCGTCGGTAAGCGCAAAGCCCGCCACGTCGCACATGACGGGGCCGAGCGGCAGGGACAGGGGCATGGGGGTCTCCTCGGGCGCCGCCGGGCGGCGCCGCTGCTGAATGACGAATCAGGCCGCTTCGATGACGGCCATGGCGACGACGTGTTCGCGCTCGTCGCTGATGGACAGGAAAGCACGCAGGCCGGCCTGCGCCATGAGCGCGCCGACGGTTTCGTCCAGCACGTAGAACGGCCGCCCCAGGGCATCGTGCCCCACCGCGATGGCATGCAGCGTGACGGGCGCGCGCAGGCCGGTGCCGTAAGCCTTGGCGAATGCTTCCTTGGCGGCGAAGCGCTTGGCGATGAAGCGCGCGGCATCCGGCGCACGCGCCAGTTCGAGGGATTCGCTCGCCGTCAGGATGTGTTCGGCAAAACGTTCGCCATGGCGCTCGATGCCGCTGCGAATGCGCGCCACGGCGACGATGTCGGTGCCGATGCCGTGAATCATGCCGGGCGGGCCGCTTCGCGCATCAGGCGCTTCATTTCGGCCACCGCTTCACGCAGGCCAACGAACACCGAGCGGCTGATGATGGCGTGGCCGATATGCAATTCGCGTATCTCGGGCAGCGCCGCGATCGGCTGCACATTGAAGTAATTGAGCGCGTGGCCGGCATTGAAGCGCATGCCCAGTTGCACGATGGCATGGCCGGCGGCGCGGATGCGCTCGACCTCGTCGAGCACGGCCGGGCTCTTGGCGTCACGCCCGCGCACATGGAAGGCATGCGCGTAGGGCCCGGTGTGGATTTCGCAGACGCGGGCGCCGACCCGGGCGGCCGCTTCGACCTGCGCCAGTTCGGCATCGATGAACACGCTGGTCATGATGCCGGCGTCGGCCAGGCGTGCCACCACTTCGCGGATGCGGCCCTCTTGCCCGACGATGTCGAGGCCGCCTTCGGTGGTCACTTCCTGGCGGCCTTCGGGCACCAGCATGGCCATCTCGGGCTTCAGCTCGCAGGCGATGCCGACCATTTCGTCGGTGGCGGCCATTTCGAGGTTGAGCTTGATGTGGGTGAGCTCGCGCAGACGCCGCACGTCGGCGTCCTGGATGTGACGGCGGTCTTCGCGCAGGTGCACGGTAATGCCGTCGGCACCGCCCAGGTGCGCCTCCACGACGGCCCACACCGGGTCTGGTTCATACGTGCGGCGCGCCTGGCGCAGCGTGGCGACGTGGTCGATATTGACGCCCAGTTCAATCACAGTCCGGCTCCTATATCTTGCAGTTCGATGAGTATGCGGCGGGACTCAAGTGTATGCCCGCCAAGGTGGTGCTGGATCAGGCGGCGCATGAGCGCGCGGGCCTGCACCTGCGTTTCGGCGCGCGAAAAATCGCCGCGCGCCATGTCCAACAGGCTGCGCCCGCTCAGCGTGGGCGCATCGCCGACATCGCCATCCGCTTCGATGGCGCCGCGTTCGGCCAGATAGAGGTATTGGCGCTCGGCCTGCACGGGCTGGCCGCTGTCGGCCTGCACATCGAGCGTCGGCGCATAGCCCAGCTCGCGCAGCAAGGCCAGTTCGAAGGCACGCAGCAAGGGCGGGTGCGGCTCACGATGGGCCAGCCGCAGCAACGTGTCGGCGTAGTGGTCGTAGAGCGCCGGGTGGGGATCTTCCCGCGCCACCAGACGCAGGATGAGTTCATTGAGGTAATAGCCCGACAACAGCGCCACGCCGCCCAGCAGCGGCTGGCCGCCGCGCCAGTGGGCGGCGATCAGGGTCTTGACCTCGCCGCGCCCGCTCCATGACATCGACAGCGGCTGGAACGCCATCAGCACACCGCGCCACTGCGAAGTCGGCCGGCGCGCGCCCTTGGCCACCATCGGCACGCGGCCATGCTCGCGCGTGAACGCCTCCACGACGAGACTCGTCTCGCGCCATGGGTAGGTGTGCAACACAAAAGCGGCTTGTTCGTCGATGCGCTGACGGCTCATGGGGCAGGCGCCGGGTGCGCCCTGGTCGGGAGGCAAATACGGCCGACTATGTTACGGGATGCCGGCCGCTCCGTGTTTACCGGCGCCGCCTCAGAACCCGGTACCGACGCCGCAGCCTCCTGCCGGTGCGCCCGATCCGACGCGCGCCGCACAGCCGACGCCAGTGTTCGGACTGAGCGCACAAGCGGGCAGCAGAACGGCCAGCAGGGCCATGCCGAGCAGGCGGGCGACAACGCAACGGAACGAGGTCATGGCGGACTCCAGGGCGACGGGGAGCCATCGCCCGGCAAGCGGCGTGCCGCAGGCAGTCCGGCCGGCCTGGGCGGGGCATCGATCGGCGGGCCACGTGGCCCGCCGTCGATCTTTATAGGGAAGGATAGGGGGGTGGGGAAAAGCCAGCCCCGCCAGTGCGGCGCGGCTGACTGCGCATGAACGGTGCTCAGGCCTTGGCCGGGCGGCTCACTTCGGCCTTGGCGAGTTTTTCGTAGTACTTGACCAGCGCGCTGTGATCTTCGCCGGCGCAGCCATCGGTGCGCAGCGCCTGCATCATCTCCATGACGGCGGCGGTCAGCGGCAGCGAGGTCCCCACTTCATGCGAGGTCTCGAGCGCATTGGCCAGATCCTTGATGTGCAGTTCGATGCGGAAACCCGGCGCAAAGCGGCGATCCATCATCAGCGGCGCCTTGGCTTCGAGCACCGTGCTGCCGGCCAGACCGCCGCGGATGGCCTGAAACACCAGTTCCGGCTCCACGCCGGCCTTGGTGGCCAGGATCAGGGCTTCCGAGACGGCCGCGATGTTGAGCGCCACCACCACCTGGTTGGCCAGCTTGGTGACATTGCCGGCGCCGACCTCGCCCGTGCGCACCACCGAACCTGCCATGGCCTTCATGATTTCATAGTGGCGATCGAAGACCGCCTGGGCGCCGCCGACCATCACCGACAGCGTGCCGTCGATGGCCTTCGGCTCACCGCCGCTGACCGGCGCGTCGAGGAAGTCGACGCCCTTCGCCGCCAGCGCCGTGGCGATCTCGCGGCTCACCAGCGGCGCGATCGAACTCATGTCGATCACCGTCTGCCCGGCGCGTGCGTGATGAACCACGCCGCCCTCGCCCAGCAGCACGTCCTTGACCTGCGGCGAGTTGGGCAACATGGTGATGATCAGATCGGCCTGTGCCGTCAATTCCGCCAATGACGCAGCCCCCTGCGCACCGGCGGCGACCACGTCGCGCACGGCGTCGGTGTTGCGATCGAGTACCACCAGGGCATACCCGGCCTTGAGCAGGTTCTTGCTCATGGGCTTACCCATGATGCCGAGGCCGACGAAACCGATTTTCATGTTCGAGTCCTTTCGTGAATGCAATATCAGGGGATCAGGTCGAGCTCGCGCAGCAAGGCGTCCAGCCGCTGCCGGCTGAGTTCGCCGAACGGCGCCACCGGCAGGATCGGCTCACCCGCGTCGACGCCGATGGCACGCAGCGCATCCTTGGCGATGGAGGGGAAGGTGCCCAATCCGAATGCCAGCCGCAGCGGGTTGAGGCGGAATTGCGCGTCGAGCGCGCCGGCCACATCACCGACGCGGAATTTCTCGTAGATCTCCACCACCAGGGCCGGCGCGATGTTGGCGGTGGTCGCCACCGCGCCCGCGCCGCCGTGGGCCAGCGTGCCGTAGATGAGGGTGTCGCGCCCGGCCAGGACCTTGAAGCCGCGATGGCGCGTGCGGCGGATGAATTCCGCCGTCAGCGTCATGTCGCCGCTGCTGTCCTTGATGGCGACGATGTTGTCGACTTCGCTGAGGCGCTCGACCAGCGGTGCGCTCATCGACACGCCGGTGCGATCGGGATTGGTGTAGAGCACCACCGGCAGCCGCGTGGCCTTGGCGATGGCGACGAAATGCGCAAACAATTCATCGTCGCTCGGGCTGACATAGAACGGCGTCAATACGCTGATGGCATTGGCCCCCAAGGCTTCAGCGGTGCGCGCCTGCTCGACGGCATCGGTGGTGGTGATGGCGCTGGCGCCGAGGAACACCGGCACGCGCCCGCCCACCTGCTCGATGACCAGTTCGGCCACGCGCTGGCGCCGCGCCGCGTCCAGCGCGTAGAACTCACCGGCGCCGCCGAGGGCGAACACGCCGTGCACACCACCGGCGATGACATGATCGACCAGCCGCCGCACGCCCGCTTCGAGCACGCGCCCTTGCGCGTCGGTCGGCGTCACCAGGGGCGGGATGATCCCGTCGATGAAGGCATTGTCTTTCATCGTGCCACCTCGCTTTGCGGCATGCCACGCAGCACTTCCAACATGGCAGTGATGTAGCCGTAGGTGAAACCGAACGCGGTGTTCTTGGCGTCGGCGCCAGCCACCTGCGGCACGTGGTCCGGCATCAGCATGTATGGGTAACCGACCTCGGCATAGGTCAGCAGCGACTTCCACATATCCATGTCGCCTTCATCCGGGAAGACCTCCATGAACGACAGGCGGCAGCCACGGATATTGCGGAAGTGCACATTGAAAATCTTGCCGCGCTGGCCAAACCAGCGGATCACATCGAAGATTTCGGTAGCCGGGTCTTCAAGCATTTCGGCGACCGTGCCCTGGCAGAAATTGAGGCCGTGGTACGGGCTTTCGTGCATCTGCACGAACTTCTTCAGCCCCTCTACCGTACCGAGTACCCGCTTGACGCCACGGTAGCCGTCGGGGGTGTACGGATCATGCGGATGGCATGCAATGCGCACGCGATTCGATTCGGCCACGGGCACCACGCGTTGCAGGAAGTAATCGATGCGCGCCCAGTTCTCGTCCTCATCCACGATGCCGGCGGCGGTGGGCGGCGCGTCCTGGTCCATGCGATCCCAGCGGAAGGCATCGTTGAGCGAACCACCCCGGCCATGCTCGGGCTCGGAGCGCGGGATGCCGATCATGTTGAGGTTGTAGCGCGCAGCCGGAATGCCGACACGGGCGGCGTTTTCGATGAGCGTGCAGATGACGTCGATCTGCTCGTCGCGCTTCGGCCCGGCCATCATGATGTCCGGAAAGTCATGCTTCTCGACCACGCGGGGCGACATCGGCAACTGAATCATGTCCAGTTCAAGCCCGAAGCTCTCGATGTGTTCGCGATGGCGCACCAGCGCGTCGAGGTCCCACTCGCGCGGGTGGCCCGGCGGGTTGGCGCAGATGCGCTTGAGCCCGAGCTGGGCCATGACGCGATAGTCGTCGTCATTGCGGGCGGGAAATTGCGTCCCGATATACATGCGGTATCTCCTCCAGGCGTACCTGGTAATGGGGCGGCTTCAGCGCGCGAGGGGCGCCACGGCCAGCCAGATCGATGGATTGCGAACGGGATAATTGCGGCGGACCTCGAAGACCTCGGGGTCGGCGGGCAGTCGCCGCCACAGCGCGAGCCAGTCCTCGCGCCCGGCCGTCAGGGCCCCGAACAGGAGTGCCGGCTGGCGGATGGGCCATTCATCCCAGTACATGACGTCCGGCGCGGCGGGCCAGGTGTCTTTGTCGGCCAGGTACGGCGCCAGGAATTCGACCCCTCGCACCAGCGAGCGGCCGTCGGCGAGCGGGTGGCGCAACAGATTGTCGTCCGGCGTCGACAGCAGTTGCGCCAGCGCACTCATGACGTCGAGGTTGAAGATCGAATAGCCAAAGGGCTTGGTGCGCGCCAGTTCCTTCGGAAAGCTGCCATCGGCCGCCATCTGCTGCGGCATCAGCACGTCCAGCAAACGGCGCCGGCAGTCCGTCAGCGCCGCGGCGTCGCCGGTGAGGTGGGCGAAGGCGGCGGCCTGCAGGGCCCAGCAGGTGCCATGGTTGTTGTGCCAGTTGCTTTCGGCGACGCCGTACGGATGGGTCGATATCCAGGCCAGGTAATCGGCGAACCAGGCGCCGATGGCGTCGAATTCACAGGTCGGCAGACCGCCGGCCCGCTGCATGGCCTTCACCGCCAGCGCCACCTCGGCCAGGTGAACGGTGTCGATGATGCCGATGCCGCGCCCGGTGCACACGCCCTGGATGGCCTGCGCATATTGCAGATTGGGGTTCATGCGCGTGGCCGGCTCGATGAACCATGCCGACAGATGGCGTCGCACCGCCTCGGCGAAGCGCGCCTGCCGTGTCACCAGCCAGGCGCCGGCCAGCGCGCCGACGTCGCGCGCAAAATCCAGCATCAGTTCGCGGTGGGCGGTGAAATTGCCCGGATTGGTCAGGCCGTCGCGCTGGATGTAAGGGCCGTCCGGATGGGCCGGATCGGGCCACCAGTAGTCGGCCTCGGACGAGAAGTCGTGCGGCGTGCCGGGGCTGCGCGGATTCACCGCGCTGACGATGCTGCGCACCGGCGCCTCGAGCGCGGCGGTGGCATTGCCGACGAGCCGCGCGTGCTCGCTGGCTTCGATGTCGAAAGAGGCAAGGGACACATTCATGTGGACAACACTCCTCTACAGGGCCGCGGCCAGCGCACGCGTGGCACCGCCCCCGGCCGCCGGACGTTCTTCACCGAAGGCTTCGCTGGCGGCCAGCAGACGCTGGGTATAGGGCTGCGTGGCGCGGCCGGCGCGCAGGGCATCGATGCTCAGTTCCTCGACCATGCGGCCGGCCTGCATGACCAGCGCGCGGCGGCACATGTGCGCCACCACGCCGAGATCATGACTGACGATCACGTAGGTGAGGCCGCGCTGGTCCTGCAGATCGCACAGCAGGTTGAGGATCTCCGCCTGCACCGACACGTCGAGCGCGGAGGTCGGCTCATCGAGCAGCAGCACCTCGGGCTCCAGCATCAGGGCGCGGGCGATGGCGATGCGCTGGCGCTGGCCGCCCGACAACTGGTGCGGATAGCGCCAGCGGAACGCCCGCCCCAGGCCGACCGCTTCGAGCACGGCGAAACCGCGCGCCTCGGCATCGGCAATGCGATGGATGACGGCCGGCTCCATCAGTTGCGCCCAGATGGTCTGGCGCGGATGCAGCGAATCGTAGGGATCCTGGAACACCATCTGCACGCGGCGATAGAAATCGCGGTCGCGCGGCGTCGCCACCGGTGCGCCATCGACGGCGATGTGCCCGCCGCGCATCGGCGCCAGGCCGGTCAGGGCACGCAGGATGGTGGATTTGCCGGAGCCGGATTCGCCCACCAGCCCGAAGGTGTCGCCCCGCTCCACCGAGAAGCTCACGCCATCGACGGCGCGATGCGCGGCGGGGCCTTCGCCGAAGATGACCAGCAGGTCTTTAATATCGATCATGGCAGACATGTCGTTCACCAGTTGGCGTCGCGGCTGAGCACTTGCAGGCGGCGCTGCGGGGCGTGGATGCGCGGCATCGAAGCCAGCAGACCACGCGTGTACGGATGTTCGGCGTCGGCCAGTTCGGCCGCGCGCAGCGACTCGACGATGCGCCCGCGGAACATGATGATGACGCGGTCGCAGAAGCGGCGCACCAGGTTGAGGTCGTGGCTGATGAAGATCAGCCCCAGGCCCCGCTTGTGCACCAGATCGTCGAGCAATTGCAGGATCTCCAGCCGCACCGTGACATCCAGCGCCGACGTGGCTTCATCGGCGATCAGCACCTCGGGCTCGGAGACCAGCATCATGGCGATCATGATGCGCTGGCCCATGCCGCCCGACATTTCGTGCGGGTACATCTTGTACACCCGCTGCGGGTCACGGATCTGCACCGCTTCGAGCATGGCGATGGCGCGCTCGCGCGCCACGCTCGACTTGCAGCGGGTATGGATGCGATAGGCCTCGGCCACCTGCTCGCCGACGCACACCACCGGGTTCAGCGAGTACTTCGGGTCTTGCATGATGAGGCCCATGCGGCGGCCACGGATCTGGTTCATCTGGCGCTCCGAGGCGCGCAGCAGATCGACGTCGCCAAGCATCAGGCGATCGGCGCTGACGCGGGCCGCCGGCGGCGACAGGCGCAGCAGCGCCCGTCCGGTCATGCTCTTGCCGGAGCCCGATTCGCCGACGATGCCGAGCTTTTCGCGCCCCAGTTCAAAAGACACGCCGCGCACCGCCTCGACCGGCCCATTGGCTCCGGGAAAGCTCACACGCAGGTTTTGCAAAGAGAGGATAGGACTTTGCATGGCTTACTCCTGGCGCGGATCGAGCGCATCGCGCAGAGCGTCGCCGATCAGGTTGAAGGACACGCTCACCATGCAGATGGCCAGGCCCGGCATGGTCACCACCCACCAATGGTCGAGCATCACACGGCGGCCGGTGGACACCATGGCGCCCCACTCGGGCGTGGGCGGTTGCGCGCCGAGGCCGAGGAAGCCGAGCCCGGCGGCGGTGAGGATGATGGTGGCCATGTTCAGCGTCAGCCGCACCACCACCGACGGCATGCACAGCGGCGCGATGTGCAGCAGCACGATGCGCCATTGCGGCGCGCCCATCAGGCGCACGGCATTGATGTGATCGCGCCGCCGCAGGCTCAGCGACTCGGCCCGTGCCAGACGCGCGATCGGCGGCCAGGCGGTAAGCGCGATGGCGACGATGGCGTTGTGCAGGCTCGGCCCCAGCGCGGCGACGAAGGCCATCGCCAGGATCAGGCTGGGAAAGGACAGGAACAGCTCGGTGACGCGCGTCAGCACGACATCGATCCAGCCGCCGAAATAACCGGCGACGCAGCCGATCAGCAAGCCCGTCGGGCCGACGATGACGCTGACGATGAGCACCGTCGACAGCGTGATGCGGCAGCCCCACAGAATGCGGCTGAGGATGTCGCGACCGAGCTCGTCGGTGCCCAGCCAGTGTTCGGCGCCCGGCGCCTGCAGCACCGACGCCAGGTTCTGTTCATAGGGCGAGTGCGGCGCGACGAGCGGGCCGAAGATCGCCAGCAGCACCAGCACGCCGATCACGGACAGCCCCGCCATGCCCAGCGGATTGGTGGCGAACCGCGTCCAGCCGTACCAGATGCGTTGCACTTTGGCGTGCGTCGCGCTGGTGGTGTGCTCGGTGGTCAGCCAGGTTCTCAGACTCAAGCTTTGCGACATTACGAAATCCTCGGGTCGAACACGCGGTACAGGACGTCCGACATCAGGTTGAGGCAGATGAAGATGCAGCCGATGAGCAGCGTGCAGGCCACCACGACGTTCATGTCGCCGATCACCAGCGCATTGGTCATGTACTGGCCGAAGCCCGGCCACGAGAACACCGTCTCGATCAGCACCGCGCCTTCGAGCATGCCGCCGTATGACAGCGCGATGGTAGTGATCAACTGCACCCGGATGTTCTTGAAGGCATGGCGCCAGATCACGTCGCGCTGCGGCACGCCCTTGGCGCGGGCGGCGATCACGTATTCCTGGCGCAGCTGCTCGAGCATGAAGCTGCGCGACATGCGGCTGATGTAGGCGACCGAGGCATAGGCCAGGACGCAGGCCGGCAGCACGATGTGGTTGACCGCGCTGCGGAACACGTCCATGTCCCCGGCCAGCAGCGAATCGACCAGCAGCAGTCCGGTGACGCGTGGCACGATGTCCAGGTAGAACGTGTCCACGCGCCCCGAGCCGCCTACCCAGTCGAGCTTGGCGTAGAAGATGATCAGCCCCATCAGGCCGGTCCAGAAGATCGGTACCGAATGCCCCATCAGGGCGATCAGACGCACCGCGTGGTCACCCCAGCGGCCGCGATTGACGGCCGCGAAGATGCCCAGCGAAACGCCGACCGTGGCCCCCAGCATGATGGTGACGGTGGCCAGTTCGATGGTGGCGGGAAACACGCGGACGATGTCATCGACCACTTGCCGCCCAGTCAGCAGCGTGGTCCCGAAATCGCCGTGCAGCAGGCGTTGCAGGAACACCCCGAACTGATGCAACACGGGCTGGTCCAGGCCCAGGCTGTGGCGTACCCGTTCGTAGGTGGCGTGGTCGGCGTCGGGGCCGACCACCGCCAGGACCGGGTCGACCGGCAGCAGCCGGCCGATCACGAAGGTCAGCAGCACCAGCAGGAACAGCGTGGTCAGGGCGCTGCCGACAAACCCCGCGACACGCCGTCCGTGCCGCAGGACGGCGTTGTCGCCCATGGTTGTGGTCGATGACATGAAAGCTCCTCCGCCCCTCAGTTGGCCTTGTCGACCACGTCCCAGCGCGTCATCCAGTTCGGATTGCCGACGTAGTTACGCAGGCGCGCGCTGCGTGCGTACGGATCGACGCGACGCGAGACCGGGAAGATCGACGGCCCGGCCTCCTCGGCGAGCTTGAGCGCCTTGGCATACATCTCCACGCGCTTCTTCTCGTCCGACGATGCAGCGGCCTCTTCGATGAGCTTGTTCACCTCCGGCAGCGAGAAGGAAGAACGCCAGCCCTGCAGGTTTTCCAGTTTGGCGCCGTCCGAGTTGTCGGGGTTGTAGACGTGGGTGCGCAGCCACGAATCGGCATCGGTCGGCACGGCCGACGCGGTCCGCCCCACACCCATTTCAAAGGTGCGGTTGCGCAGCGGCCCATAGGCCTGGTCACCGTTGCCGGTACGGATCTCGATCTGCAGACCGGCCTTGGCGAAGTTCTGCTGGATGGCCGTGGCCAGGTCCGCATAGGGCACCGAGCTGAGCGCCAGCAACTGCTTCTTCATGCCGTTAGGATAGCCGGCGGCAGCCAGGTCCTTCTTGCACTTGTCGGGGTCGTACTTGTTGCCGATACCGGCGACGTAGCCCGGCACGTCGGCCGGCACCATGGTGGTCATCGGCTCGCCGTAGTTCTTCATCACGCTGCCGTTGATGCCCTTGTAGTCGATGCAATAGCGCAGCGCCTTGCGCACTGCCGGCTTGGCGAAGTCGGGATCCTTCATGTTGAGCAGCAGGTAATAGAAACCCGAGCCCGACAGACGGTCGATGACAACGTTCTTGTTCTGCGCCAGCCCGTCGATGTCCGCCGACACCAGTTGGAAACCGACGTCCAGATCACCCTTCTCGAGTTGCAGGCGTTCGTTCTGCGATTCCGGCAGATGGCGCACCACCACGCGCTTGAGCTTGGCGCTGCCGCCCCAGTAGCCCTCGGTGCGATTCAGGAACAGCACGTCGTTGGGGTTCCATTGGGCCAGCGAGAACGGCCCCGAACCGGCGGCGTGCGAGGCCAGCCAGCCGCGGCCCATGTCGCCGTCCTTCTCGTTCTTGGCCACCACTTCCTTGTCGAGGATCGAACCCACCACGCGGGCCAGGGTGAACAGCTTGAGGTTGGCGGCCAGCGGCAGCACAGGCTCCATCACGAAGGTGGTGGCGTCCTTGGCGACGAACTTGGTGTCGACGTTCTGCGCGGTGTAGCCCCACTGCACGAAATACGACGAGCCGAGCAACCCCAGCTTGACGGCGCGACGCAGCGAATAGGCCACGTCGTCGGCCGTCATGGCGCGCCCGGTGTGAAACTTGACATCGCTGCGCAGCTTGAAGGTGATCGCACCGTCGGCCGCAACGGTCCAGGTTTGCGCCACGCCCGGCAGCAGCTTGCCGGGGTCTTTCGGATCGGCGCGCACCAGGGTGTCGTACACGTTGCCCAGCACGTGATACGACTCGAATGAATTGGTGTTGTGCGGATCCATGCTGGTCAGATTGACCATGTTCATGCCGACGATGAGTTGGTCCTTGGGCGTCGCCGCCAGGGCGGGCGCGCCGGCAGCCACCATGAACCCCGCCACGGCCAGGGCGGCCGCGCACTTCTTGAGTTGCATTGTCATCTCACTCCTCCACGGGCTCCGGCGAGGAGCCTCTGTCTATGAACGGAACTGCCGGTCGCGGCATGGCGGCATTGCTCCGCTGAACCGCCATCTTGTACGTCATCATACAAGTTGAGGCGAATGCTATGAGCCTCTCCAAGGGCTGTCAATTGATCAGGCATCAGGGATTATGCTTACCCCAACATGCAATCAATGGCTTACCAGAGGCTTATCAAGCAAGCGCTATCTTTCGGGCAGGGAGATTGCTGGGATCGGGGGGAAGCCATATGATATGTCCGCACCACACAGCCACAACTCATCATACAAGTTGGTGCCGGGGACCCTAGGACAAATACATTATGCAGACACTGCGCCGCCGCCAGACCCTTTCAGACCAGGTCGTGAAGTCGCTTTCCGAACGCATCGCGTCCGGCCACTACAAGCTTGGCCAGCGCCTGCCCAGCGAGCAGGAATTGATCGACGAATTCAACGTCAGCCGCACGGTGGTGCGCGAAGCCATCGCCAACTTGCGTGCCGGCGGCTGGGTCACCACCATGCAGGGCGTCGGCGCCTTCGTGGTCAAGCAGGAAGAAGTGAGCGCCTTTCGCATCGACGCCAGTGCACTGTCACTGGTCAAGGAGATGGTCTCGGCGCTCGAACTGCGCATCGCGCTTGAATCCGAAGCCGCCGTGCTGGCCGCGCAGCGCCGCACCGAGGCGCAACTGGCGGCCCTGCACGAAGCCCTGCTACGGTTTGGGGCGGCGGTGGCCAATGGCGAAGACGCGGTGCAGGCCGACATCGATTTCCACCGCTGCATCGCCGATGCCTCGGGCAACGATCACTTTCTCAAGCTCTTCAACTACCTCGGCGAATTGCTGATCCCGCGCGCCAAGCTGCAGGCGGCGCGCATCCAGCAGCCGTCGCGCGACTACCTCGATCGCATCCAGCGCGAACACGAGCAGATTTTCTACGCCATCGAGCAGCGCGACCCCGAAGCCGCGCGCGCCGCGCTGCGCATGCACCTGTCGCGCAGCAAGCAGCGCCTGGAACAGAGCCTGACGCAGTTGTCGCGCAGCTAGAAATCGATCTGCACCGACGCGGCGCTGCGCTGTGCCGGGCCGTGAAACACGGCTTCGATATTGTTGCCGTCCGGGTCGAGCACAAAGGCGGCGTAGTAGCCCGGATGGTAAGGACGCTCGCCCGGCGCGCCGTTGTCGCGCCCACCGTGCGCCAGCGCCGCGCGATGAAACGCATCGACGGCCGCCCGATCACGCGCCTGAAAAGCCAGGTGACAGCGCCCGGTCAGCTCGCCGAGCGCGGCAGCGCTGTCGGCCGCCGACACGAACAGTTCATCGGCCCAGAAGAACTCTGGCCCCGTGCCACCCAGTGGAATGCCCAGCACGTCGAAGACGGATTGATAGAAACGCTGGCTCGCCGCCACATCGCGCACGACGAGTTGGATATGGTCGATGAGACGACCGCGATGCAATTGCCCGGTTTCCATGACGCCTCCGCAGCATCCAGATGGTCCGGTCACTCTAGCAGGGGCCGGCCAGGCCGGCATCGACGAGCGGCATGACAAAAAAAGCGCCCCTGTCGAGGCGCTTTGTGTGTGCAGCGGCTGAGCGATCCCTGATCGATCAGGCCTGCGCCAATGCCGGATAGTCGGTATAGCCCTGCGCCCCTTCGGCATAGATGGTTTCGCCCACCAGCGCATTGAGCGCGGCGTCGCGGCGGAAGCGTTCCACCAGGTCAGGGTTGGCGATGTAGGCTTTGCCGAAGGACACCGCATCGGCCTCACCGTCGGCAACCAGCTTGTCGGCCGAATCGCGCGTCAGCCCATCGTTGAGGATCAGCGCACCCTTGAAGCGCTGGCGCACCAAAGGCGCCAGACGCGTGGGGCCATCGAGCGCTTCGCGCGCGAAGATGAAAGCCAGCCCGCGCTTGTTGATTTCATCGGCCACATACCCAAACAAGGCGGCGGGGTCGGAATCACTCACCGAATGCGTGTTGGACATGAGGTTCAGGTGCACACCGATGCGCTCGGCCGGCCACACGGTAAGCAGCGCGTCGATGGTCTCGAACAGGAAGCGCGCACGGTTTTCGATAGAGCCACCATAGCGATCGGTGCGCTTGTTCGAGCCGTCGTGCAGGAACTGATCGAAGAGGTAGCCATTGGCGGCATGCACCTCGATGGCATCGAAGCCGGCACGCTTGGCGTTGACCGCCGCCTTGCGGAAGTCTTCGACGATGCCGGGGATTTCGTCGGTGTCGAGCGCGCGCGGCACCTCATACGACTTGTAAGGGCGCACCGTGGCGACGTGTCCTTCCGGCGCGATGGCGCTGGGCGCCACCGGCAACTCGCCCCCCAGGTACAGCGGATCGGAAATACGCCCGACGTGCCACAGTTGCGACACGATACGCCCGCCGGCGGCATGCACGGCGGCGGTCACTTGCGACCAGCCGGCCACCTGCTCGTCCGACCACAGGCCGGGGGTCTTCGGATAGCCCACGCCCTGCGGCGTGACGGAAGTGGCTTCGGTCAGGATCAGGCCGGCGCTGGCGCGCTGCACGTAGTACTCGGCCACCAGCGGCCCGGGCACGCGGCCATCGGGCGAACGCATGCGCGTCAGCGGCGCCATGACGATGCGGTTGGGCAATTCGAGCGCGCCGATGCGCACCGGGTCGAAAAGAGTCGGCATAGCGGAATCCTCGGGTCAGTCAGTTCAAAAAGGCGCGCAACGGCGCCTGTCAATTCAGGCCGTCCGATAGCGGGCGGCCGCGTGTTCCTGCGCGAAATTGGGCAACATGGCGCGGCGGGCGTCTTCCAGGGCGGTCCATTGCGCCTCGTCCGGCAGCGGCGGGATGGTGACCGGCTCGCGGCGGTCGAAGCCGGCCAGCGCCGCATCGACCAGCTCGCCCACTTCCATGACGCCCTGCACGGCATCGATGTCCTTGCCGGCGTGACCCCAGATCTCGGTGCGCGTAGCGGCCGGCAGCACCGCCTGCACGTAGACGCCGCGCGGCCCCAGCTCAACCTGCAGCCCCTGCGACAAAAACAGTACGAAGGCCTTGGTCGCGCCGTACACCGTCATACCGAATTCCGGCGCCAGGCCCACCACCGAGGCGATGTTGACGATGGCGCCGTCACCGCCCGCAGCCAGACGCGCGGCCACCGCATTGGCCAGGCGCGCCGGTGCGGTAGTGTTCAGTGCAATGAGGCGTGAGAGCTGCTCGCCGCGCTGTTCCAGAAAGCCGCCCGGCAAGGTGGTGCCGGCATTGTTGACCAGCACACCGATGCGGGCATCGTCGCGCAGGCGCTGTTCGACGCGCTCCAGATCTGCCGTCACCGTCAGATCGGCCTGCAGCACGTCGATGGTCACGCCGGTCGCGGCCCGCAGCCGCGCGGCCAGGGCCTCCATGCGCGCGGCGTCGCGCGCCACCAGCACGAGATCGTGGCCCCGGCCGGCGAAACGCTCGGCATAGGTGGCGCCGATGCCGGTCGAGGCACCGGTGATGAGTACGGTCGGGCGTTGCTGAGTCATGGCGGAAATCCTTTTGGGTCCTGTCGGGAAGGTGCCGGAGCGCTACGCTTTAATGATGATTGACATCATGATTGGCGCAATCATGATAACCGTCATGTAAAATGTCAAGCGCCATGAGGAGACCCCGATGAAAGTCAGCCGAGAACAATTCGCCGAGAACCGGCAGAAGATCCTGGAAGCGGCCGGCCGCCTGTTCCGTGAGCACGGCTTCGACGGTGTGACGGTGGCCGACGTGATGAAGGCCGCCGGCCTCACCCACGGCGGTTTCTATGGTCATTTCAAGTCGAAGGACGATCTGATCGCGCAGACGCTGGCCCACGGCGTCGGCCAGCAGGAGCCGCCCGACATGAGCCTGGGCGACTACGCGCGGCATTACCTGTCTTCGCAGCACTGTTACGACGCCGCCGGCGGCTGCACGGTCGCCGGGCTGGGGCCGGACACCGTACGCCAGTCACCAGAGGCGCGCGCCGCCATGACCGCCCGCCTGCGCCTGCAGATCGAACGTCTGGCGCGCGCCGCGCCGGGCGCCACGCCGGCCGCCAAGCGCCGCAACGCCATTGTTGGCTGGGCCGCCATGCTGGGCAGCCTGCTGATGGCGCGGGTCAGTGATGACGCCGCTCTTGCCGACGAAATCCGCGATGCCACGCGTGCCTGGATCGAAGAGGAAGACGCCGCCGACCGCCCTGACCCAGGCGCTTAGCGGCGGCGCTCACCCCTCGGCGCCGAGACCGTGTTCGACGGCGTAAACGGCCGCCTGCACGCGGCTGCTGAGGTTGAGCTTCTTGAGGATGTTCTGCACGTGGATCTTGACCGTGCTTTCGGACAGGTCGAGCCGCCGGGCGATCACCTTGTTGCTTTCGCCCAGCGCCAGATAGCCCAGGATTTCGCGCTCACGGGTGGTCAGACGCTCGTCTTCGCGAGGCGCCGCCGGCTCACCGGCGCGGAACTGTTGCACCAGCTTGCCCATCATGGCTTCGGCCACCACCGCTTCGCCCTGGTGGGCGCGCGTGATGGCGCCGACGAAATAATCCGCATCGATGTTCTTCAGCAGATAACCCCGTGCGCCGGCGCGCAGGGCCGCAGCCAGATCCTGTGCGTCTTCCGACACGGTGAGCATGATGACCGCCAGCGCCGGGGCGTCCTGCAACAGCAGGCGCAGCGCCTCCAGGCCGGACAGGCCCGGCATGTTCAGATCGAGCAGGACGACGTCGGGATGCAGCGCATGCGCCAGTTTGACGCCCTCGGCGCCGTCACCCGCTTCGCCCACCACCTCCAGCGCCGGCTGGCGCGACAGCAACAGGCGGATGCCGCTGCGGAACAGCGTGTGGTCATCCACCAGCAATACGCGAATCTTCGCGGACATGCGCCCCTCCTTGGCTGTCGTCCTGGCTCATGTGCGCCATGTTCAGTTCGACGGTGACGCCACCGTCGTTGATGAATTCGAGTGTGGCGCCCAGACGCGTCGCGCGCTCCCGCATGATGTTCAGGCCCACATGCGTGCCGGCGCGCTCGGTCATCAGTTGTTG
Source organism: Rhodocyclaceae bacterium (assembly GCA_047605765.1). Lineage (GTDB taxonomy): Bacteria > Pseudomonadota > Gammaproteobacteria > Burkholderiales > Rhodocyclaceae > JBGVSA01. The sequence goes on from JASGFB010000033.1 coordinate 39,251, forward strand.
GTCGAAACCGCGGCCATTGTCCCTGATCGACAGGCGCAACGGCAGCCCGTGGTGCAGATCGACATCCACTCGCGTGGCGCCCGAATGCTTGCGCACGTTGGACAAGGCTTCCTGCAGGATGAACAGCAGTTGCAATTGCATGTCGGTCGGCATCGGCAGGCCGGGGCCGGTCAGCGTCAGCGAGGTGGCGATGCCGGTCTGCTTGCGCAGGCGGTCCATGGCGGCGCGCATGGCGCCGGGCAGATCGCCTTCCTGCAGTCGGCTACGGAAGTTGAGCAGCAGCTCGCGCACGTCCTCGTAGCTTTCGGTCACGCCGGCACGCAGCAGCGGCACGATGTCGCGCGCCTCGCCGAGGGCGTCGCGGCGCAGCGAATCATCCAGCATCTGCACTTGCAGGTTCAGAAAGCTCAGCCCCTGCGCGAGGCTGTCGTGCAGGCCCTGGGCCATCAGGTTGCGCTCTTCGGACACCGCCAGCTCGCGATCGCGCGCCGCCAGGCGGCGGTGTTCCAGCGCGGTGCCGAGATGGCGGCCGAGGGTGGTGATGAGTTGTTCGTGGTGCACGCCGAGCGGGCGCGGCGTCACGAAATGCAGGGCCAGGATACCGACCTGCGCATCGCCCGCCCCCACCGGAAAGGCACTCACCTGCGCAAAGCCGGCCTTGGCGCAAGGGACTGGCGCCTCCATGGCGGCATCGCGC
>JASGFB010000034.1:0-39178 GCA_047605765.1 Rhodocyclaceae bacterium
GTTTCTTTGGTTAGCTTTCTTGTCGATACAAGAAAGTAACTCGCCCGCCGGGGCGGGACCCGGCCAACGAGCATCAGCAAGAACGCCACTTCAAGAACAGCAACGATCCAAGGCAGCAACAGAACAGACCCACACCAACCAACACAAAACAGCACACCCCAAAACAGAGAAGACAAGAACCATGCCCCCCGCATCCACCACCCCCTCCACCTGCTGCTACTGCGGCACCGGCTGCGGCGTCCTCATCGAAACCAACGGCACCCACATCACCGGCATCCAAGGCGACCCCGACCACCCCGCCAACTACGGACGGCTGTGCGGCAAAGGCCTGGCCCTGCCCGCCAGCGCCGCCACCCACACCGGCCGCGCCCTCTACCCCGAGATGCGCATCACCCGCGACGCCTCGCGCCAACGCACAGACTGGGACAGCGCCCTCGACACCGTCGCCAGCCGCTTCGCCGACATCGCCCGTCGGCACGGGCCCGACGCCGTCGCCTTCTACGTCTCCGGCCAACTGCTCACCGAGGACTACTACGTCTTCAACAAGCTCGCCAAAGGGCTCATCGGCACCAACAACATCGACACCAATTCACGCCTGTGCATGTCCAGCGCCGTCACCGCCTACAAGAAAGCGCTCGGTGCCGACGGCCCGCCCACCTGCTACGAAGACCTCGAGCTGGCCGACTGCGTGTTCTTCGCCGGCAGCAACATGGCCTACGCCCATCCGGTGCTCTATCAACGCCTGGAAGCCGCGCGCGCGGCGCGCCCCGGCACGCGCTGGATCGTCGTCGACCCACGCCGCACCGACACCGCCGCCATGGCCGACCTGCACTTGCAGATCCAACCGGGCACGGACGTCGCGCTGTTCAACGGCATGCTCCATCACCTGATCTGGGAAGGCCTCGTCGACACGCGCTACGTGGCGGCCCACACCAGCGGCTTCGCCGAACTCAAACGCCTGGTGCGCGACTACACGCCGCGCATGGCGGCCGATCTGTGCGGTATCGCCGAAAACGATCTGATCCTGGCGGCCGAATGGTTCGGCCGTGGCGGCAGCCAGCCCGGCGCCACGCTGTCGCTGTACTGCATGGGGCTCAACCAGTCCGCTCACGGCACCGACAAGAACCTCGCCCTCATCAACCTGCATCTGGCCAGCGGGCAAATCGGCAAGCCCGGCGCGGGGCCGTTCTCGCTCACCGGCCAGCCCAATGCCATGGGCGGGCGCGAAGTGGGAGGCATGGCGACCATGCTGGCGGCGCATCGCGACATCGACAACGCCACGCACCGCCATGAAGTGGCCACGGCCTGGGGGATCGCGCCGCAGGATCTGTCACCGCGCACCGGCCTGACGGCGGTCGAATTGTTCGACGCCGTGCGCGACGGGCGCGTCAAGGCCGTGTGGATCGCGTGCACCAATCCGGCCCATTCGATGCCCGACATCGCCCGTGTACGCGAGGCGCTGGGCCAGGCCGAATTCGTCGTGGTGCAGGACGCTTTCGCCCACACCGACACCACCGCCTATGCCGATGTCCTGCTGCCTGCCAGCACCTGGGGTGAAAAGGAAGGCACCGTCACCAACTCCGAACGGCGCATCTCACGTGTGCGGGCGGCCGTGCCGGCGCCGGGCGAGGCGCGTCCGGACTGGTGGATCGCCGCCGAAGTGGCGCGGCGCATCGAGCAAGCGTGGCGCCCGCACAGGCCCAGCCTGTTTCCGTATGACGGCGCGGAAGCCATCTTCGACGAACACCGGGCGCTCACCGTCGGCCGCGATCTGGACATCGGCGGCGTGAGCTACGCGCGGCTCGACGAAGGCGGCCCTCAGCAATGGCCCTACCCGGCGCGCAGCCGGCAGGGCAGTGCGCGGCGCTATGAAGATGGCATTTTCGAAACAGAAGACGGTCGCGCACGTTTTCATGCCACGGCCTATCGGCCGGTGGCCGAACAGACCAACGCGCGTTATCCCTTTCATTTGCTCACCGGCCGCCTGCGCGACCAATGGCATGGCATGAGCCGCAGCGGCCGCGTACCGCGTCTGTTTGCGCATGTCAGCGAGCCCTCATTGAGCATGCACCCCAGCGATGCCCAGCGACGCGGGCTGGCCGAGGGTGAACTGGTACGCGTGGCCAGCAAGCGCGGCGCCCTGATCCTGCCCCTGCGCCTGTCGGACGACGTCGCCAGCGGCACGGTGTTCGCCGCCATGCATTGGAACGGCCAGTTCCTCAACAGTGGGGGGATCAACGAGGTCAGCCTGCCGGCGGTGGATGGGCATTCACGCCAGCCGGAACTCAAGCACGCAGCCGTGCGTGTGGAAGCCGCCGCCCTGCCCTGGCGCGCAGTGGTCGCGCGGCGCGCCGCCGACGTGCTGGCCTTGCACGCCGCCGTGCAACCGTTGCTGCGCGAGTGCGCCTACGCCAGTCTCAGCCTGCAAGGACAGGATGCAGTGGTGCTGCGCGCCGCGCACACGGCGGTGCCTGCCGGGTGGCTCGAACGCCTGTTCGCGGCACTCGACCTGCATCCCGGCGCCGACGTGCTGGATTATCACGACGCGCGGCGCGGCGTGGTCAAGCGCATCGGTTGGCAAGGCGAACATCTGAGCGGGCTGGTGCTGGCTGGCGATACCAACGGCGCCGACGCCCTCATCGACCGCCTGGTCGACGCTACGCCTTGGCAAGGCCCGCGACTGAACGCCTTCGCCCAGCGCGCCAGCGGACCGCGCGACCGGGTGGTGTGCAACTGCAAGCAGGTCAAGGAATCGGCCATCCGCGGGCAGATCGCCGACGGTGCCGATGTCGAGCGGCTCAAATCGACACTCGGCTGCGGCACCGTATGTGGCGCCTGCGTTCCCGAGTTGCGGCGCCTGTGCGCCACGCCGCAAACCGCATGAAGGCACACGCCATCCGCCTGCCGCGGCGCGGACGATGCGCCTAGAATAGAAGCCCGCCCCGGTCCTTTCACGCGTGCATCATGCCTACCCGCCAGTTGTTCATCATCGACCCGCAAAACGATTTCTGCGATCTGCCCGAAGACCTCTGGCCGTTCGGCGCGGACGGTGCGCGCCTGCTGCCGGCCCTGCCGGTGACCGGCGCGCATGCCGACATGCAACGCCTGGCGGCGATGATCGACGCCTGTGGCGCGGCTTTCGACGGCATCACGCTGACCCTCGATTCGCACCAGCACATCGACATCGGCCACCCCACGTTCTGGCGACTCGGCGATGGCGGCGCGGTGGCGCCGTTCACGCAGGTCAGCGCGGCGGACGTGCGCGCGGGGCGCATCGTGCCGCGCCTGCCCGACGCCCAGGCGCGCGTGGTGGATTACCTCGACACGCTCGAAGCGGCTGGCCGCTACACGCACATGGTGTGGCCCGTGCACTGTGAGATCGGCACCTGGGGCAACGCCATCCACCCGGCCGTGCTGGCCGCCTGCAATCGCTGGGAAGAGCGCGCGCTGCTCAACGTAAACAAGGTCATCAAGGGCACCCACCCCTGGACCGAGCATTACAGCGCGATCATGGCCGAAGTACCGGCGCGCGACGACGCCAGCACAGGCCGCAACGATGCCTTGATTGCCCACCTGGACGCGGCCGATGAAATCTACGTGGCGGGTGAAGCGGCCAGCCACTGCGTCAAGGCCACGGTCGAGCACCTGGCTGCCAGCCTTGGCCCGCGCGTGCGCAAGCTGGTGCTCATCGAAGACTGCATGAGCCCGGTGACAGGATTCGAGGCCCAGGCCGGCGCCTTTCTTGCTGCGCTGCGTGATGCCGGCGCCCGCACGCTGACAGCGGCCCAGGTCACGGCACACCTGACAGCGGCCTGAGGCGCTTGCGGCATGGCACCATGATCGCGCGCCGGGCTCTGCTATGCTCCGGCCCCTCGCTGCTGACGCAGATAACCCTTTTCGCACCATGGCTTCACTCGACCGCCTTGCCGACATGATCGAACACGCCGGGCACATCGCCGTGCTTTCGGGCGCAGGCATGAGCACGGAATCCGGCATCCCCGACTTCCGCTCCGCCAACGGGCTGTTCACCGTCAATCGCTCGTTCGCGGATGTCGTTTCCATCGATTACTTCCACGCCGATCCGGTGGGCTTCTGGAAGGCCTTCCGCGATATTTTCCGCATCAAGCTGGCGGGCCAGTACACGCCGAACGCGGGCCACACCTTTCTGTCCTGGCTAGAAAGCAAAGGCAAGCGGGTAAGCGTGCTGACGCAGAACATCGATGGCCTGCACACCCAGGCCGGCAGCGGCGAAGTGCTGGAAATGCACGGCACCCTGATGAGCGCCACCTGCCCCGGCTGCGGCGAGGTCTATCACGTCGGTTACGTGCAGGATCATGAACTGCCGGTATGCCGCGACTGCGAAACCGTCATCAAGCCGGACGTCGTGCTCTACGGTGAGCCCGTGCCGCTGATCGAGCGAGCCTTCGCACTCGCCACCCGCGCCGACCTGCTGCTGGTGATGGGCTCGTCGCTCGAAGTCGGGCCGGTGAACATGATTCCGCTCGAAGCGGCCCGCGCCGGCGTGCCGGCCGGCATCATCAATCTGTCATCGACGATGATGGACCGCTTCTTCGACGTGCGTATCGAGGACAAGATCGGCACCACCTCCGAAGCCCTGCGCCAACGGCTGACCGAACGACTCGGCGAGTAAGGCCGCGCGCACAAAAAAAAGGCGCCGGTTTGCCGGCGCCTTTTTTCGTCCACCTTGGCCTCGCGCTCAATGCGCGGCGGCGGCCGCTTCACTGCCGCCGGGGGCACCGCCCTTGGCGCCGGGCGCACTCTTGTGGAACGGCGGCTTGGCCAGCCATACCACTGCCACCAGGGCCAGGAACAACCAGCCCAGGCCGTGGAAGATCTCGTTGAACGAAATCTGGTAGGCCTGCTGGGTGATGACCCGGTCGAGGTTCGCCGCCGCCATGTGCAGATCGCCATGCCCGTATTGCTGGATGGCGCTCTGGGTATGCGGATTGAACGGCGAGAACGATTCGGTCATCTGCGCGTGGTGGACCACCGCGCGACGGCTCCACAGGTAGGTGGTGATCGAGGCCGAGAAGCTCCCCGCCAGGGTGCGCAGGAAGGTCGCCAGACCCGAACCGGCGGCGATCTCGTGCGGTTGCAGATCGGACAGCAGGATGGTCAGCACCGGCATGAAGAAGAACGCCACCCCCAGGCCCTGCATCAGTTGCACGCCGGCCACGCGTTCGAAGTCCACCGTGGTCACGAAGTCGGAGCGGATAAAGCTCGTTGCCGCCATGACGATGAACGCCAGCGAAGCGAGCAGGCGCAGATCCATCTTGGTGGCATATTTGCCGACGATGGTGGTGAGCAGGATCGGGAAGATGCCCAAGGGCGCCGCCGCCAGACCGGACCACACCGCCGTGTAGTGCAGTTGCGTCTGCAGCCACTGCGGCACCAGCAGCCCCACCGAGAAGAACGCGCCGTAGGCCAGCATCAGCGCCAGCGTGCCGGCCGCAAAGTTGCGATGGCGGAACAGGCGCAGATTGACGATGGGGTCCTTGTCGGTCAGCTCCCAGATGAGGAACACCGCCAGCGAGATCACCGCCACGATCGCCGAGCCGACGATGAAGCTGGAGGCGAACCAGTCTTCTTCATTGCCCTTGTCGAGCACCAGTTGCAGCGCGCCCACGCCCAGCACGAGCGTGATCAGGCCGACGTAATCCATGCGCGGCGATTCGTTCTGGAACGGCTTGTTGCGCATCTGCCTCCACACCACGAAGCTGGCGAAGATGCCGATGGGCACGTTGATGAAGAAGATCCACGGCCAACTGTAGTTGTCGGTGATCCAGCCCCCCAGAATCGGCCCCGCGATCGGGGCCACCACGGTCACGGTGGCCAGCAGCGCCAGCGCCTGCGCCCGTTTGTTGGGCGGGTAGATCGAGATCAGCAGCGCTTGCGTGATCGGATACATTGGGCCGGCCACGAAACCCTGCAGCGCGCGAAAGCCCACCAGCATGCCCATGCTCTGCGCCACGCCGCACAGCAGCGAGGCCAGCGTGAACAACAGCGTGGCCGCCACGAACAGGCGCACCTCGCCGAAACGGCGGGTCAGCCAGCCGGTCAGCGGCAGCGCGATGGCGTTGCTCACCGCAAACGCGGTGATGACCCAGGTGCTCTGATCGGAACTGACGCCCAGGTTGCCGGCGATGGTCGGCAAGGACACGTTGGCGATGGTCGTGTCCAGCACCTGCATGAACGTCGCCAAGGCCAGACCGACCGTGCACAGCCCCAGATTGGCGGGGCGAAACGACGGGTTCATGAACGGATTTTCCGGCTCGTGTCGACGTTGATCTTGCGAGCGGCCGGCGTCGGCGCACCGCGCGGCGCGCTCCCGGCGTTGGCGTGGATCACCTCGGCGATGCGCGCTTCGGCGTCATCCAACTGACGGGCGAAGACATCGGTGGTGAACACCGGCGTGGTCGTGGGCGCCTGCGCCAGCATCGGGCCGGACTGATCGTGCATGTTCACTTCGACACGCATCGACAGACCGATCCGCAGCGGATGGGCGGCCAGCTCCTGGCGATCAAGCACCACGCGCACCGGCACGCGCTGCACGATCTTGATCCAGTTGCCGGTGGCGTTCTGCGCCGGCAACAGCGAGAACGCGCTGCCGGTGCCCACGCCCAGGCCGGCGATCTTGCCGTGGAAGGTCACATCACTGCCGTAGAGATCGGCGCGCAGTTCGACCGGCTGGCCGATGCGCATGTGCTGGAGCTGGGTTTCCTTGAAGTTGGCGTCCACCCACACCTGATCGAGCGGCACCACCGCCATCAGCGGTGCGCCCGGCTGCACACGCTGGCCCACCTGCACGCTGCGCTGGGCAACATAACCGGTGACCGGCGCCACCAGATCGGTACGCACGTAGTCCAGGTAGGCGCGGCGCACGGCGGCGGCGGCGGCCTTGACGTCGGGGTGCGTGAGCACGCCGGTGTTTTCGACCATGGCGTGGCTGGTAGCCAGTTGCTGTTCGGCGGCTGACAACTGGCTCTGCGCGGTGGCCAGGGCTTCACGGGCGTGAGCCAGCTCTTCGGCCGGGATGGCGCCGGTCGAGGCCAGGCCCTGGCGGCGTTCGAAGTCGGCGCGGGCGCGCTCGAGCGTGGCGCGGCGCGCGGCCAGATCGGCTTCCAGGCTACCGACGTTGGTGTACAGCCCGCGCACCTGGCGCACGGTGCGCGCCAGATTGGCTTCGGCCTGCTCCAGCGCAACATGCGCATCGGTCTGGTCGAGCTGGGCGATCGGCTGGCCGGCGTGCACCAGGGCGTTGTCGTCGGCGCCGATGCTGACCACCGTGCCGGCGATCTGCGGGCTCACCTGCACCACGTTGCCATTGGCATAGGCGTCTTCGGTCTCTTCGAACCAGCGGCCATGCAGATAGTAGTAAGCGCCGTAACCGGCGCCACCAATGACGATGACCGCGGCCAGCGCCGTCAGCAACAGGCGCCGGCGGCGATTGGCCGGGGCCGCGAAAGCGTGCAGATTGGAGTCTTGCGTCGTGCTCATGGGAATATCCGATTATTTCGTGGCAGGGGCGGCGAACGCCGTGGCGGGCGATGCATTGGCGCTGAAGCCGCCGCCCAGGGCCCGTACCAATTCAATGGAGGTCTCGATCTGGCGCGTTTCGATGGCGGCCAGCTTGTCCTCGGCCAAGTGCAGCGACTGCTGCACGATCAGCACTTCGAGGTAGCCACCCACGCCATTGCGATAGCGCTGCATCGACAGATCGAAGGCTTGCTGGGCACTTTCAAGTGCGCGCAGCTGCGCCGCCCGCTGCGTGCGCAGCGAGCGCATGCGGCTGATGGCATCGGCCACTTCGTTGAAAGCGCTCACCAGGGTCTTGTTGTACTGCGCGACGGCCAGATCGTATTCGGCATCGCGGCCGGCCAGGTTGGCGCGCAGGCGGCCGCCGTCGAACAGCGGCAGCGAGATGGCCGGGGTCACCATGGCGAAGCGGCTCGACGCCTGGAACAGATCGTCGGTGTGCAGCGCCAGCAGGCCCAGCGTGGCGGACAGATTCACGTTCGGATAGAACTGCGCCTTGGCCGCGTCGATGCCGCGGCGGGCGGCTTCCACGCGCCAGCGTGCCGCCACGATATCGGGACGGCGGCCCAGCAATTCGGCCGGCAGGTTGTCCGGCAAGGCCAGTTCGCCTTCGTGCAGCGCCTGCGGCCGCACGATGTCACGGCCGCGATCCGGCCCCTTGCCCAGCAGCACGGCCAGTTGCGTGCGGCCCGAATCGATTTCCTGTTCGGTCTGCGCCACTTTCTGTTCGGCGCTGGCCGACACCGATTCTGCCTGGCGCAGTTGCGCCACGCTGTCGACGCCGGCATTGACGCGCTGGCGGGTCAGATCGAGCAGTTTGTCGGCGCGCGCCAGATCGGCCTTGGCGATGTCATGGGCCTGGAAAGCGTAAGCAAGCTGGCTATAGGCGCTGGCCACATTGACGGACAGGGACAGGCGCGCGGCGCGGGCGTCGACTTCGGCGGCGCGCTGGGCGCCGAGGGCGGCTTCCCAGGCGGCACGCTCGCCGCCCCACAGGTCGAAGGTGTACGAGGCGCCCACCGATAGCATCTTGATGGTGGACCAACTGCCACCCAACCCCGGCAACAGGCCGGAAGGCAGTTGCGAACCCGGCAGGCTGCCCTTGGCGGTCACCTCGGGCATGCGGGCGGCATCGGCACCCAGAGTGTCGGCGGCGGCCAGGCGCACGCGCGCATCGACGGCGGCCAGATCGGGGTTGCCCAGCAGGGCTTCATTGATGACCGCGTCCATCTGGGCGTCGCCCAACTGGCGCCACCAGTCGGCGGCCGGCCAGGCGGCCGGGCTCAGAGGCGTGCCGGCGAGGCTCTTGCCGCTTTCGAGGGCGGCCGCATCGGTCAGTTGCCCTTCGGGCGCCAGGCCCTTCATGTTGGCGCAACCGGCGAGCAGCACCACGGCCAGGGCCGGCCAGATACTTCGATTAATCATGTTTGCTTCGGCAATAAAGGGGGTCAGCGTTCCACGGTAGCCCGTACCCGCTGGAGAAGATCCGTCAGCGAAGCCTGTTCCTGAGACGACAAATCCGATACCGCGTAGGCGTTGATGCGCAGTGAGATGGCGCGCATCGAACTCCACAGCGCGCGCCCGGCCTCGGTCAGGCTCACCTCGACGGCACGGCGGTCTTCGGCGTGCGGCCGGCGCAGCACGTAGCCTTTCTCCTGAAGGCGATCGAGCATGCGAGTGAGCGCGCCGGCGTCGTGTTCAACGCTGCGGGCCAGCTCGGACTGCGTCATCCATTCATGTGCGCCGAGCATCTTGAGGACACGGAACTGGCTGAAATTCAGGCCCAGACCGCAAGCGGCAAGCTCGCGTTCGAGGTGACGGATGAGACCCATGCGCACCGAGTGCATCAACATGCCGATGCTGTCGGTATCACAGTAGCCTTCTGTAACGGGGAGGGGTTCTTTTGACACAGCGCAATTTTTCTTGCCTAGGCAATGATTGTCAACACAATCGTTAGAGATCAACGGTAATAACTTGTAACGCGCCCAATTGCACAAATGCGCTCCGCCGGCGGCCCGGCAGACGGGCTCAGAAACTGACCGCCAGCCCCACCGATACGCCCGACACGTTGTCGCCGAAGAGATAGCGCGCCACCAGACGGGTGCGCGTGATGATGACGTGATAGGCGCTCGAATCGAGTTCCAGGCCCACGCCGAGAGAAGTCAGATAGTTGAAGCCGAGCAGCCCGCGCTGGTCGCCCAGGAAGGCGGACTGCGCGAATTCGAGGACATAGCGCACCGGCCGGTCGAGCGCGTGCAGCCCGGTCGGTGCGCGATAACGCGCCCATAGCCCCACGGTCTGGGCATCGGCGTGCCCGCGCACGGCGGACGAAGCGCCGCCGGTGCTCTGCAACTGGATGTTGGTGTAGCGCAGTTCGACGTCGATCTCGCCTTCGGGCCGATAGTGCTCGTAGTCGAGCATCAGCGAGCCGCCGTAGCCGACGGCAGTGAGCTGCCCACCGTTGAAGAACTCGATGTCGGTACCGGCCACGTAGTTGAGGACCGATTGCGCCGCGTGCAGGTCGCTCGTCATGTAGCCGTAGGCGCCATTCACGATGGGCCGGAACACCAGCTCGGGGATCGGCGTGGGGAAATCCCAGCCGACGCCGGCGGTGACCGACAGGCTGTTCCACTTGACCGGTACGTGGGCGGTGTCGGTGCCGTTGGTCATCACGAAGGTCGGGTTGTAGCGGCTTCCTGCGATGCCGCCTTCCAGATACAGCGGCGTGCTGCGGCTGATGGTGAAGCCGCCGGCCAGTTGCGACATGCCGATGTCCGGGTTGCCGGTGCGCGCATCCGAAATGGACAGCGAACTGGCGGTCAGGTCGGGCACGACCTGGTAGCCCATCAGGGCCAACACCGAATTGGCCTGCTTCTGGACGTTGATGTCGCGCAACCGATAGGCCGTCTGCGCGCCGGCCATGGGGACGTACCCCGCGATCAAGGCCCACACCAGCCAGCCTCGGCACACGCGCACCCTTCGCAGGCAGGTCGAGATCACGTCGGCACACCTCATCGATGGCGGGTCCTTTAGTGGTAGCACAGGATGTGCGGCGCCCCAGCCGGGGCAAGCGGCCGCAATGCCCGGCACTCGGCTAAAATCGCGGCTTGCCCACGCGCCGCGCCTGTTCATGCTGTATGCCCCGCCCTCACCGACCGCCCCCATCGTCGTGCATGCCGATGAGGACATCGTCGTCGTCGACAAGCCCAGCGGTCTGCTGGCCGTCCCGGGCCGGGGCGCCGACAAGGCCGATTGCATGGCCGCTCGTGTGCAGGCCCTCTACCCGGACGCGCTCATCGTGCATCGCCTCGACATGGCGACCTCGGGGCTGATGGTGTTCGCGCGTGGCGCCGCCATGCACCGAGCCCTGAGCATGGCTTTTGAAGCACGCCAGGTGGGCAAGCGGTACGTAGCGATGGTACACGGCCACCTCAATGATGCCGCCGGCGAGATCAATCTGCCGCTCATCGCCGACTGGCCCAACCGGCCGCTGCAAAAGGTGGACCACGACATCGGCAAGCCCTCGCTCACCCGCTACGCGCTGATCGGCCATGACGCTGCCCGCGCTGCCAGCCGTGTGCAGCTCGAACCGGTCACCGGGCGCTCGCATCAATTGCGCGTACATCTGTGCGCCATCGGCCATCCGATCCTCGGCGACGATTTCTACGGCGGCGAGGAAAACCGTCTGCGCGCGCCGCGCCTGCTGCTGCACGCCAGCCGCCTGGACCTGCCCCATCCGCGCACCGCCGCTGCGCTGAGCTTTGCCAGTGCCGCGCCGTTCTAGCGCCCTGCCGGGCCACCCTCGACAAACGGTCGTCCAACACGGACGAACGGCAAGGCGCGCGCATGTACGCGGGCGCGTAAAGGCGCAGCATTGCGCATCCCCTGCATCGACCACGCCTGGCTGCCCGAGCGTCATACGGCGCGCCCGTGCCGCCAGCGGTACATTTCCTCAATTGAACGACGCCCCCTGCCCGAGATACTTCGCATGAATGCCCCTGCCCTGCCGGTCGACGAACTGTTCCAATTGGCTCCCATTTCGCTGTGGCTGGAAGATTTCAGCGGCATCAAGCGCCTGTTCGAACAGTGGCGCACCGAAGGCATCGAGGACATCCGCGCCCACTTCGCGCTCAACCCCGAGGCGGTGCAGGCCTGCTCGGCGGCGATCCGCGTGTTGATGGTCAACGAGCGCACGCTGCAGTTGTTCGGCGCCCACGACATGGCGCAACTGGTGGACAACATCGCGCATGTCTTCCGCGACGACATGCACGCCCAGCATGCGCAGGACATGGCCGAACTGTGGGACGGCAAGATGACTTTCTCGTGCCAGACGGTGAACTACACCCTGGAGGGACGGCGCATCGACGTGCTGCTGCGCGCACGCATCCTGCCCGGCCACCAGCACGACTGGAGCCGTGTGGTCATCGCGCTGGAGGACATCACCGACCGGGTGCAGACGCAGGCGCGCCTGGCCCACAGCGAGCGCTTCGCCAACGGGCTTTTCGAGCATTCGCCGGTCTCGCTGTGGCTGGAGGATTTTTCGACCATCCGTCAGTTGATCGACGAGGTGCGCGCCGCCGGCATCGAGGATTTCCGCACTTTTCTCGACGTGCATCCGGAATTCGTCGAACGCTGCATGCAGGAAATCCGCGTGTTGCAGGTCAACCAGCAGACCCTGCGCATGTTCGGCGCGCGCGACAAGGACGAACTGTTCGCCAACATCAACCGCGTCTTCCGCGACGACATGCACGAGCATTTCGCCGAACAGTTGGTGGATCTGTGGAACAACAAGATCTTCCAGACGCGCGAGACGGTGAACTACGCGCTCAACGACCAGGTGGTGCACGTACACCTGCAGTTCTCGGTATTGCCGGGGCATGAAGACACCTGGGGGCTGGTGCTGGTGTCGCTCACCGACATCACCGCCCGCAAGAAAGCCGAGGCCTATCTGGAATTCCTCGGCCGCCACGATGCCCTCACCAAACTCAAGAACCGGGCGTACTACGACGAGGAACTGGCGCGCCTGTCGCGCAAGGGGCGCTTTCCGGTCAGCGTGATCGTGGCCGACCTCAATGGGCTGAAAGCCGCCAACGACACCTTGGGCCACTCGTACGGCGACGATCTGCTGCGTCGGGCCGGTGAAGCCCTGCGCAAAGCGGTGAGCGAACCGACCTGCGTGGCGCGCATCGGCGGCGACGAATTTGCCGTGCTGCTGCCGGGCACCGACGAAGACGGCATCACGCCCATCGTCGAACGCATCCGCGCGGTGGTGGACATGAACAATCAGTTCTACACCGGGCCCCGCCTGTCCTTCGCCATCGGCACCGCCACCGCCGTCCAGCCCGGCGAACTGACGCGCGCCATTCAGCGCGCCGATGAGCTGATGTACGTGGCCAAGCGCGCCTTCTATCAACAATTGCAAAACGACCGCCGCACCGGCACGGATGAAGCGGTCCCTTTCCCTGGAACCATCCGTTCATGAATATTTCGATGTACCAAGCCTTTGTGCCGGCCGCCACGCGCGCGCTGAGCAACCTCGCCACCATCCTCGAGAAGATCGGCACCCACGCCGAAGCACGCAAGGTCGACGCGGCGGTCTACCTCAACGCCCGCCTCTACCCCGACATGTATCCGCTGCTGCGCCAGGTGCAGATCGCCACCGACATGGTCAAGGGTGGCGCCGCGCGCCTGGCCGGCGTCGAGCCGCCGCGCTACGAAGACACCGAAACCACGCTGGCCGAACTCGTTGCGCGCGTGAACAAGACGCGCGATTACCTGACCACCTTCGCGCCCGAACAGATCGACGGCACCGAAAACCGCCCGGTCGTGCTCAAGATGCGCAGCGGCGATCTGCATTTTTCGGGCATCGAATACCTGCGCGCGTTCGTGCTGCCGAACATGTATTTCCACATCACCACGGCCTACGCCATCGCCCGCCACAACGGCGTGGAACTAGGCAAGATGGATTATCTCGGTCGTCCCGACTGACGACGGCGCGCAGCGCCAGCCCACGCGACAGGCCGCCCGTGTTCGCCATGGACCGGGTGGCCCGCCCCTATGCGGAGAGATACGCGCCGACGAGCGCGCACAATAAAACCGGGGACATGGATGGAAAAGTACTATCGAATCGTTTTTGCCGGCCAATTGCAGCCGGGGTTTGAACGCGCCCAGGTGGAAGCGGCCGCCACCCAGCGCCTGCGGCTGAACGACACGCAACGTGAACAGATGTTCTCGGGCCGCCGCGTCACGCTCAAGCGGGCCCTGGCGAGCAGCCTGGCCGACCGCTATCTGGCCGAGCTGCACCGCATCGGCCTGGCCGCGCACCTCATCGAAGACGATGCGCCGGCCGCCCCGCCGGCAGCGGCTGCGGCCCCGCTGGCACCACCGGCCCCGGCGACCAGCGAATCCTTCGATCCGGAAAAGACATTGGTGGCTTCGCCAGCCGCGCTCAACGCCTACCTGGCGGCCTTTCCCGAGCCGGCCGCGTCAGCTTCGCCCGCGACGCCCGCCGTCACACCACGCCCGGCGGCCGAGCTCAAACTGACCGAAGCACCGCCGCGCCCCGCGCCTGCCACGCTGCCGCCGGCCGTGCCGCTGCGCGTGGTGCCGCCGGTATCGCCGTCGATCCACAGCGCCCCCACCATCCTGGCCGACGTCGGCGAGCCGATCGACGACGAACGTTTCGCGCCGCCCACCTCGTCCCTGCGGCCGTGGTTCATGGTGGCCGGTGGCGTGGTGGTGGTGGTCGCCGTGCTGTGGCTGGTTCTGTAAAGAAAGCGTAAGGGCCGGGGCACGCGCGGAATAAATCGTCTTACCGGTCACAACCCCGTGTTACCGTGCCTGCACGGCCGCCTACAAGGCCGACGAATACAGCACCACATGAAGTCGAGGAGGAAAGACAGATGTCATGCATGACCCCATCGCGCCCGGCCCCGCGTACCCTGCCCTGGCTGGTGCGCGCCGCCGTCCTGGGCCTGGCCACCGGAGCCAGCGCCACCGCCCTGGCCGTCGAGGCGCCGCAGAACGTGCGCGTGCCGGCCCAGGCCTACGATGACGCCAGCATTATCCTGGTATGGGAAAAGCCGGCTGCCTATGCCGACGTGGTCGACTACCGCGTCTACATCGACGGCAAGCTGGCCGGCACGGCCAGCGCCAACAACGATCGCAGCTCGCCGGCCAAGCCGTACATCAACAAGTTCTACGCCGACGACAAAGCGGGCTTCCACCATCGCGTGCGCATTCAGAACTTCACCGCCGACAAGCTGACGCCGGAAACGGAATACCGCTTCACGGTGCGCGCGGTGGACAAGGACGGCAAGGAATCGGCCGACAGCGCCATGGTGACGCAAAAGACCACCGCCGCACCCAAGGTCTTCAATGTGCTCGACTTCGGCGCTAAGGCCGACGGCAACACCGTCAACACGGCGGCCATCCAGAAAGCCATCGACGCCTGCACGCCGGGCTGCAAGGTGCTGGTGCCGGCTGGTGTGTTCAAGACCGGGGCGCTCTACCTGAAGAGCAACATGACGCTGGAGATCGCCGAAGGGGGCACTCTGCTCGGCTCCGAACACGCCGAGGATTACCCGCTCACCGGCTACATCCAGTATCCGTATTCCACCACCGTGCGCCCGGCTTCGCTGATCAACGCCCTGCCGCGCGACCCCAAGGGCCACCAGGACTTCGAGAACATCCGCATCGTCGGCAAGGGCACCATCGACGGCAACGGCTGGAAGAACAAGGGCGACACCACCGACGAGCTGGGCAACAAGCTACCGTTCTACCAGCCCAGCAACAACACCAAGTACATGAATGACGGCATCCTGGCGCGCGACCAGGTTGAAAAGGCCGTCGCCCGCGGCGTCAACGTCAAGGACGCCTACGGCCAGATGCGTTCGTCATTGATCACGGTGCGCAACGTCAAGAACATGTTCTATGGCGGCTTCACGGTGCGCAACCCGGCCTACCACGGCATCATGAACCTGGAGTCGGAGAACATCGTCCTCACCGGCACCATCAACAAGACCTACGACGCCAACAACGGCGACGGCGTCGAGTTCGCCAACAGCCGTGGCGCGCTGGTGTTCAACAACTTCTTCGACACCGGTGACGACTGCGTGAACTTCGCGGCCGGCACGGGCGCCGATGCAATCCACCAGAAGCCGCAGGAAGACGCCTGGATCTTCAATAACTACTTCCGCGAGGGGCACGGCATGGTCGTGCTGGGCAGCCACACGGGCGCCTGGATCCAGAACGTGCTGGCCGAAGAAAACGTGGCCAACGAAACCGACGTCGGCCTGCGCATGAAGAGCACCAACTTCATGGGCGGCGGCGGCCGCAACGTGGTCTTCCGCGACACGGCGATGCGCAACATCAGCAAGCAGCCGTTCATCTTCACCCTCGACTACAGCGACCCGAACGCCAAGCTCGACTATGCCCGCTCGGACAAGTCGGCCGTGTTTCGCGACGTGGTGGTGCGCAACGTGACGGTGGCCGGCGCCGACGGCCCCGCCATCGAAGCCAAGGGCGACGAAAAGAGCGGCACGTATCACGAGAACATCGTGTTCGAAGGCGTGCGCTTCGCCCGCACTGAAGGTACCAAGATCGACGGCCTGAAGAACGCCCGCTTCGTCGACGTGCAGTTCGTCAGCCCGCGCGGCATGGGCAATCCGTGGTCGCTGAGCAACAGCAAGGACGTGGTCTTTGACCGCGTGCAGCCGGCACCGGCCGACTGAACGGCACGCGCCGGCACGCGGCCCCGCCGCATGCCGGCGATGTCCCTCGAAGGGCGCTCTGCGGAGCGCCCTTTTTCATGCGGTCGCCGCGCGCTGATCTCAGCCGTGCTGTCGGGCGTGGGACTGCAACACTTCGAGGAAGGCCATGCCGTAGGCATCGAGCTTGCGATCGCCCACGCCGGACAGTTCATGCATGGCATCCAGGCTCATCGGCCGCTTTTCGAGCATCAATTTGAGCGTGGCATCACCAAAGATCATGTAGGCCGGCACGTTCTGCTCTTCGGCCAGGCTGCGGCGGCACTGGCGCAAGGCTGCCCACAGCGTGCGCGCCTCGTCCGACTCGAACTCGATCTCGCGCCGTACGCTGGCCGCCGCCGAGGGGCTCGATTCACGTACCCGGCGCGCATTGAACACCAACTCGCCGCGCAGCACCGCGCGGCAGGGTTCCTGCAGCAGCAGCCCGCCATGCTCGGAGATGCCTACCAGCCCCTGCGCCACCATCTGGCGCAGCAAGGCGCTCCATTGATGGGACGACACGTTCTTGCCAATGCCGAAGGTGGACAGATGCTGGTGGCCGCGTTCGCTGATCTTGGGGGTGGCCTTGCCGGTGAGGATGTCGACGATGTGCCCGGCGCCGTAGCGCTGGCCGCTGCGATAGATGGTGGACAGCGCCTGCTGGGCCGCCAGCGTGGCGTCCCAGGTCTGCGGCGGCGCCAGGCACATGTCGCAGTTGCCGCAAGGTTCGGAATCCTCGCCAAAGTAGCGCAGCAACACCTGGCGGCGGCAGGCGGCCGCTTCGCAATAGCCGAGCAGCGCCTCCAGCTTGCGCCGTTCCACGCGCTTGATTTCGTCGGGCGCCTGCGATTGTTCGATCATCTCGCGCTGCAGGATCATGTCCTGCAGGCCATATGCCATCCAGGCATTGGAGGGCAGCCCGTCGCGGCCGGCGCGGCCGGTTTCCTGGTAATACGCTTCCAGGCTCTTGGGCAGATCGAGGTGGGCCACGAAGCGTACGTCGGGCTTGTCGATGCCCATGCCGAAGGCGATCGTCGCCACCATCACGATGCCGTCGCCGCGCACGAACTGAGTCTGGTGCGCCTCGCGCGTGGACGCGTCCAGCCCGGCGTGATAGTGCAAGGCGCGCATGCCTTCGCCACGCAGCCAGTTGGCGGTTTCTTCGACCTTCTTGCGCGACAGGCAATACACGATGCCCGAATCGCCATCGTGGTGACCGCGGATGAAGCGCAGCAGTTGCTTGCGCGGGTTGTCCTTCTCGACCACCGTGTAGCGGATGTTGGGGCGATCGAAGCTGGACAGGAAGACGCGCGCCTCGTGCAGCGACAGGCGGCTGATGATCTCTTGCCGCGTCGCCTCGTCGGCGGTGGCGGTGAGCGCCACCCGTGGGATCTCCGGGAAGCGCTCGTGCAGCACCGAGAGCTGGATGTATTCGGGGCGGAAGTCATGCCCCCACTGCGACACGCAATGCGCTTCGTCGATGGCGAACAGCGCGATGCGCGCGTTGTCGAGCAGATTCTGGAAGCGGCCGGTCATCAGCCGTTCAGGCGCCACGTACAGCAGGTCGAGCTCGCCGGCCACCAGTTGGCGTTCGACAGCATGGGCTTCGTCCGCACTCAAGGTGGAGTTCAGATACGCCGCCTTGACGCCCAACTGCGTGAGCGCCTGCACCTGATCCTGCATCAGTGCGATCAGCGGCGACACCACCACGCCGCAGCCCTCGCGCAGCAAGGCCGGCACCTGGTAGCACAGCGACTTGCCGCCGCCGGTGGGCATCAGCACCAGCGCGTCGCCCCCCTCGGCCACGTGTTCGACGATGGCGGCCTGTTCGCCCCGGAAGGCGTCGTAACCAAAAACGTGACGGAGCGTTTCGAGCGCCCGGGTGGATGCGGCCAGATTCATAGGCTGGGCATTGTACACGTGACGCCGGCGATACCCGCCGTTGACCGTCATGCGCGACGGCACGCCGTGCGGGCGCGTACATTGGCGGATCAGAACACAACGAGGAGCCCGCCATGGACGGTTTGCCACAGGTGTATGCCGGCAAGATCCACGACTATCCGGGCAGTCGCCCCAGCGCCATCCACAAAACGCCGATAGCGGGCACGTTGATGCTGACCGACACCGGCATCGCCGGCGATCAGCAAGCGGAACCGGGCACGCACGGCGGGCCGGATCGCGCGCTGTGCCACTACCCGTCGGAACACTACGCGTCGTGGGCGCAGGCATTCCCCGCCCAGGCGCATGCTTTTCGGCCCGCCGCCTTCGGCGAGAACATCTCGACGCAGGGTCTGACCGAACACGACGTCCACATCGGTGACATCTACAGTTGGGATGGCGCCCTCATTCAGGTCACTCAGCCCCGCTCACCCTGCTACAAGCTGAACTTTCATCTGGGCATCGCCGATTTTGCCGAGCAGATGCAGCGCGTGGGGCGCTGTGGCTGGCTGTACCGGGTCATCGCTGCCGGCCCGGTATCGAGCGCGGCGCCGCTCAGGCTGGCCTCGCGGTTGAGCGATGTGTCGGTGGCCGAAGCCATCGCCATCGCCTGGCACACGCCCTTCGATGAAACCGCCTACCAGCGCCTACTGTCGGCGGCCGGCCTGTCCGCCAGTTGGACACGCACCCTGCAGCGGCGCTGCCTCAGCGGACAACTCGAAGACAACAGCAAACGCCTGCGTGGCGCGGCAGCCAGCAAACAGACGGGGTCCTAAGGCGCCAGGATGCCGCTGGCGCCGACCAGCGCCCCGCCCGCCAGCAGCCACAGCGGATGCACGCGGGTGCGCCAGGCCAGCGCTGCGCAGGCCAGTGTGACGATCCAGCCAGCCACGCGAGTGTCGTTGGTGGCGGTGCCGATCAGCCAGGCGCTGGACGCCACCAGGCCGGTGGTCACCGGCACCAGGGCGGCCTGTGCGGTGCGCCGCCACGGGCGGTCCTGAAAACGCTCCCAGCCGTGCACCACCCCCATGGTGATGATCGACGAGGGGCCGAACTTGGCGAGGCTGCTCACCAGCAGGCCTGGCCAGCCGGCCACGTGCCAGCCCACCAGCGGCACGATCATCATGTTGGGGCCGGGTGCGGCCTGCGCCAGCGCGAACAGGGCGCTGAACTCGGTGGCGCTCATCCAGTGGTGGACATCGACGACCTGCCGATGCATTTCGGGCAGGATGGTGTTGCCGCCGCCAAAGGCCAGCAGCGACAACTGCGTGAAGAGAAGCGCCAGCGCGATCAGCGTGCCGCTCATCGCCACCCCCGCCAGGCACACCACAGGCTCACCGCCATCAGGGCCAGCATGGCCGGCACCAAGGGTACGCGCAGTACCGCGATCATCACGAAGGCCAGCGCCGCCACGGCGATGCCGGCGCGACGGCCGCGCAGCGCGGCGCCCATTTTGCAGGCCATCGCCACCAGCAGCCCGGCGGCGGCCGCGGCCAGGCCTTCGAACATGTGCTGCACGCGCGGATCGTCCTGCGTGCGCTCATACACCACGCCCAGTGCGATGACGACCAGCGTAGGGCCGATGATCAGCCCGCCCAGCGCGGCGACGGCGCCGACGACGCCATGAAAGCGCATGCCCACCGCCACCGACAGATTGACCACGTTGCCCCCCGGCAGGAACTGGCACAGGCCAAGCAGCTCGGTGAATTCATCCGGCGTCAGCCACCGGCGGTGCTCGACGATGGTGCGCCGGGCCAGCGGCAGGGCGCCGCCGAACGCGCTCAGCCCCAGGCACAGAAAACCCCAGAACAACGCCGCCACGCTCGGCGGCGCGCTGCGCGCCAGAGGGGCCGGTGTCGTCACGCCGCCCTTCCGCGCACCAGCGTGGCGAGCTTGTCGCCCAGCAGCAGGCCGATACCCATGGCGCCGACGACGAAGCTGGCCTTGAAGATATTGAACAGGGTCACCGACAGCAGCCCCGCCGCCGCATCGCCCCCGGCCAACGCGATCTGCATGGCGCCGCCGATGCCCTGGTACATGAACACGCCGGGCATCATCGGCACGGCACCGGCAAAGGCCACCGCCGCGAACTGCACCTTGAGCCGCTGCACCAGCACGCTGGCGATCATGCCGATGGCAAAGCAGGCCAGCAGCGTGGCGGTCTCCAGCGGCATGCCGTGCTTGAGGCTCAGGTAGCGCACGCCATGGCCGACCATGCCGCACACGATGGAGGTCCACAGCACGCGCCAGGGTTCGTTGTAGAAAGCGCCGAAGCCGCAGGCGGCGATGCCGGCCAACAACATGTCGGTCATCAGGGTGATGGGCAGGACGTTGGAATGCCCTGGCGGCACGGTGGTCCAGCCCAGCGTGAGCCAGCCGCCGAGAAACACCCCGGCAGCGGCGGCCAGCAGGATGCCGGTGGCCAGGCCCAGGCGCGGGATGGCCGTCTGCAGGTTGTTTTCGATGGCGTCGTAGAGCGTATTGATGAGATGCGGCCCCGGCACCAGCATCAGCGCCGGCACGATCAGGCAGATGCCGGGCGTATTCGTCCAGCCCATGGCGATCACCAGCCCGCCCAGCAGCGAGCCGATCAGCGCCGCCGTGAACGGCAGCGCGAACAGCGCCACGTGGCGCTTGGCCAGTTCCTGGCGGGCCAGCAGGCCAAGGGCCGAGGCGATGCCGACGGTGGCGATGGCGACCGGATCGCCCGATTGCAGCGTGCCCAGTGCCGAAGCCGCCAGCCCGAAGATCAGCGCCAGAATCCAGCGGTTGTGGCGCGAGGCGCGCGCCACCACGTTGTCGAGGGCGTCGATGGCTTCGCGCACCGGCAGGGTCTGCGCGGTGACGGCATCGACGATGGCCATCACGGCGGCATTGACCGCCACATTGATGCGGATCTCGTGGGCCTGGGCGTGCAGGCTGCCATGCGGCGTATGCAGTGTGACGGTGCGGTAGCCGATGTCGACATGCACCGGCACGTCGAGCACCTTGGCCACGTTCTGCAGCCGATTGCGCAGCAGCTCGGTGCGCATGTTGTATTCAAGCAGGAGGTGGGCCGCCCGTTGCAGGAAACGCAAGGCATCGTCGTGGGCAAGCACGTGCTTGGCGGCGGTGGAATCGTCGAACATCTGCATGGTGGTCAGGCTGTGCAATGCAAAAAACAATCAAGATCGAGGGGCGGCGGCAAGGATACGCGAGACCGGCCCGCGCCGCCGTCCGGCGCCAATTGGTTTTTCCGCCACGGCGCCCCGGGAAAGTCCCGTGTGCAATGGTAAACTGCGCGGCTTGCCTTTTTGCAAGGCGCGCATGCGCCAAGCCGTTTACCACGTGACCCGACCTGCCACCGCACCTGCGCCGATCAAAGCATCTTCCGGGCCGTCCGTGTGGCTGCGCCGCACGCTGGCGCTGGCGCTGACGGCCGCCCTGGCGGTGTGGTTCATCCAGGGCGCGCACTGGCAGGGCGTGGGTGCGCGCCTGGCCCGCGTCGAAGCCTGGCAACTGGCGGTGGCGGTGGCCGCCTTCGCCGTCACCTACCTACTGCGCGCGGGCCGCGTGTTCGACGAGTTCCGCCGCACCACGCCGGTTCATTATGCGGGCATCCTACGCATTACCCTGGTCCATAACGCCTCGGTCAACATCCTGCCCTTCCGCAGTGGCGAGGCGGCCTTCCCGCTGCTGCTGTCGCGCTGGTTCGGCGTACCGCCGACCCGCGCCATCGCCGCCTTGCTGTGGCTGCGCATCCAGGATGCCTTCGTGGTGCTGGCGCTGGCCGCCTTCGTGTGGCCCGGCCTGCCGGCATGGCTGCGCGCAGCGTGGATTGGCGCCGTAGCGCTGGCCGCCTGGGCCATTCCAGCGTGGGCGCGCCGCCACCCCGAAGCGCTCGAGGGCCACGGCCGCCTGCGGCGCATCGTGCTCAAGCTGCGCGCGGCGCTGGCCGAATCGACTCGCGGCAGCATGCGCAGCTGGCTGTGGACCGTCTCCAACTGGTCGGTCAAGCTTGCCGCCCAGGCCTGGCTGCTGGCGGCCGTGCTGGGCGCGCCGCTGGCCACCGGCATGGCCGGCGCCATGGGCGTCGAACTGGCGGCCATCCTGCCGATCCAGGGCGTGGCCGGCTTTGGCACCTATGAGGCCGGCGGCGCCGCCTTGATGCGCCCGCACGGCATAATGCTCGCCGATGGCCTGCAAGCGGCGCTGGCGCTGCACCTGTTCGTGATCGGCTGCGCGCTGGTCGCCGGTGCGCTGGCGGCGATGCTGTTGCCCGGCGGCCAACCCAAGAATGATCCAACGATTGACACACCATGACCACTGAACTGCCTGCTGCCATCGCACAGACCGATCTTGCTCTCGATACGCTGCCGCCCCATCGCCTGTCGGTGGTGGTGCCCATGTACAACGAGAAAGACAACGTCGCGCCCATGGTGGCGCGCGTGCACCAAGGGCTGGCCCACTACCCGTGGCCGTGGGAGCTGATCCTGGTCGACGACGGCAGCTCGGACGACACGCCGCTCGAACTGCAGCGCGCGGTGCGCGAATACGGCCCGCACGTGCGGGTGCTCGAATTGATGCGCAACTTCCGCCAGACCGCTGCCATGCAGGCCGGCCTGGACGCCGCGCGCGGCGACGTGGTGGTGACGCTCGACGGCGACCTGCAGAATGACCCGGTCGACATCCCGCGCATGGTGGCGCGCCTGCTGCGCGAAGATCTCGACCTGGTGGCCGGCTGGCGCAAGAACCGCCAGGACGGCCTGCTGCTGCGCAAGATCCCCTCGCGCATCGCCAACCGCCTGATCGCCCGCATCACCGGCGTGCGCCTGAACGACTACGGCTGCAGCCTCAAGGTGTTCCGCGCCTCGGTCATCAAGAACGTGCGCCTGTATGGCGAGATGCACCGCTTCATCCCGGCCTGGCTGGCCACGGTGACCACGCCGCGCCGCATCCGCGAAGAAGTGGTCACCCACCATCCGCGCATCCATGGCGAATCCAAGTACGGCATCTCGCGCACCTTCCGCGTGATTCTCGACCTGGTGTCGGTGTTCTATTTCATGCGCTACCGCACCCGCCCCGGCCATTTCTTCGGCGGCGTAGGCCTGGTGCTCGGTCTGATCGGCTCGCTGGTGCTGGCCTACATGGGCTTCATCAAGGTGTTCCTGGGTGAATCGATCGGCACCCGGCCTTTGTTGTTCGTGGGCTTCTTCGCCATCGTCATGGGCGTGCAATTCGTGCTGTCGGGTGTCATCGCCGAAACCCTGGCGCGCATTTATTTCGAATCCGGCGCGGCGCGGCAATACCAGATCCGCGATCCGCAATTGCCGGCCGACGGTGAAGACTGGCATCTGTCGCAATGAGTCTGTTCGCTCCCGAGGGGCTGTCGCCACGCGGCCGCCTGCTGCTGTTGCTGTTGCCGCTGGCGCTGTTCGCGCTGAACCTGGCCGGCGCGCCGCTGTTCGACGTCGATGAAGGCGCGTTCTCCGAAGCCACGCGTGAGATGTTCACGCGCCACGACTTCATCTCTACCTGGCTGAACGGTTCGCCGCGCTTCGACAAGCCGATCCTCATCTATTGGTGCCAGGCCGCATTCGTGTGGCTGTTCGGCCCCAACGAATGGGCCTTCCGCCTGCCCTCGGCGCTGGCCGCCACGGTATGGGCCTACGCGGCCGGCCTGTTCGCCGGCCGCCGCGCCGGCAAGGATGCCGGCTGGATGGCCTGCTTCGTGGCATTCACCAGCCTCGGCGTGCACGTCATCGGGCGCGCCGCCACCGCCGACGCGCTGCTCAACATGCTGCTGGCGCTGGCGCTCTTCGACGCCTGGCGCCACCTGGAAAGCGGCGCCCGCGCGCCGCTGCTGCGCAGCTATGTATGGATCGGCCTGGGCATCCTCACCAAGGGCCCCATCGCCCTGCTGGTGCCCGGCGCCACCACCCTGCTGTTCTGCCTGACTTCCGGCCGCATGGGCGACTGGCTGCGCAGCGTGTTCCATCCGCTGGGCTGGGTCATCCTGCTGGCCATCACAGTGCCGTGGTACGCCGCCGAATATCACGTACACGGCCAGGCGTTCATCGATGGCTTCTTCTTCAAGCACAACGTCGAGCGCTTCTCCGGCCCGCTCGAAGGGCATTCAGGCAGCGCCTTCTACTACGTGTTGATGGTGCCGGTGCTGCTGCTGCCGTGGCTGGCGTGGCTGGTAGCCGCCGCCGGCCATCTGCTGTCCGATCTGCGCGACCCGCTGCGCCGCTTCCTGTGGCTGTGGTGCCTGTTCGTGGTGGTGTTCTTCTCGCTGTCGGGCACCAAGCTGCCGCACTACGCGCTGTATGGCTGCACGCCGCTGTTCGTGCTCATCGCGCTGCATCGCCATACCATCCGCCACGCCTGGATCGGCGCCCTGCCCGCCTTCGCCCTGCTGATCGCGCTGGCCGGCCTGCCGACGCTGCTCGGCCATGCGGTGACGGCCGGCTGGGTCACGGATCCGTATTACGCGGCGCAGATCGCCCGCATCGACAGCATCAGCCTGATCTCGTATTACACCGTGGTGGCGGTGGTGCTGATCGCCGCCATCTTGGCGATGGCGGCACCGCGCGTCGAGACCTGGCGTCGCGTGTGTGGCGTGGCGCTGTTGCAGACCTGCGCCCTGGCGTTGGCCGTGGCCCCGCTGGTGGGTGAGTTGCTGCAGGGCCCCGTCAAGCGCGCCGCGCTGATGGCGCGCGACATGCCCGAAGAAGGCGTGACCTGGAACTTCAACGTGCCGAGCTTCGCCGTCTACCGCCAGCAAGTGACGCCGGCCCGTCAGCCGGTGGCCGGCCAGTTGGCGATCACGCGTGCCGACCGCCTGCCGGCCGACGCACCCGTCGATGTGCTGCACCGTGAAGGCGGCGTGGTGCTGGTGCGCGTGCGATGATCCCGGCGCCGGCGAAGCACGCACCCGCCGGCCTGCCGCAAGGCGGGCTGCTGCTGTTGTGGCTGGTGCTGCTGACGGCCTACCGGCTGTGGGTGATCCCGCGCCTGGGCATCACCCTGTACGTGGATGAAGCGCAGTACTGGACCTGGTCGCAGGCGCTGGATTGGGGCTATTACTCCAAGCCGCCGGTGGTGGCCTGGCTGATCGCCGCCAGCACGGCACTGTTCGGCCATGGCATCCTGGCCATCAAGCTGCCTTCGCTGATCCTCTACCCGGCCACCGCCTGGCTGGTGTTCCGTCTCGGCACACGCCTGTTCGATGCGCGCATCGGTTTCCGCGCCGGCGTGGCGTTTTCGCTGTTGCCCATCGTGTCGGCGCTGGGGCTGTTCGTATCGACCGATGCGCCCCTGATGTTCTTCTGGGCGCTGGCGATCTCGGCCTGGGTCAATGCGCTCGACCGCAACTACTGGCGCGACTGGCTGCTGCTCGGCGTGGCCGTGGGCCTGGGCATCATGTCCAAGTACACCATGGCGGCCTTCGGCCTGTCGGCGCTGCTCTACCTGCTGGTCGAACCGGCACGCCGCCGCGTACTGGCCAGCCCGCGCCTGTGGGCCGCCGTGGCGCTGGCGGCGTTGCTGGTGGCGCCCAACATCCTGTGGAATTGGTCGCACGACTTCCCTACCCTGCGCCACACAGCCGACATCACCCATGTCGAGGGCGTCAACGACAAGAGCGGCAACCTCGGCGAATTCCTCGGCGCCCAGGCCGGTTCGCTGGGCCCCGGTATCGCCCTGGCCTTTGTGCTGGGGGTCGTCGGCGCGCTGCGCCTGCGCGCCGAATCGCGCATGCAATTGCTGCTGTGTTTTTCGCTGCCGCTGCTGCTGCTGGTGGTGGTGCAGGCGGCACGCTCCGAAGCCAATGGCAATTGGGCCGCGCCGGCCTTGTACACCGCCAACCTGCTGGCCGCGGTGTGGCTGTCACGCCATCGCCTGCGCTGGTGGCTGGTGGCGATCGGCATCAACGCAGTGCTGATGGTGGGCGTGTATCACCTCGGCGACATCCTGCATCTGGCGGGCAAACCGATCACCTCGCGCATCGACCCGTACAAGCGCGCCCGTGGCTGGACGCAACTGGCCGACGCCTTGCGTCCCTACATGGCGGCCAATCCGCATGCCCTGCTGCTGGCGGACAATCGCACGCTGCTGGCGCACATGCTGTACGAGCTGCGCGACCAGAATCCCGACTATGCCGCCTGGGCACCCGGTACGCATCCGCAGGACCATTACCAGTTGGTGCGGCCCCTGGGTAACGAAGCCCAGGCGCGGCCGATCCTGCTGCTGGCCGGCAACGGCGGCGCTTCGATCATGGCGCGCTTCACCACCGCCACCCCGCTCGGCCACATCACGGTCGGCGTCGAGCCGGGTCTGCGCCGCGAACTGGACGTGATCCTGCTCGAAGGCTTCAAAGGCTACCAATGAGCCCCCCGAGCCCGGCGGACGGCCGCCTGATCGACACCCAGGCCCTCGAAGCCGCGCTGGCGGAGTTCGCCCGTGCACGCGACTGGGATCGCTTTCATACGCCGCGCAACCTGCTGCTGG
The DNA here is from genome assembly GCA_047605765.1 of Rhodocyclaceae bacterium. Taxonomy (GTDB): domain Bacteria; phylum Pseudomonadota; class Gammaproteobacteria; order Burkholderiales; family Rhodocyclaceae; genus JBGVSA01. The sequence continues at coordinate 26,733 of JASGFB010000034.1, forward strand.
CGCTGACCGGCGAAGTCGGCGAACTGGTCGAGATCTTCCAGTGGCTGACCGATGCCCAGGCCGACACCATCATGCACACGCACCAGGCCGAGCACGTACGCCAGGAAGTCGCCGACGTGCTGCTCTACCTGATGCGGCTCGCCATGGTGCTGGGCATCGATGTGGACGGCGCGGTACGCGACAAGATCGCCATGAACGCCCTCAAGTACCCGCCCCTGCCGGAGCCACCGAATAACCCTTGACCCTTTCGGGTGGCTACGCAAACGGCGTAGTCCTCGCTTATATTTCAATCAGTAGAGCGCCGGGCCTCGTGGACGGCCACGGGTCACCAACAAACCGGCGCCTCATGCTCTGCCCCGGGAGCACCCCATCATGTACGCACGATTCCTTCTACCCACCGTCACCGCGCTCGGTACGGCGCACGCCCAGGCCGAAACCGCAGCCACTCCCATGGCCAGCGAAGCAGGCACGGCCATCCTGCCGGCCGCGGTCGAACCCGGCGCCCTGTGGCTGTTGCTACTCGGCGCCGCCGCCTACCTGTTCGCGGCCTACCGCCACAACAAGGACAAGCCGGGCAGCCGCCGCCAGCGCTGAACGCCCGGCCCTGGGGCGGCATATGTTGCTTATTCCTGGCCGCATGCGGCCCGGCACGGTGGCAGCGATAAAATCGCCGCACCATCGACAACAGAGCCGACCATGAGCCAGCCGCCCGCCCTCACCTATCCGCCGCAAGGGCTCGTCCCCACGCGCGAGCAGATCATCCGCCACCTGCGCCGCTCCAACGAGGTCGCGCAGCGTGCCATCGCGCTCGGTCACCATCCCTTCGGCGCCGTGCTGGTCGGCCCCGACCAGGAAACCGTGCTGCTCGAGCAATGCAATATCGATACCGTCAATCACGCCGAGGCCACCCTGGCGCGCGTGGCGGCGACCAACTTCACGCCCGAGTTCCTGTGGGGCTGCACGCTGTACACGGCGGTCGAGCCCTGCTGCATGTGCGCCGGCACGGCGTATTGGGCCAACATTGGCCGCGTGGTGTTCGGCATGACCGAGCACCAGTTGCTGGAACTGACCGGCAACCACGGTGAGAACCCCACCATGAGCGTGTCCTCGCGCTATGTCTTCGACCATTGCCAGAAGCCGGTCGAACTGATCGGCCCGGTTCCCGAACTGGTCGACGAGACCGCTGCCATGCAGCGTGAATTCTGGGCCGCACGCTGACTGGCACGCCGCGCCAACGCGCCGGTGCGGCGCGAATCAGGTAGAGTCGGGCGTCTGGCGGCCGCCAAGTAGCGCGCCGTTTGACGCCGGCGCGCCCCGCGCCGCTGGCGACCGCTTACAGTGCACAGCCGTCATCGGCCCTCTTTCACGGAGACCCCCATGTCTGTACGCAGCCTGCTGTTCGTCATCCTGGTCTTGCTCATCGCGCTGTTCGCCGCCGTCAACTGGACGGCCTTCGTCACGCCGACCCAACTGTCGCTGATCTTCACCAGCGTCACCGCGCCGCTCGGCCTGGTCATGCTCGGGCTGGTGGCCCTGCTGACCATCGTCTTCCTGATGTTCGCGCTGTACATGCAGACCACCGTGCTGATCGAAGCACGCCGCCACGCCAAGGAAGTCCACGCCCAACGCGAACTGGCCGATCAGGCCGAAGCCTCGCGCTTCACCGAGTTGCGCACTTATCTGGCCAACGAACTGCATCTGCTGCGCGAGCAGGACGCCGCCGCGCACGCGGGCGTGCTGGCCCGTCTGGATCGCCTCGAAATCGACGTACGCAACCACGTCGAGCAGACCGGCAACAGCCTGTCCGCCTACATCGGTGAATTCGAAGACCGCGTCGAACGCCGCGCCCTGCCGCCGACACCGGCGCCCTGAGCGGCACGCCCGCCAACGAAAACGGCCGCTTGCGCGGCCGTTTTTCATGACCGGCACTCCGGATGGAGCGCTCAGTATTCCCAGAAAATCCGCTGCATGTCCTTGGCATCGCGCGCCCGCGTCAGGGCCACCGTCGCCAGGATGCGCGCCTTCTGCGGATTGAGGTCGTGCGCCACCACCCAGTCGTACTGGTCGTCCGGTTGCTCGGCGTTGCGCACCACAAAGCCGGCCGGCACGCGTGACGAGCGGATCACGATCACGCCTGCTTCGCGGATCTTGCGCAGCACCGGCACCACGCGGTCGGCTACCGAGCCATTGCCGGTGCCGGCGTGGATGATGGCCTTCACGCCGCTGGCGCCGACCGCCTCGTACAGCCCGGTCGGCACGTTGCCGTAGGCGTAGACGATATCCACTGCCGGCAACTGGTCGATGTTGTCGATGTTGAACTCGCTGTTCAGGGTGTGGCGCTTGACCGGCGCGCGGAACCAGTAGGTCTTGCCTTCCACCACCATGCCCAGCGGCCCCCATTGACTGGCGAAGGCATTGGTCTTGATGTTGACCAGTTTGGCCACGTCGCGGCCCGAATCGATCTGGTCGTTCATGCTCACCAGCACACCCTTGCCCTTGGCGTCGGCGCTGCCGGCCACCACCACGGCGTCATACAGGTTGAGCGTGCCGTCGGCCGACATGGCAGTGCCGGGGCGCATTGAGCCGACGACCACGATGGGCTTGTCGGTGTGAACGGTCAGCGTGAGGAAGTAAGCGGTTTCCTCCAGCGTATCGGTGCCATGTGTGATGACAATGCCATCGACGTCGCTCTGCTTGGCAAGCGCCGACACGCGCTTGGCCAGTTGCAGCAACTGCGCATTGGTGAAGCTCTCCGAGGCGATCTGGAACACCTGCTCGCCGCGCACGTTGGCGACGTTGGCAAGCTCCGGCACGCTCAGGATGAGCTTGTCCACCGGCACCTTGGCCGCCTGGTAGCTGGCGCTGTTGGCCGTCGAGGCCCCGGCGCCGGCGATCGTGCCGCCGGTGGCCAGAATGACCACGTTGGCCTTGTCCGCCGCCACCGCCTGCAAGGCAGTCAGGCACATTGCGCACGCCAGCCAGAATCGCTTCCACACTACTGAACGCATGACATTCCCCCCTGGATTGAAATCGGTACAGGCCACGCGCCATCGCGCCGCCCGGCTTTCACAGGCATGCCGAAAAGCAAGCTTCGTGCTCGGCGATGCCCGGCCACGCGCCGCCGGCATTCACCGGGCATATCCCTATGCTGTAGTCGGCAAAGACGCCAAGATCAATGCACCAAGGGGGTACAAAAGGCACCCGACGTGCGCCGCAACGAGGCGGCAGCGTCATCGGCCAGGTCGATGAAACAAAAAAAACGGCCTTGCCGAAGCAAGGCCGTTTCGTCATGCGGCAGTGGATGGTGCGGACTTACTTCAACCACGCCCGCGCATTGCGGAACATGCGCATCCAGGGCGAATCCTCACCCATGCCGGCCGGTGCCCATGACAATTGCACGGTACGGCGGCTGCGCTCCGGGTGCGGCATCATGATGGTGAAGCGGCCATCCGCGGTGGTCAGGCCGGTGATGCCATCGGGCGAGCCGTTCGGATTGGCCGGGTATTGCGTGGCGACGCGGCCGTGGTTGTCGACATAGCGCACCGACACCAGAGCCTGATCACGGTCACCGTCCGCCTGGAAGACCGCGCGGCCTTCGCCATGCGACACCACGATCGGCATGCGGCTGCCGGCCATGCCCTGGAAGAAGATCGACGGCGATTCGAGCACTTCGACCATGGCCAGGCGGGCTTCGAACTGCTCGCTGCGGTTGCGCGCAAAGCGCGGCCAGGCGTCGGCGCCCGGGATGATCTCGGCCAGGTTGCTCATCATCTGGCAACCGTTGCACACGCCCAGCGCGAAGGTGTCGTCGCGCCCGAAGAAGGCGGCAAACTGCTCGCGCAGGCGCGCATTGAACAGAATCGACTTGGCCCAGCCCTGGCCGGCGCCCAGCACGTCGCCGTACGAGAAGCCGCCGCAGGCCGCCAGACCCTGGAAGCCATCGAGCTTGACGCGCCCGCTCATCAGGTCGGACATGTGTACGTCATAGGCATCGAAACCGGCGGCGTCGAAGGCCGAAGCCATTTCGTTCTGCGAATTGACACCCTGCTCGCGCAGGATGACCACGCGCGGGCGCGCCGTCGCCTTGGTCACGTAGGGCGCGGCGATGTCCTGCGCCGGCTCGTAGCCGAGCGCCATCGACAGACCCGGATCGCTGGTATCGGCCAGCGCCGCGAAGGCTTCGTCCACCGAGGTTTCGTCATCGCGCAGACGGGCGATGTGGTGGCTCACCTCGCTCCAGGTGCGCAGCAGTTCGCTGACCTCCGCCTCGAACACCATCTTGGCGTTGCGGCGAATGCGGATTTCGTTGCGGTCGTTGGGGTAGCCGATGAAATGCGTGTGGGCCGACAGGCCAGCGTCCTTGAGGATCGCCTGCACGCGTTCGCGGTCGGCGTGGCGCACCTGGATGACGGCGCCGAGTTCTTCGGCGAACAGCGCGCCAAAAATGCGATCGTTGAAGCGGCCGCGCAGCAGATCGGGGCGCTTTTCCGACCCGTCCACGTCGGACATGAGTTCATCGAAGCACACCGAATCGAGTTCGATCGACAGGCCACGGCGCGAGGCGAAAGCCATCTCGCACAGCGTGGCAAACAGGCCGCCGTCCGAACGGTCGTGATAGGCCAGCACCAGACCTTCGCCCTTGAGCGCGGCCAGGCCGCTGGCGAACTGGGCCAGCGTGGCGGCGTCGATGTCGGGGGCGTGCTCGCCCACCGAGTTATAGGCCTGCGCCAGCACCGAGCCGCCCAGGCGATGCTGCTGTTTGCCCAGGTCGATGAGAACCAGTTCGGTATCGACGCCTGCTTCGATCTGCAACTGCGGCGTCAGCGTCTTGCGCACGTCGCCCACCGACGCGAAAGCGGTAGCGATCATCGACAGCGGCGACACCACGCTCTTGTCCTGGCCGTCTTCGTTCCACGCCGTGCGCATGGAGAGCGAATCCTTGCCGACCGGGATCGACAGGCCGGCGCCGACGCAGAAGTCCGACACCGCCTTGACGGTTTCGAACAGGCGAGCATCTTCGCCACGGTGGCCGGCGGCCGCCATCCAGTTGGCCGACAGCTTGACCTCGCCGAGGCTGGCGACATCCGCCGCCAACAGGTTGGTGATCGCCTCGCCGACTGCCATGCGGCCGGACGCGGCGCCGCTGACACAGGCCAGCGGCGTGCGCTCGCCCATGGCGAAGGCTTCACCGCGATAGCCGTGGAAGCTCATGGTGGTCACCGCCACGTCCGCCACTGGCACCTGCCAGGGGCCGACCATCTGGTCGCGCGCCGTCATGCCCCCCACCGAACGGTCGCCAATGGTGATGAGGAAGGATTTGGACGCCACCGCCGGCATGCGCAGCACGCGCAGCGCGGCTTCCTTGACGTCGATGTGGGTGAGGTCGAACGGCGGCAGATGCACGGCGCGCGTGGCGACGTCGCGCGTCATCTTGGGCGGCTTGCCCAGCAGCACGTTCATGTCCATGTCGACGGCACGGTTCGAGAAGTGGCGATCGGACACCACCAGGCGACCGTCGCTCGACGCCGAGCCGACCACCGCGAACGGGCAGCGCTCGCGCTCGCACAGGGCGCGGAAGGCGTCCAGCGAACTCGGCGCGATGGCCAGCACATAACGCTCTTGCGATTCGTTGGACCAGATCTCGCGCGGGCTCATGCCGGGCTCTTCGATCTGCACTTCACGCAGCTCGAAGTGCGCGCCCAGCTTGGCCGAATCGGCCAGTTCCGGGAAGGCGTTGGAAAGACCGCCCGCCCCCACGTCGTGGATGGCCAGGATCGGGTTGTCGGCGCCCAGTTGCCAGCAGGCGTCGATGACTTCCTGCGCGCGGCGCTCGATCTCCGGGTTGCCACGCTGCACCGAGGCAAAGTCCAGGTCGGCGGCATTGCTGCCAGTGGCCATGGACGAGGCGGCGCCGCCGCCCAGGCCGATGAGCATGCCAGGGCCGCCCAGTTGCACCAGCAGCGTGCCGGGTTCGAACTCGACCTTGAAGGATTGCTCGGCCTGGATGTTGCCAAGGCCGCCAGCGATCATGATGGGCTTGTGGTAGCCGCGCACTTCGCCGGCAACTTCCTGCTCGAAGGTGCGGAAGTAACCAGTCAGGTTGGGACGGCCGAATTCGTTGTTGAAGGCGGCCGCGCCGAGCGGGCCGTCGATCATGATCTGCAAGGGCGAAGCGATGCGCTCGGGCTTGCCGTAGGGCTGTTCCCAGGGTTGCGTCGCGCCCGGGATGTTGAGGTTGGAGACCGTGAAACCGGCCAGCCCGGCCTTGGGACGCGAACCGCGCCCGGTGGCGCCTTCGTCGCGGATCTCGCCGCCGGCGCCGGTGGAAGCGCCCGCGAACGGCGAAATGGCTGTCGGGTGATTGTGCGTCTCGACCTTGGCCAGGATGTGGGTCAATTCCGGGCGATAGGCCCAGCGGCCCTCGGTGTCCGGATAAAAGCGCGCCACCTCGGCCCCCTCGATGATCGAGGCATTGTCGGCATAGGCCACCACGGTGCCCTGCGGGTGGGCCTTGTGAGTGTCCTTGATCATGCCGAACAGGCTCTTGGTCTGCACCACGCCGTCGATGATCCAGTCGGCGTTGAAGATCTTGTGGCGGCAGTGCTCGGAGTTGGCCTGCGCGAACATCATCAGTTCGACATCGGTCGGGTTGCGCCCTTCGCGGCTGAAGTTCTCGACCAGGTAATCGATTTCGTCTTCCGACAGGGCCAGGCCCAGTTCGGTATTGGCCGCCACCAGCGCAGCGCGCCCGCCAGCGAGGATGTCCACGGTGGTCAGCGGCTGCGGCGCGTAGTGCGAGAACAGCGCAGCGGCAGCGTCCACGCCGTCGAGCACCGATTCGGTCATGCGGTCATGCAGAAGCGGCAGCACGGCGGCGCGCGCGGCGGCATCCAGCGCCTTGGGCTCGAGCGTGAACACTGTGCCGCGCTCGATGCGCACGACCTTGCCGAAGCCGCAGTTGTGAGCGATGTCGGTGGCCTTGGAGGACCATGGCGAGATAGTGCCCAGGCGCGGCGTGACCACCACGCGGTCACCGGCCGGCACCTCACCCTGCGGGTGGGCGCCCAGCAGATCGACCAGGCGGGCATGCTCGTCGGCGTCGAGGGGCGCGTTGATTTCGATGAAGTACCAATGCTCGGCACTGACGCTACGGATCTTGCCGTGGGCGGACTTCAGGGAAGCGACAAGGCGCGATGCGCGGGCACTGGAGAAGGCCGGCGCGCCACGCAGCTTGAGAATCTCGGACATGGGGAACTCGGAAGGAGCAGGCCGCACGCGGCCATGGGGTCAAGAGAGCCCGGGATTATACCGGAGCCGGCGCCCGCATTCGAGCGTGTAAGCCTTTGATTTTCCGTTGCAAGGCAGGCGCCATGCCGGCTTCGGCGGTGGTATTGTCCGCCGGCCTGTCCGCCCCCATATGGGTACGGTCACCCGCCCACCCTTGCAGAGGCTCCATCCATGTCCCGCAATGTCGAGAAAACCGAAGCCGAATGGCGTGAGCAGCTCACGCCGGAGCAGTTCCGCGTCACCCGCCAAAAAGGTACCGAACGGCCCTTTACGGGGCAGTACTGGGACGTCTGGGCGGACGGCACGTATCACTGTGCCTGCTGCGGCGCCGAGCTGTTCCATTCAGACCATAAGTTCGACGCCGGCTGCGGCTGGCCGAGCTTCTATACCAGCGCCGAGCCGGACAACATCGAGACGGTGGACGATTTCAGCCACGGCATGATCCGCACCGAAGTGGTCTGCCATCAGTGTGGCGCCCATCTGGGCCACGTGTTTGAAGACGGCCCCAACCCCACCGGCTTGCGCTACTGCATCAATTCGGCGTCAGTCAAACTCGAAAAAGAATAGGCAGCACCGGCGCGCCGACACGTCACGCCCCCAAGGCCCGATGCCCTGCACCGGGCCTTGTTTTTTTGTGCGCCGGGCGGCGCCATTGGGTTCAGCCGCCGGTCTGCGACATCAGGCGGACGAATGTCAGCGGCTGCTCATTGAAGGTGTGCTGGCGCGGCTTGAGCGCGATGGCCTGGTGGATCGCATGCGCCAGCGCGGCATCGCTGGCCCCGCCTCGCAGCAGGGGCCGGAACGGGAAAGAATGGGCATGCCCCAGGCAGGTGTGCAGCACGCCGTCCACTGCCAACCGCACGCGATTGCAGGTGGCGCAGAAATGCTGCGACAGCGGCGTGATGAAGCCTAGCCGCCCGCCCCCCCGGCGCTGTCGCCAATAACGTGCCGGCCCGCCGCCCAGGACATCGGTATCGGGAACGAGATCGAGCCGCGCCACCAGTTCGGCACTGATCGCATCGAGCGCGACGTGCAGCCGGCCGCCAGCGGCCGGGCCGATCGGCATGGTTTCGATCAGGCGCAACACCAGGCCGCGCGCCATGGCGAAGTCGGCCATGGCGTTGACCTCGTGCGCATTCACCCCCGCCATCACCACCATGTTGAGCTTGATCGGCGCAAAGCCTTCGGCCAGCGCGGCGTCGATGCCGGCCATGACTTCATCGAAGGAATCGCGCCCGGCAATGCGTGCGTGTGCGCTACGGTCGAGCGAATCGAGGCTGATGTTGAGGCGGTCCACCCCTGCCCTGCGCAACGCGCGGGCATGGCGCGTCAACTGCGTGCCATTGGTCGACAGCGAAAGATCTTCGATGTGTGCAATGGCGCGGATGCGCGCCGCCAGCTGGGGCAAGTCGTGACGCAACAGCGGCTCGCCGCCGGTCAGGCGCACGCGCCGCACCCCCTCGCGGGCGAACGCCGCCAGCAGGCGCACGATTTCGTCGGAACTGAGCCATGCATCCCGCCGCGCCACCGCATGCGCCCCCGCCGGCATGCAATAGCTGCAGCGATGGTCGCAGCGGTCGGTCACGGATACACGGATGTAGTCGACGCGCCGGCCAAACCGATCACACAGTTGTGGCGACGCGGCGATGGCAGTGGCGATCCCAGGATTCATGCGTGCGGCGACGGCTCAAAACCCAAGAGCCTAACGCCCTCCGCCCGACGCGGGCACCGGCCTGGATCAGCTCTCCGCCACGTATCGCACCTTTTTACGAAGCACTGAGCCGCGCCGAAACGAAAAAGCCCGCCATCCTGCGAGGGCGGGCTTTTTGATGCATGCCAGGGTGAATCAGGCCTGCTTGCGGCGCACCGCGAACAGCCCCACCAAACCCAGGCCCACCAGGGCCAGCGACATGGGCTCGGGCACCGCCGATACAGCCGCAGCCGGTGCCGCGGCGGTCGCCGTACCGAGATTGATGCGGTAGGCGGCCCCGCCCTGCACGATGCCGGCGTTGGCAAAACCGCTCAGCGGCCCGTTGTAGTTGTAGCCGAAAGGGCTGATGGCGAGCAGATAGCTGCCTGCGCCGAGCGACAGGGACAGGCTCGCTTCGAGGCTCCAACCCGAATCATCGTTGAAGGCCAGCACCGATCCGGCCAGATCGTAAAGGAACAGCATCGGATCGAAGTTGGTACTGGTGGAGGCCGTGAAATTGCCTCCCGCCCAATCGAAACGATAGACATCGACCCCTGTCAGCGTGCCGATGATGGACGTCGTCCCGGACGGCAGTTTTTGTGCGGTGGCCAGCGAATAGCCGGCGTCGCCGACTTCTCTATACACCCCGGTTTCCCGGATCAAGGTTGCTTGCGCGTTGTGCGCGACGAGACCCAGAGCGGCCAGGGCCAATGCGACGACAGACTTCTTCATGCTTACTCCGTATTCAAAAGCGGAATACGCAATGCAAGTGCCGAGCCAGTATCAAAAAACGCTATCTCTTCAAATAGTTGCCTGATTCACCACTGAAGCCAGATGATGAATATGTAAAAAATATCGACATTGTCGATTTAATGTCGAAATTATCGTTTTTGCGCAGATCCAGGCTGAGGCTCATCCGATGGTCATGAACGTCGTGTTGCCAAAGTGACTGCCCAAAAAGACAGGTGGTTTCCCGCCGAGGTTATCGGCATCGTAGGCGTCACTTAAATCGACGCAGCAAGACGCATGAAGGAAGTATTCGGCAAGCCGCTGCCCTACCGCGACTGGAAGGGCCTCGTGACAGCGGACAATGCCCCACAGGAAGATCTACAGAGCTGGCTCGCCGAGCGGCGATTGATCGGTAAAGAAGAGATCGCTCTCGGAATCGAATTCGCCACCCGCAAGGAGGGCGCCGATCCCAAGGGCTACTTGCGGACGATTCGCGCCTACGTCGTCCCCTATGCCGGCCATCAGAACGTTCAGGAACTGCTGGACAAGACCCAGGGCCCGTTGCGGATCAGAATTGTTGACCTGGTCTTGAGCGAGGCAGAGTTCTTGTCGTTCTTCGATCGCTTTTCGCTCCGGATGTCGTTCCACGGCATGCTCAACGGTGTCGAGTTCGAAACCTACACCGATGTGACGCCCTCGATTCGCGACGGCCGGCGCTGATCGGGCATCGGCAGCGTGAGCTGCCAGCGCCTGTGCGCCCTGCCGTCCCACGGCCTAAACCCGTCAATCAGAGGGCTTTCCCGTTCGACACGAGGGCGGCTCGGGCACGGCGCTCCTGGTGCGGATGAATACGCCGGACCGCTGCCGCGTGGCTTATCGTCACCTTGGATACTCCGATAGGGCGGCATCTCGCCACGCCCAGCCGGATCCCATTTAGCGCAATGGGAGCACTTCGCCCACGCGCACCTCTGCGGGCGCCCTGCCCCCAAAGAAAAAGCCCGCCAATCGGCGGGCTTTCTCATCTGAAGCGATGACTGCGATCAGGCTGCGGCCAGCAGGGTCGGCGTGGGCATGTCTTCCAGCAGGAGCTGGCGACGGGTCACGGCGCGCTGATCGGAGAGGCCCCCGAGCAGTTCCTTCATGTCGAGGATCAGCACGATCTGGCCATTGGACAGCGTGGTGACACCGGCGACGCCCTTCGGACGGAAGTCGTCCAGCGACTTGATGACGGCGTCTTCGCGGCCGGCGAACGAATCGAAGGCCAGGATGAAGCTCTGCTCCGCCGTCTGCATGAGGACGCCATATTCCGGCACCTGCCCCTGCGGCCAGCCGAGCAAGCCGGCCAGCGTGAAGATCGGCAGCACTTCGCCGCGCACCACCATGGTGGCGCGGCCGCCCAGTTCTTGCACTTCCTTCGGCACGATCGGCAGGATTTCGCGCACCATCGACAGCGGCACGGCGAAGGGCTGGTCGCGCAGGCACACCAGCAGCACCGGCAGGATCGCCAGGGTCAGCGGCAGCGAGATCTCGAAGGTGGTGCCCGAACCCATGGCCGAGCGCACGTCGATGGTGCCGTTCAGCTTCTGGATGTTGGTACGCACCACGTCCATGCCGACGCCGCGGCCGGACACGTCCGACACTTGCGAGGCCGTCGAGAAGCCCGGCAGGAAGATCAGGTTGAAGCTCTGGCGCTCGTCCATGGTGTTGGCTTCCTCATCGGTGATGAGGCCCTTCTCCACGGCCTTGGCGCGCAGGCGCTCGGCGTTCATGCCACGACCATCGTCGGCCACCAGGATGACGATGTGGTCGCCTTCCTGGCGCGCTTCGAGGCGCACGATGGATTTTTCCGGCTTGCCCGCTTCGAGGCGTTCGTGCAGTTGCTCGATGCCGTGGTCCACCGCGTTGCGGATCAAGTGGATGATCGGGTCCGACAGGTCCTCGATCATGGTCTTGTCGATTTCGGTGTCTTCGCCTTCGAGCACCAGTTCCACGTCCTTGCCCAGCGAACGGGCCAGGTCGCGCGCGATGCGCGGGTATTTCTGGAACAGGCGGCCGATCGGCTGCATGCGCGTCTTCATGACGGCGTTCTGCAGATCGGACACCAACAGGTCGAGCTGGCTGACGGCCTGGTCGAGCGCTTGCAGCGTCTCGGTGTCGTTCTTGCCGTTCAGGATGTCGCTGCGCAGGGCGTTCAGGCGGTTCTTGGTCAGGCCGATTTCGCCGGACAGGTTCAGCACCTGGTCGAGACGCGAGGTATCGACGCGGATCGAGTTGTCGCGGGTGCGCTCGTCCATGCGGCGACCGCTCGGCACGCTCTGCGCGCCCGGCTTGTCGGTAGCACGGCGGCCCACGGCGGCCTGGATGATCGCGTCGGCCGGCACGTCGGCCAGCGTCTTGCCGACCGTCACGCCGGTGATCGCTTCGTACAGCGTGTTCCAGTCCAGATCGTCACCGACGCCCGGGACGGCGGCAACCGGCGCGGCGACAGCCACGACGGCAGCGGCCGGCGTCGGCGCAACCACCGGAGCGACAGCCTTCAGGTTGCCGGCAATGGCCAGCTTGAGCTGTTCGATGAGCGACGCGTCGGCAGCGCGCGGCTGCATGCCATGTTCGAGGTTACCGAACATGTCGCGCACGCTGGCGGTCGCCGCCAGGATCACGTCCAGGCATTCGGGCGTCACCAGCAGCTCGGCGTTGCGCAGCTTGTCGAAGAGGTTTTCCGTCAGGTGGCACAGCGTCA